>JACPAO010000072.1 GCA_016180755.1 Methanobacteriota archaeon
TCGGCATTTTCGCCTCCGCCTTTCTCGCCGTCGTAAATCTCTTGGTTTCCGCGCCGGACTTTGGCGTCCTCTCACAGCTTGATTTGCGGCCTGGTGCCGTGAACCTTCTTGACTGGCCATTTCGTACGAGGAAAACGCGAACCGCAGCCAGGGCTTCGGCAAGAATTCCAAACTCCAAATCACTTTTCATAATCCCAACTTGGGGAATACCGGGTCACCCCGGTACAGGTGTCGGCGCTGCGCTCCTCAGCTACCTGCCACCGGAGACGCCAGTGGTACTTGCGGGAGGAAAAATTCGAGCCTGTGCTGCCCCAAACGAAGCGCCCGCTCACGAGCGAGAAGCGGCTGAAGAGGACAGTAGGACCTACCGGCGCTTCATCGCCCGCTTCTGCTGCTCTAAACCCCGATTGCCAGGTGAGGGGTGCGAATTCCTGACCGGGGTCCAGAAACTTCTCAAAGAAGCGGATTTGACTCCGGAAAAGCGGGCCAACGTCGGCTTCCCGAATCGAAAGGACTTTTCAGCGCGCCTTTGCGCCCGCGATATGGGGCTGGCTCGCACGATTCGCTTGCCAAACGGCGCCGTGGCACTCACGGTGCCGACGGAGCTGAGGGCGTTGCTTCGAGAGGTCCAATCTCCGACCAGCGAAGGTCCGCTCCGAAGCATGGCATCCGGCCTGATCAGTTGGTGGGATGAATTCCACAAGGATTCCTTCCTCCGCGAAATCGAGGGAACCGTTGAGTTGTCCCGCGCAATCACAGCGAGCGAAGTCCCCTGTCCAACGATTCTCCTTCCTTGGGCCAACAATCTCGACGCGTTGCCTGCGCTGCCCAACTACTTCCATCCCGCACCGGGCGACGACTCGTTAGCTGGTGCCCCGCAGGTCCTGCGACAGATTTGGTTCGCGTTACGGCCCATCTTGGACCTGGCCGGCAACATTAGCGAGTACTTCACGAAGGTGAAGGCCGGCCCGGAATCCTTCGAAAGGAACCTCTGGTCGAGGATTTCCAGGCGATGCAAAGAAGGCGAGCCGAAAGTCAACTCTGAGCGCGTCGTTGCACGTCTCGAACGGCCCCTGATCCTAGAGGGAGAAATCGGCGATATCCTTGCGGCCGCGCGCCGCGATTTGTCCACGAAAAAAGACGATTGGGGTCGGCTTGGCGAAAAGCGTCGCGACTGGTTCCGGACAAAGTTGATCCCGAGACTCGCCGCACTAAAGGTGAATGAGGAATTCTTTTCAAGCACGCTGACGGGAAAGCCAACCGTTGCCGAAATGCTTGCGGCACTCTCCTACGAACTTCGAGTGTCGCCCAACAACCAGGTCGAACTAGCGGCTATGATTTACGAGCGACGTGCCACGCCATGGAATCCCGACGAACGGTGGCTTCCCATGGACCCGTTTTCGCACGCCTCCCGGGTACTTCGCGAAAGCACGCCCACGTTGGAAGCCATGCAGGCAGCACTTGACCAAGTTGAGACCGAACTATCTTCAGAGCAAATCGAATGGGATGAATTCCTTCGAGTAGCGCTGGCTGCGAGGTTTGGAGTCCTTTGGGCAGAGCTAGGCGAATCCGAAGATGGTGGCCCGCTGGTGCGTCTGCGCGTTTTGGACGCGGACGTTGACCCCTCGCTATCAGACGATGACGGCCCTCCAATTCCCGCTGGGCCAGCGATCCGACCACGTTGGCATCCGTTTAGAACGCTGCTCGAAGCCGGCGCAGTTCTGGTCCTCATGAGTGCCACGCCCTATTCAGAAGAGTACATTCGGGGGTTGTTGGGCGTCGAAAGCGTCAACAGAATTCCCTACCCTAAGGGCGCCGAACGGCCGAAGGTTCGATATGCCATTGAGCTGGGCACCAAGGGAATCTACGCCACGCTGGTGAAGCACGACGAGCGATACTTTCTTCGCGACGATACGGAAAGGCTGCTAAACACGCTCGCCGACGAGATTGCGGAACCTTTCCATGTGGTCGCCCGAAACAAACGCGAGCGACAGGCTCTTCGAATATGGGCATCCCAGCGCCCAACCTCGAAACCCAGGGTCGAAGTCCACATGTTCCGCGACCAATCTTCTATGGGCGTCGAATGGCTGGAAGTTGGGACTGGAATCACAGTGATGTTGGGCCCCCCCAAAACCCCCCTCTTCCAGTGGCATGCGCACGTTGGACTTGCACGAACTCGACTCGACCTAACGAGCGATGTCGCCGACGAATCCGCGCTGTTGGACCGAGATTGGATGGCGCACGAATTCTGCCAAACGTCGTGCAGGACGGTCCAATTGTCGCCGGACGCGGCTTTTCGCCGAACAGGCAAAGTGATCCTTCTCAACGCGTATCACGATGAGGGTTTTCTTCGAGAAGCTTCCACGAAATATGGAATCGAGATTGAATCTTGGAAAACCGTGCCGGTGACCGGCGAAACCGGACCGGTGGGGCCGAGAGCAGCACGTCTCGTGGCTGCCGTTCGCGGGTTGCCGATTCTTGCGGGATCAGCGGCTCGCGTCGTTACTTTCTCGCGCGACCGAGGTTGGTTTACCAAGCAGGACCTACGGCGACAATACGGGGGGAACGACGTCACCTGGGCTAAGGGTTTGAAAGCGGCTTTTGATGCCGGCTTCCTTGACATGAAAAGGGAAGGCAAACGGACCTTCTATCGCGAAAGGTGAGGCCATCCTACTTCGGCACACTTAGTAGGATGCCCTCACAAATCCGGCACCTGCGCAGGGTGTTTTGGCTACTCAGAGGCAGGGCGAACCATAGTGGCTGGCCTAACGATCCCACGCGGTGGTCGTCATGGGGGCGAGCCCCCCAACTTTAGCGAGGCGCGTCTGCGCGCAAAGTCGCCAATCTGCGCTCCGTCGAATTCCAGTCGGATTCGTTGAAGTTCGTAGTGCTGCTCAACCGGGCTCCGGAAGATTGGGAAAATTGAGCCCGAAGATTCGGTGCGCGAGATGCGAGTTGGCCGTTCTTCCACGCGGTCCGATTCGAGGGTAGCCAACTTCTCCTGAACGTGGATTACACGCCCCGTCCCACGAATGAGTTCGGGAACGCCAAGGTCCTCCCCGGTGTCCGGGTTTTTAAGCGGTTTCCCCCTCCCAAAAATCAGAAACTCTTGGCCCAAGGCGACTCCCTCGCGGGTCCCGCCGGCGATGATCAGTTGGGTTGGGCTGATAATTTCAACGACGACGAATTCGTTTGGCATTTAGCGTACCCCATAATCCCGGAATTGTTCGAGAAGTTTTGCGTCGATAAGCGGCGTGGCGTACAAGCCCTTCAGCTTCGATTGGTCGTTGAAGTAACTCGCGATATCCAAGTTCGTCGGAGACGGCGACTCCTGCACTGCTTGAATCTGCTGACCGGCAATGATTTTCCTGATGGACAATATGCAAAGAGCTTGGTGCGCGCCGGAACTCCTTGCGTATAATGTCAGAATGCCATTCTCCTGGACGGTCGGATTGTAGGCAAGAACGACGATTTTCTCGCCCGCGGCAACTCCTTCTCCTGGAATCAGGTATCGCGCCCGTATCCGATCGGCTTGGTTGAGGAAAAACCGGTAGCTCTGCCGGATGATTTTCGTCGTGAACATCGCCAGGAAAAGGAACGCGAGGACGAGGAGGGCCTCCTGAAATCCGAACCAAGGAACCTCGGCAAACGTAAGCAGAAATTGGACGACGCCAAGGATGCCGAGGAAGGCCTCTAGCTTTCCCCAACCTTGGGCCAGGATCGCCACTGTGAAGTTGGCCAGCCGCGTCCACTCTACCACGAGTCCCCCAACCCCGCGCTCGTAAAGAAGCGTTTGCTGCGGCGCCCAGCGCGTTATGAATCTCGCCTAGCCTGGCGCTTCCCGTTCCTTGGCACTACATCCCATGAGCAAGGCCAAAACCCTAAAAACGCCCGGCCCAACAGGCATAAGGCGCACTCCTCGCGCGCGCGTGTGAACGCGCGTTTCGTTCAAGTAGTTACGCTGCGGCGTGGCGCCCCCGGGAACCGCAGAGGATCAGCCGTCCTTTTTCGGCGATTCCTGGCTCCTCGATGATGCGACTTGGGGGAAGGCCTCTATGGCCGGAACGCCCGAGTCGCATTCGAACTCGGAACTGGCCGTCTCACCCAAAAGCGGCTTCACAAACAATCGGCAGGTTTGTCCGTTGAGGGCAAGGATTTCCGCCGGCCGCACGCCCGCTTCAAAGTGGGCCAAGACTTCCGTAATTGCCCCCCGACTCACGAGGTCTCCAGGGCGATACTCGTCGCCCGGCGCGCCGCTGCGGGGCGATTGCATGAACGGGCTAGGTGATCCAACGCGAAGGGGGAAACGCCGCCAGGTGCGCCAGGGTCGACCTATTCGAACTGTCACTCGTTCGATGCTGCTTGCCGCCCCCATGTTGGCAATCTTGAACGCGAGGAAATAGGACGCGTTCCCGGAGTTGAACATCGTTCGGAGAGAGGCGTCGAGAACACGGAACCTGGAACGGTCGCGGTCCCTCTCAAGTCGGTACAGCATCACTGTGGTGGCGACCAGCATTGCGGAGAGGAAAACGTTGGAAACCCCGGCAAATGCGGCCGAATCCGTCGACCCGAACCGCGCCAAAATTAAACGAACAACAGGGCTGAGTAATATTGCCACGAGCGCGAAGAGGCCCGCGGCCGTCACCAGTGCAAGCGCCATGAATGCGGCGAGGGCGATTCGTCGTGGCAGGGTTTCGTACCAATCAATGGTTGCCCGTCGACCACGCACAAACGCTCCCATGACGTTCGACGTAATTAGTCCCTCGCCGCGTGGAGATTCCGAGTGGACCCGTCCCGTTCAAGTTGCCATGCCGCGAGGTCCTACTTGATCAACCAAACCGCTTTCTTCAATCTGACATCGTTTCCATCGACAACGAACACTACGTAGTCGCCTCGTTTTACGCCCAGCGCCGCTTGCACGTCTGGAGGAACCACGATCCGGGAGTAACGATCAATCAGCTTCGGCTTTGGCGCCTGCGACCGTAGTGTCCTTGCCACGCACGGCAAATTGGAAAGAGCAATATGGCAGGTCTCGGCAAATTGCCAAATTGGCAAAAGGATATTACCTGGGAAATTTACAGGAATGAGGTTCCGACAATGGCTGGGTCAACGTCGCAGCAATTGAATTGGCTGGTTGGAGGGGCCGCGGCCGTCATGGTCGTGTTTGTCGGGTTGGCAGTGTACCTTTCCCCGGTTGAAGAGGGCTCGCCGCCTCCTGCCACGGTCGCCGCTCAAACGACTGGCCCCGTTTCCCCCTGCAATGCAAGCATCAGTGCCCTTGAATCCGGTCGAACGGAGCGCGCGGATCAAGATGTGAACATTGTTGTTTACCAGAATCGATCGCAAATGGATGTCTACGGCATCAATCTGAAAACAGACAAGCTCGCGCACGGAACTCTAGCAATTTTGTGGCGTGAGGCAACCGGCGAGCCTGGCGCCACCGGGGACCACAGTCGAATTGTTTGCCAGACAGCCTTCGGCGACGTTGAAAGCCAAGCGTTCTACAACCCCGACACACAGCGAGAGGAATCGGCGATTATTCGGCGCCTCCGCACAGACGATTTCTTCGATTCCTGCCCCTCAGCCTCCTACTTTGAGAATTGCAATCGCATAGTCGAGATCATGTTCTTCCCCGACAATCAGACCTTCTACTGGTCTGGATGGGACCGGGCCAACTATCCCCGTTGAGGCCCCCTGAACGGGCCAGGCTAATAGTTGGGCAGGAACCGTTCGTAGTTTTCTCGCAATGCGGCGTCTGACAAGTGAAGGTAGCGCATCGTCGTTTCAATCCGGGAGTGCCGAAGCTGACGCTGAACAAACGGAAGCGGACATCCCTTGGACAGAAGGTTCGTCGCCAAGGCGTGACGGAACATGTGTGGGCTCACGACCTTCTGCACGCCGGCCTTGCGTCCATACGCCCGGCATAGGACGCGCAGGCGCTGCGTGGAGAGCTTCTCGCCCGTTGGCCCGGGGAAGAGCCACTCGGGGCCTTCCGGGCGCAGGCCGGCCCGCAGGAACCCGCTCAGAGCATCCAGCGCGGCCTGGGCAATTGGGACCTCCGCGGATTTACCACCCTTGCCCAGTTGAACCACGATCTGCTTGCGGTCAAAGGACACGTCGTCTCGTTTGAGGCTGCAAAGCTCTGCGACGCGCAACCCGGTGTACGCCATGACATAAAAGAGCGCGCGGTCCCTGATCGAGTCGATGACGAACAGGATGGACTGCACTTCTTGCTCCGTGAGAAAGCGCGGCACACGCGTCTTCTCGGGCGAGGGGGGCTTTACCGCGAGATCGGTGCCGATGAAGCGGCCGTAGTCCTTGAAGGCCAAGCAGATGTTCCCGACGTAGTCCCTATGGTACCCATCCAGGACGAACTGCTCCTTCGCCCTCTGGATTTGTTCCTTGGTTGGGTTCAGCGTCTTCCAAACCCGCAGGTGCTGCCGGACGATGGCCGACCTCATCCGGGCCGTGGTCCGTGACATGCCGCGTTCAACGATCAGGTGGTTCTCGAAACTCTTCTTGCGTGCTTCCAGCGCGGGGTGGTCTTCCATGTGGAACCCTCCAGGTTCGTGTCGGAACTGTGGTTGCGCCTCGGAGGGGGGCAAATGACCCGGCCAACAGGAGAGAAACCGGCCAACGGCGACAGATTCAGGGTCTGTTCCTTAGTGGTTCTCCGGTTCGAATCCGGACTCCTGCATTCGCTTCCCCCTCCGCTCGCCGCGTTTCAGGCCGCGACGACCAACCTACGATCCCCCCTGGATCCCGGCCGGAACCCCCCGACGTCCGCCGATGCCCCCTAGAAGACGTGCCGACCCATGAGCGGAGGGCCAGCCAAGGGCGGGTCGGTCGGCGCGCGTGCAGCGGACGTGCCGAAAGATTTCATGCAGGTAGCACGGAAGGGGACTACCTATAGGCTGTCGAGTGTGGGAGTCTTCCCCTGTGCTAAGGAATATCAAGGGGACCCTGCCGAGCGGGCCGGTCAGGCGAGACATCGGAATCCGCCGTCGGGAAACCTAATAAGCGCCGCCGTTCACCGCATCGCGCCATGAAACGGGTGTGGGCGGGCATCGCGGCGCTGCTCCTTGCCGGATGCCTCGGGGCCGAGACGAAGAGTGCGGACGAGCCCACCGCCGAACCGACCACCTCGTCGTCCGACCTCGGGACGCTCGTCGTGACCGTCACCACGCCGGAGGTAGTTCCCGTCGAGGGCGCTGAGGTCGTGGCGGAGGGGCCGACGCCGAAGAGCGCGTTCACCGACGCGAAGGGCGCCGCGACGTTGACCGACCTCGAGCCCGGCAACTACACGGTCCTCGCCGCCCGCGCCGGCTACCGACCCCTGCAGGAGCGCGGCCGCCTCGTCGACGTCCTTTCCGGCGAAACCGTCGAGGTCAAGCTCGTCCTCGAGCCGGTCGAGATCGTGAACGCCTCGAACGCCTACCACATGACCCTCCCCTTCAACGGCTTCATGGGCTGCAGCATCGCCGGGGCCCCCGGCACGATCGGCTACACGACGTACTGCAGCCGCGGCCTCACCGTGTACGGCCAAGGCGTGCGCGACCCCAACGACAACTCGACCCATTTCTGGAACATCGAGAGCCGCCTCATCGTAGGCATGGTCCACGAGATGAAGTGGCAGCCGACGCTCCCCGGCACGGCCGGGATGCTCCGCATCGGCACGTACCGCACCTACTCGTGCACGGGCCAGGCCGGCGTCGGGCAGGCATGCACGCCGGCCGGGGCGATCGCCGAGCACTGGGGCGCCTCCCCCGTCTCCGGCACGAAGCTCGAAGGCGACGGGAAGAACATCACGAAGAACTACGCGAAGGACGCGCCGTTCCCGCAACAGGTGCGCACCGAGGTGCGCGCCGAGTGCTCGGGTTCGTGCTCCCCCTTCACGTTCGTGTTCCAGCAGCGCTACGAGGCCTGGGTGAGCTCGTTCTACGGCCTTGAGCCGCCTGCCGGCTGGAGCGTCTTTCCCAAGTAGCGTCCGCCGCCTCGTGTCCGAAGGCCCTTACACGCAAACAAGAGGAGGAGTTTGAAACCGGGCACCCGCCGACCGAGGCGGCCGCCAGGAACGCAGCTCATGGAAACCCTTATCTCAAATGACTGATAATCATCTATCAGATGAGCGAACTCGTGATCCGGAGCATGGGCCTGAAGGCCCGCGACGCCGTCGTTCTCGGTGAGACCATCCATCGGGGCGTCTCGGCAGCCGCCGTCCAGCGGCTCCTCGACGCGAGCGGTTGGACCAAATCCCAACTGTTCGAGTGGGCTCACATTCCCCCCGCTAACGGCAACCGCAGGTTCCGGGCAGGCCACTTCCAGGACCACGAATCGGAACGCATCGCGCGCCTGGCCCGCGCCTTCGACCAGGCCCAGGACATGCTCCGGGACCGGCACCGGGCCGCGCGGTGGATGCAAGAGGCCAACCCCCGCCTCGGCGGGCGCAGCCCAGTCCAAGTGTGCGGCACCGAGTTCGGCGCCCGGGAAGTCGAAGCCGTGATCGGCCGACTCCGCCACGGCGTGTACTAGCATGCGCGTGTGGCGCGTCCACGACCAAGCCTTCGCCGCGGACGCCTGGACCGGGGAGGGCGCCCGCCTCCATGGGGGCCGCTGGAACCCGCCCGGGGTCACCGTCGTGTACGCGAGCGAGCACGCGGCCTTGGCGATCCTCGAAGTCTTGGCGGGCAACCTCCGCGACGTGGACCTCAAGCACTTCCGGCTCCACGGCGCCGACGTACCCGATGGCCTCATCCACGACCTGCCGGCCGGGACCTCGGAGCATGCGCGCGCCGCTGCCTGGCTCGCAGCGGGGACACTAGCGTGCCGCGTCCCTAGCGCCGTGGCGCCCGGCACGAACATCCTTCTGAATCCCCTGTCCGCGGACTGGCACCGCGTCACGATGTATCCTCCCGTCGCGATCGACCCAAGGCTCTACGGGCGTGGATGACGGATGGCTTCTTGCCACGACCAAGGCCCCCTTAGTCTCATGGGCGGTCCAAACATCCAAACGCCATGCGTGTCATGCCCATGCTCCCAAGCGGACGCCTCGGCGCGGAAAAGGGTTTAACGCGCACGCCTCATCCGCGCGGAGTGCAATACGAGGTCGTCCTCGCCCGGTACGGGGAACTCGGGATCAAGTCCCCGCCGGTCCGGCGACGGTTCGAGCGCGTCCTCCAGGAAAACATCGAGAAGGCGTTCGAGTCGGAGAAGCTCGACTGCATCGTGAGCCGCGTCCGCGGCCGGTTCCTCGTCCACTCGTCGGACCTTCCCCGGGCCCTCCTTGTCCTCGGTCGCATCTTCGGCCTCACGTCCGTAAGCCCCGCCGTCGTCCGCTCGAGCAAGATGGGCGAGCTCCTTCCCGCGATCGGCGCCTACTACGAGACGGTCGCGGCCGAACGGCCCGCGATCCGGTCGTTCGCCATCCGCGCGCGCCGCTCCGGATCGCATCCCTTCTCCTCGCAAGACGTCGCCCGCGAAGGCGGCGGCGCCGTCCTCTCGGCCCCGCACGGAGCCCACCTCAAGGTCGACCTCGACAAGCCCGACCTCGAGCTGAGCGTCGAGGTCCGCGACGACAAGGCGTACCTGTTCCACGAGACGCAACGCGCCCCCGGCGGGCTCCCCATGGGAAGCCAGGGACGCGTCGCGGTCCTCCTCAAGGACCTCCACTCCCTCGTCGCCGCGTGGCTCATGCTGAAGCGCGGCTGCACGATCGTGCCGATCCACTTCGAGGGACTGACGGGGAGCCGCGAGCGCGCCGAGTCCTACGAAAAGGTCCTGCGCTCCTGGTACTTCCGCGGCCGCCTCGTCCACATCCCGCACCACGAGACGAGCGAATTCCCCCGCGACGCGACGTGCGTCCTCTGCATGCGCCAGATGGTCCGCAAGGCGGCCCTCCTTGCGAAGGCGAAGAAGTGCAAGGCTCTCGTGACGGGCGAGGCCTTCTCTTCGACGACCGTCGAGAACCTCACCTCGTTCGGCGGCCTCACGACGCTTCCCATCCTGCGCCCGATTCTCGGCACCACGCCCGAGATGGTCTCGGACTTCCTCGCGGCGATGGGGATCGAGGCGAGCCAGGCCGTCCCCTTCTTCGAGCCGTGTCCCCTTCGCACGCGCGGCCGCCTCGGCGAGGACCGGCTCCGGCAGCTCGAGCAGGAACTCGCCGTCGAGGCGCGGGCCCACGCGGCCGTGCGCGAGCGGGAGCGCGCCGAGGCCGTCGTATGAAGGTCCTCGTCTTCGGAGCGGGCGCCCTCGGATCGCTCGTGGGCGCGCTGCTCTCCCGGGTCCACGACGTCACGCTCGTGGGCCGCCATGACCACGTCGACGCCATCCGGGGCCGCGGCCTAAGCGTGACGGGGAACGCCGAGCTCACCGTCCGCGTGAAGGCACAGGAATCCGTGACCCCCGGCCTCCACCCCGACCTCGTCCTCCTCACCGTGAAGTCCTTCGACACCGCGACCGCCCTGGAGGCGCTCGCGCCCGCGATGGGCCCCGACACGACCCTTCTCAGCGTGCAGAACGGCCTCGGTAACCTCGAGCTCGCCCAGGCGCGGTTCCCCGACCGCCTCGTCCTCGCCTCCGCCGTCATGGTCGGCGCCGCCCTGGAAGCACCCGGCCGCGTCTCGTGGAACGGGCCGGGGGAGATCATCATCGGCGCCTCCGCGAAGGAGGAGACCGAGGCCCGCGTCGTCGCCGTCGCGTTCGCCGCCGCGGGGATGCAGGCCCGCGCCGTCCCCGACATCCGACCCGCCCTCTGGCGCAAAGCGGTGGTGAATGCGGCCATCAACCCCTTGAGCGCGATCGCGCGCGTCCCGAACGGCCGGCTCCTCGAGGACGCGCAGCTGCACGCGCGGCTCGTGTCGGCCGCCCGCGAGGCCGCGAGCGTCGCGCGCGCCGAGGGCGTCAATCTCCCCGAAGACGAGGCCGTCGCCTTGGTGGAGCGCGTCACCAAGCAGACGGCCGGCAACCGGTCGAGCATGCTCCAGGACGTCGAGCGCGGCCGCCGGACGGAGATCGACGCCATCAACGGGAGGATCCTCGCGGCGGCCCGCCGCCGCGGCCTCGCCTGCCCGACCAACGAGCGGCTCTTCGCTGAAGTGAAAGCCCTCGAACCGAAGGGCGCGGCCTGACCTACGCCGGCTTCGCCGCGCGGGCGACCGTCGCGCTGCGGTCGCCGTTGGTCTCGTCGTCGCGGACGAGGACGGCGAGGCCCAAGGCGAGGCGTCGGTCGATCACGTCTTTCTTGTCAAGCGAAAGGTCGACCTGCGTGTGGTCGAGGCCCAGGAGCATCCTTCGCCGCGAGATCTTGCCGCCGATCGCCTGGCCCCAGTGAAGGTCGAAGGCGCGGGGCCGCGACGCGCCCATCGAAAGCAGCCGGCCGACCCACGAGTCGGACGCCGTCTCGGTCACCATCCCGACGGGGTCGCCGTCCGGGTTGAAGATGAACCATTCCGATTTCCCAAGGGGCGGGTAGACCTTCTTGCGGAACTCCCCGATCGGCCGGCCGGATTGCGAATCGACGACCTCGAAGACGATCTCCTGCGACTCCTTCGTGTCCGCGAAGAACGAGATCGCCTGCGCGTCCTTGCGGATGCGGCACGCCGCGACGAGTTCCCGCTCCGGGGTGTGGATCTCGTACCGTCGGCCCCGGGGCGTGGGGCGCTCGACGATGTTGTAGACGCGGTAGCCCCAGCGGCCCGGCCCGACCGGATCGGTCGATGGCTTCGGCCGCGCCTTCGCCATACGTCTTTCCATTCGTCGCCTTCTATATGAGGGTGCCGACCTTCGGAAAGAAACGCGCGCGAGGATTTCCTGCCCCGCCGCGGCGCGAAGGCGCGGCCGCTACACGCCGGCCCGGTACCGCACGACGATCTCGAACGTGGCGGTCTCCCCCGGATAGCTCGGCGAGACCTCGAATCGCCAACTTCCGTACGAGAACGACGACAGCGACGTCGTCTCGAACTTCATCTGCTCCTGACTCCGTTGGTCCTGCACGGGCCGTCCGCCCGCGTCGGCGACCTGGAGGCAGTCCGGGCCGGGCGTCGGGCAGACCGTCTGCGGGGGCTGGTCCTTGATGGTCGCCGCGACGTACACGCGCGCCGCGGTCGCCTCGACGGGGAAGTACGTGCGCAGCCGCTGGTCCGGCGTCGCGTTCTGCGGCAGGCGAGCGTACGTGATGTTGGTGTGGCTGTACACCTCGAAGTAGACGGAGTCCGTGAAGATCGCCTGGCCGGGCAGGTTCGGCGTGTCCTTGAGCTTCAAGGTCGCCTGCAGCTGCTTCAGCCCGGCCGTGGCGAAGTCGGGGCCGCCGAGGGTGAAGCCGTCGCGCACCTCCTTGCGGAACTCGAAGAACCGCTTGCGGGCGTCGATGTTCTGGATCGACCAGACGACCTCGAGCTCCTCGTGGTTGTAGTCGGGGTTGTCGTCGCCCTTGGTCGGGAACGAGGACTCCGGGGGCCGCAGCTTCTTCTCGCCGGCGGTCGAGTTGTAGATCCGGATCGAGAAGGGGACCTTCTCGTCCGAGTACTTGTTGAGCTGCTGCGCCGAGGCGAGGATCTCGACCGCGAGTTGCGAAGCGGGCGTGATGGGCTTGGGGCTGTAGATGCCCCGTTCCACGTCGACCGCGAACGTGAGGGGTTTCTCAACGAGCTCGAGGAGCTGATGCTTGAGAAGGCGCCGCTCGAGGCGGACCTGCTGGGTGTAGGTGAAGTCGAAGTTGCCACTGTCGTCGCGGCCGGAGGCCGCGAGCGTCACCTTCTGGGTCTCGACGTAGTCCACGAAGTTCAGGACGGCCTCGCTGTAGGTGTAGTCGAACTCGACGCGGAAGTCGAAGGAGATCTTGCGGACGTCCGCCCCGGAGCCCTCCAGGCTGTCCTTGATGCCGGCCTGGATCTCGCTTAGGTCGTAGGGCTCGAGGCTGCCTTCCAGGCGGACGGCGCTGAACGTGCCCGCCGGGACCGTCACGGAGGCAAGGCGCCGCGCGCGTCCCTCGAAGACCCCGAGTTCGCCCCCGAGCGCGTCGATCGTCTCCTCGTTGCGCCAGCTGCGGCCCTTCGTGAGCGGCCAGCTGAAGCGCTGCTGCTCGTTCTCGGGCCGCGTCGGGTCGGCCACCTCCCCTTCCTCCTCGGTCGCGGTCGGTTCTTCGGTGGGCGACTCGGACGACGAGGTGGCCGTCGGCCCGCCTTGGGCAGGCTCATCGGCGCCGGAAAGCTGGACCTCGCCGTTTCGCCAGTCCACGTACGTCGGGGAGACAAAGTTGAGCTGCTCCGAGTACACCCAGGCCGCCCAGAAGTCGCTCGCCTGCTGGTCGGTGTCGTTCTCGTCGGGGACAAAGCGCTGGAGCACGGCGGCCGCGTAGATCGGGATGCCCTCGACGCTCACGGCGGTGGAGTTGAAGATCTCCATCCGAAACGTCCGGTTGATGACGGTGTTGCCCTCTTCTTCCTCGAGGTCCTCGATGTTCGAGGGCGCGTCGCCGCTGAGGGACGACGTGCGCGTCTCCTGTTCCTCGTATTCCCACCCGTACCCGGCCATCCAGACCGGAAGGTCAATCGTGAAGGAGGCGCCCGAGCAGCCCGCGAACGCGGGCCCGACGACGAGGGCCGCGGCCAGGACGCCGAGGAACCGGGGGCGCATCAGGCTGCACCAGCCCGGTGGGGACTTAAAGCTTGTTTCCTCCCCGTCGCGCGCGGTCGGCGGCGCGCCCCGTCGCTTCCGCTAGGAGGCAAGGGGAGGAGAACGAGGCAACCCTAGTTGCGCCGCCGCAGGAGGAGTCCGGCGAGGGCGAGGACGGCGATCCCGATCGGGGCGCCCGGGGCCGGGACGTCCCAGCTCGAGTCGGAGCCGCCCGTGAGGCTGAAGCCGAGGAGGATCCCGGACCGGCCCGTGAAGCAGTTCACGTGCTCGGCCGTGAAGACCATGGCGCCCGACTCGGCGTCGTAACGCTCGGCCGCGCAGTCGGGCTGGATCGAGGCCGGGTCGATCGACCAGCCGTCGAGCCCGCGGACCGTGAGGCTGAAGTCCCCGATGACCTCGGCGGCCTTCTCCTCTTCGACCTCGTGGAAGTAGTAGCGGTCCATGTCGAGCTTGACCGTGTGCACGTCGGCGGCCTTCGTGGGAAACCCGACCGTCGCTACGAAGCTCAGGGTGATGCCTTCCTCCTGGTCGACGGGCCCGATGAGGCCGCCCGCCGCGAGGGCGTCGACCTTGGCCGCCTTGGGGTTCGTCGTGTCGATCACGAGGTGCCCGACGTAGTTCTCGTCGTGGACGTAGTGCTCGAACTCGTTCTGGACGAAGGTCTTGATGACCGTCTCGGCGAGGTCCGCCTCCTCCTCGCTCACGTTCCCGTCGGCCTCGTTGCCGTCCATGCCGTCGACCATGCCGCGGACCATGGCCGAAGCGTTCGGGCCGATCTCGATGCCCTGCCAGGAGACCGAGATCTGGGTGGAGGAGACGCTCACTTCGATGGCTCCGACGTCCTTGAGCTCCTTTTGAAGGTCCTCGAAGCTCGGCTCGGCTGTGGCCGTCGGGATGCTGAAGGCGAGGGCCAGGCCGAGGATGGTCAGGACCGCGAGTTTTTGCATGTTGTTTCCTCCCACGTTTGAGTCGAAACTTGAGCCGATATTCCGGGCTAGGCCGACCGACGCTATTTATGAATTGTGGTTGGTCGGGCGAAAACCTGGAAACGCCCTTGCGCGCGCGATTTCCTCCTGGAATCGTGCCCTCGAAGCCTTAAGGGGCGCTCGAAACGTCTAAGTGCCGGGCGCCGGCTCCCGCCGAGGATGCCGCGGGCGCTTTTGGCGGTTCTGGTGCTCCTGGGCGTCGCCCTTTCAGGATGTCTCCGAAACGACCCGGCGGACGGGACGCTTACGCCGACGACCCCGGGCGCCGAGGCCGATTCGTGCACGAACGTCCCAGCCCCCACGTGGTCGCAGCAGGACGCCGCGCTGCGCGGGGCGAATGCGTTCGACTACGTCATCGGGCTCATCTGCGACCACTCCGGCGGAGCCCCGAAGGAACGCGCCCGCGTCCCCGGGACCCCGCAACAGGTTCAAGGCGCCGCGTACCTCCACGGCGAGCTCAAGGAGGCGGGCTGGAACGCCCAGTTCCAGAACTTCACCGGGGCGCAGTACGACACGATCATGCAGGCGCGCGGCGGCTCGCATGCGCAATGGTGGCGCGACTGCACGGCCGCCGACCAGGTGCGCATGCGCGGCCTTCCGTTCTCCAACGTCGAAGCGCGGTTCGGCTCCGGCTCCCGCATCGTCCTCCTCATGGCCCACTGGGACTCGAAACGGTTCGCCGACGGGGACTCCGACGCGAAGCGCCGAACCGAGCCGGTCCTGGGCGCCAACGATGGGGCCTCGGGGGTCGGGCTCCTCCTCGAGCTCGCGCGCGTCCTCGCGAAGGAGCCCGCGAGCACGACGTGGCAGTACCGGATCCTCCTCACCGACGGGGAGGACGGCTTCGAGGACTGCCACCCCTTGGCCGGCTCGACCTACTACGCGGAAGGCCTGTCGGCCGCCGAGCGGACCCTCTTCCAAGCCATCCTCCTCCTCGACATGGTCGGCGACGAGGACGCCGGGTTCTACCGGGGCTGCGGCTCCGACACGGCCCTCGGCGACCGCCTTTGGACGGTCGCGGCCCGGCTCGACGTGCGTCAGTTCAAGAACACGACGGGCTGCAACGGGATCACCGACGACCACACCCCGTTCGAGGACCGGAGCATGAAGTCGGTCGACGTCATCGACTACCACTTCGGCGAAGGCTTCCCGTCCTACTGGCACACGACCGGCGACACGCCCGACAAGATCAGCCCCGACATGCTCGGCGCCGTGGGACGCGTCGTCCAGCAGACCCTCAAGGAGCTTCCTATCGCGCCTTGACCTCGGGCGCGCGGAGGAGGCGCTTCGACTCGTCCACGAACTCCTTCGCGAGGGCCACGCTCCTTGCCTCGGACTTCGATTCGGCGTAGACGCGGTAGATGGGCTCCGTCCCGCTCGGGCGGGCGAGCACCCAGCCGTCCTCGAAGTACACCTTGAAGCCGTCCGTCTCGTCGATGCGCGCCTTCGGGTACTTGGCGCGCGTCCAGTCGCGAAGCGACCGCGCGAGCCCGTCCTTGGCCTCGTTCGCGCACTCGAACTTCTGCTTCGAGACGAAGAACTTCGGTAGAGCGGAGCGCAGGGCGCCCAGGCTCTTGCCGCTTGTGAGGATGAGCTCCACCATCCGCGCGACGCTCATGAGGGCGTCCCGGCAGTACTGGTGGTCCGGGAAGATGAGGCCGCCGTTCTCCTCGCCGCCGAAGACGGCCTTGTCCTTGCGCATCCTCCGGCCGACGATGGGCGAGCCGACGGCCGTGTACACGACCTTGCCGCCCGCGCGCGTCACGACCTCCTCGACGACCGAGCCCGTCGACACGGGCGTGCACACGAGGCCCCCTTTGTGCCGCTTCACGAGGTGCTCGGCGATGAGCGCGAAGCTCTGGTCGCCGGGGACGAACGCGCCGGTCTCGTCGACGAAGATGGCGCGGTCCGCGTCCCCGTCGTGGGCGACGCCCAGGTCCGCCTTCGTCTCCTTGACGCGCTCCTTGAGCTTCGCGAGGTTGTCCTCGACGGGCTCGGGGCTCCTTCCGGCAAACGTCCCGTCGAGCTCGCCGTGGAGGAGAATCGGTTCGCAGCCGATTGATCGCAGGAACCGAGGCGTGACGAGCGTGCCGGGCCCGCCCGCGGGGTCGACGACGACGCGCAGTTTCCGGCGCTTGCCGTCGGGGACCTTGAACTTCTTCTGCACGGCCTTCACGTAGGCGTCGTTGCACGTCTCGTCGGAGCTCAGCCGTCCCACGTCCTTCCACGAGGCGAGCCGGAACTTCTGGGACGCGTAGAGCTGCTCCACGTGCTCCTCGTCCTCCCGGGAAGCCTCGGTCCCGTCGGCGGCGATGAACTTGAGCCCGTTCCACTGGCCGGGGTTGTGGCTCGCCGTCACGATGACGGCGGCGTCCACCTCCTCGTTCTGGGACGTGTAGTACTGGATCGCGGGCGTGGTCGCGACGCCGAGGCGCACGACGTTCACGCCGGTCGCAAGGAGGCCGGCGACGGCGGCCGCCGACAGCATGGGGCCCGAGAGCCTCGCGTCCCGGCCGATGGCGACGGTCGAGCCCGCGCCGAGGTGGGTGCCGAGCGCGAGGCCGAGGCGCAGGGCCACCTCGTGGGTCATGTCCTGGCCGACGATGCCCCGCACGCCGTCCGTTCCAAAGAGCCTCGTCATCTACTCGTCCCCGGGCCGCATCCCGATTCGCTGGTCCTTGATTTGGACCTTGCCTTGGACGATGGCGTAGTCCCCGACCGTGACGCGGTCGAGCCGGGCGCCCGCCTCGATCTCGGCGCCCTCGCCGATGACGCAGTCCCGGAGGACGGCCTTCGCCCCGATGTGGGCGTCAGGGAGGAGGACGCTTCGTTCGACGACGGCGCCCGTTCCGAGCTCGACGCGGTCCCCGAGCGCGTAGGAGGAGAAGGAGGCATCCTGGAGGCCGCGGACCTCGGTGCCCACGACGTGCGGCTTCCCCTGGGCGGCCAAGGCGAGCCGGTGCGCTTCGAGGTAGGACTCGGGCCGGCCGCAGTCGATCCAGTATCCCTTGAACTCGAAGCCGAACAGGGTGGCCTCCGCCTTCGCCATCGGCGTGAAGACCTCGCGTTCGAGGCTCACGAACTTGTTCTTGGGAATCTTGTCGAGGATGGCGAGGTCGAGGAGGTAGTGGCCCGCGTTGATGAGGTTCGAGGGTTCCTTGCCGGGGGGCGGCTTCTCGACGAACTCCTCGATCCGGGCCTTCCCGTTGAAGCGCACGACCCCGTAGTGCCACGGGTCCTCGACGTGCCAGAGCGAGATCGTCGCCTTCGCCTTCCGGGCCTCGTGGAACCTGCGCATGGCCTCGAGGTCGTTCGACGACACGATGTCCGCGTTGTACACGAAGAAGGGCCCCGAGAAGTGCTTCTCGACGCGCTTTATGGCGCCGCCCGTGCCCATCGCGGTCGGCTCGTCGACGAGCACGACACGCGGATCGGGGTGCTCCTCGAAGTGGGCTTGCATGAGCTCGGAGAGGTAGTTCACGGGGACGACGACGGTGTCGACGGCCTTGGGGAGGCTCGCGAGGACCCAATCGACCATCGGCCGGTTGAGGATCGGAAGGAGCGGCTTGGGCCGGCTGTACGTGAGCGGACGCATCCGTGTGCCCTGCCCACCCGCGAGGACGATGGCTTCCATGTCGGCGGCCGCCGAACGCTTCCCGGGATAAGGCCTTGCTGAGCCGAGCATCGCAGGCGCGTCCCACGGACGTTGTGCGCAGTTGAGCGCTCGACGCGGAGTCCGCGGCCTCGCCAAAGACAAGGGTTAAGTACGGGCCGTCCCACTCGAAAAACGATGAGGGCAAAGAGGGCGCTAATGGTAGTCAGCCTCCTCGTTTCGCTCGTGGCGGGCGGATCCTTCGGGGCCCTCGCCTTCCTCGACTCCAGTTCGCGGGACGGCTCCTCGGACCCCACCTTCGGCGAGAACGGCTTCGGCCCCGCCCCGACCCTCGACCGGGACGTCGGCACGGCCGCGGACGAGCGCGTCGAGGACGCGAGCGCCACCGGCCTGTTCCTTTGGATCGGCGCCATCGTCTCCAGCGTCGTGTTCCTCGTGAGCGCCACGCTCTTCCGCCTCGAGGTGCGAAAGGAGAAGGACAGCCTCCGCGCGAAGAAACAGCGCGCGGACTACTACAAGGAACTGCGAAAGTACAACGCCCAGCTCAAGGGTCCGCCGAAGGACAACACGTAGGCGCTAGTTCTTGCCGCGGTTCCACAGTTCTTGGGGCAGCGCACGGTAGACCTTCAAGGCCTCGAGGTCCTCCCGCGAAAGGCCGGACATGCTCCGCTCGAGGTCGTCGTCGCGAAGCTCCTTCATGCGCCAGAAGTACGCGCGGCGCGTCTGGCCTTCGAACTTGTACTCGGTGCGGCGGATGCCAAGAAGGTTCTGCTGCTCGAGGGTGTAGAAGAGGGCGCGGACCTCCTTGTCGAGGTCCTCGTCGTTGACTTCGTCTTCGCCGCGGAACACCGAGGCGACGACGTCGGCTGTGGCGTCCGCGTCCTCGCGGAGCATGTTGAATGCCCGCCGAAGCGCGTCCGCCAACCGGTTATTACCCGCCAAGAGCCGTGTTCTCCCGGAACAGGCCCGCATACCGGGCCGGTCCAAATAAGACCTTTGTGGTACCGCCGACGTAACCGGCGGACCGTCAAGATACCCTGGGGAAACGCCCGCCGCTTTCCTGGCGAACCCGGGGGCGGCGCGGTTCCCGCCCCGGCCAAGTATTTTAACGACCCGCCGACCTGCGCGGCGAGATGGCGGGAGGGAACCTAGCCCGGCGACGGGCGAAGAAGGTCTTCGCCGCCTTCAAGGCACTCGACGAGGACGTTCCCGAGGCCATCGTCCTTCGAAACGGCGTCGAGCCCCACATCGACCTGTCGTTCTTCTACGCGACCGCCATCCCAAGCGGAATCTTCGAGGGAGGGATGTGCGTCCTCCACCGCGACGGCCACGTCGACGTGTTCTCGAGCGTCCTCGAGGAGGAGTCGGCGCGCAGGGCCCGGACCGGGTTCCGGCTCAGGGTCCCGAAGCGCCGCGGCGACGAGGCGAAGACGCTGCGGCGCGTCCTCGACGGCCGAGCGAAGAAGGCGATCGGCGTGAACTCGCCCGAGCTCACCTACCGCGACTTCCGGGTCCTTCGGAAGTACCTACCCAAGGCGAAGTTCGTCGACGCCTCGCGCGCGATCCTCCGCGCCCGCATGATCAAGGACGAGGCCGAGGTCGACGCCATCCGCGAAGCCTGCCGGATCGCCTCGAAGACGGCGAACGAGATCCCCGAGCTCCTCCGCGCCGGCATCACGGAGGCCGAGGTCGCCGCCGAGATCAACTACCGCAACCAGAAGTACGGCGGCCAAGGGCCGTCGTTCGACACGATCAGCGCGTTCGGCGCGAACGCCGCCGAGCCCCACTACACGGCGCTCGCATCGAAGCTCCGGCCCCGGAAGTTCGCGCTCTTCGACTTCGGCACCCGCTACAAGCGCTACTGTTCCGACATCACGCGCACCTTCTTCTTCGGGCGCCCGACGCCCAAGGACCGCCGCATGTACGACGTCGTCGCGCGGGCCCAGCAGGCGGCCTTCGACGTCCTCAAGCCCGGCGCCACCGGGAAGGAGGTCCACCTCGCGGCCGACCGCGTGATCAACGCGACCGAGTTCAAAGGGAAGTTCATCCACGGCCTCGGCCACGGGCTCGGCCTCGCCGTCCACGACGGAGGGGGCCTCAGCGGGGGAAGCGACACCGTCATGGAGCCCGGGATGGTCATGACCGTCGAGCCCGGCGTCTACCTCCCCGGCTACGGGGGCGTCCGAATCGAGGACGACGTCCTCATCACGCCGCGCGGGTTCCGGTTCCTCACGACGGCCCGGCGCGAGTTCGAGACGGTCTGAGCGGCGCCCGCGGCGGCCTCCAACGGTGGCCGCGTTACGTCCAAACGAAACCGCCAATAGCTTCTTGAACCGCCAAGAGTCCTTGTGCCGGTGTGAAGCGCGGCGCCGGCGTGCTCGTGGTCGTCGCGTTGGGGTTAGTCCTGGTTTCGGGATGCGCCGTCTCCCCGGACGGGGGGAACCAGGGCCTAGGTGGCGAGGCGGAGGTCGGCCCGGACATCACCGATCCGGCGAACCTCACGTTCGCCTTCGACAACCGCGCCCACGTCCATGACTACTGGGCAGGGGAATTCGAGAAAAGGATCTTCGACGCGGATTTCACGTTTCAACTGCCCCACGTCGGCTCGTCATGCGATTCCGGGGCGAACGGAAAGTCGTGCTTGCCGGTACGGCCGGACGAAGGGACCATGATCATTCCCGGCACCCGTTGGATTAATGCCACGGTAACCTGGACTAGTTCCGATTCCGCCCCCGGAAAGACCGTGTATCTCGGTTGGTCTGCAGCCGATCATCGAACATCCGGCCAATTTCCCGACGTGAAATCCGGGTCGATACTTTCGATACCAGTGAACGAGTCGCTCACTGATTTGCCCCATGCCCGAACTACACGATGGAGCTTCTTGTTGCTCCTGGAAGGCCGGGCCGGTGCCGTTTCGGGCCATATCTCGCTCACGATTGCCCGACCTGAAGGTCCTCTACCCCTGGCTCCGGCTCATCCACACCTCTGGGGTTTTAACCGCTCATTGACTGCCCTGGATGAGTCCGGCCGGCTGTGCGCAGGGGTATGTCCATCTGGCGGAAAGATGCCTAGAAACCAGCTCAGGTGGACCACGCCCCCAATCGTTCCTTTCGATACCGAGCGCGTCCGAATCCTTTTTTGGTTCAATTCCACAACGCCGTCGGCGGGCTGGTTTCATCCGTTGTTGAGTTGGCATGGCGCAGATCGTTATGGTTTTGAACGGACCGATGTGGCGCCCCAGCCAGGATCCCCGACGGCCCTTGAGTGGACGATCGATGTCGAGCCAAGGATGTGGGACTCTCCGTACGCTAGCGAGACGAGCTGGGGGGTCCGGGTCTCATTCGAAGGCCAGACCGGAACCCTAGGCAATTTCCCGCCCTCGTACATGGACGGAAACTATCATCTGAGGGTCGAGTTCCAGCGGTCCACGCCGTAACCCAAGGCTTCCCCAGGTTCCGCCCCGCCCCGCAAGCACCGTTACCAAAAACGGCCTCAACCGCCCGCACCAAGGGCGACCCGTGGACCGGCCGCTCGCGTGGGTCATCCTCGCCTCGCTTGCCGGCCTCGCCGCGATGGCGGGCGCGTCGGCCGTCGTCCATCCGCCCCGCGTCGCGCTCTCCGACCTCGCCGGGCACGTCGGAGCGACGGTCACGACCACCGCGAGGATCCTGGAACTCGAGACCCACGAGGGCGGCTGGACTCGGCTCGTCCTGGGCGACGGGAACCATTCCGTCGAAGCCACCTCGGCCGGGCCGCCCGACGCCGTCCCGGGCGACGTCGCGGACGTGATCGGCCTCGTCGTGCGCGCGGGCCCGCGGCTGCGCCTGCAGGTCGACCACGCCGACGACGTGACCGTCCGCGTCCCCTGGCAGGACCAGCACGAGCCGCTCCGACGGATCCTCGATCGGCCCTGGGAACTCCGCGAGGCGCGCGTCGTCACCAGCGGCGAGCTCCGGCGCACCGGCCCGAACGCGTTCGTCGAGGACGACGGCCAACGCCTTCGCGCCGTCGGGGAAGGCCTCGAAGGATGGGAACCGGGGACGCTCCTGCGCGTCGAAGGACTCGTCGAGTACGACGAGGACAGCGGTTCGTTCCGGCTCCGCGTCGACCACGCCCGCCACGCCTAGGAGGCCGCCGTGCCGGTCCTCCTCGAACTCCTCGCGATCGCCGCCGCCGGCGCCGTGATCGGCTGCGCCACCGGCCTCATCCCGAGCCTCCACGTGAACACGCTCGCCGTCGTCCTCCTCGGCGCCGCCCCCGTCCTGGGGTTCGCGCTTGAGGCGACCGGCTTCCGCTCCCTCCCCACGCTCTTCCACGTCGCCGCCCTCATCCTCGCGATCAGCATCGCGCACAGCTTCGTGAACATCATCCCCGCCACCTACCTCGGCGCGCCCGACGAGACGACGGCGCTCAGCGTCCTTCCCGGGCACAAGATGCTCCTTCGCGGGGTCGGCTACCGGGCCGTCCAGATCTCCGCGCACGCCTCCCAGTGGGCGGTCCTCGCAAGCGTCGCGCTCGTCCTTCCCCTCAAGTGGACCCTCGGCGAACCCCTTCGGCTCTTCGACGTCCTCCAACGGCACCTCTTCTGGGTCGTCCTCGCCGTCGCCCTCCTTCTCGTCCTCACCGAGCCCGGACCGGTGGGCCCCGCCCGCTGGAGTCGGCGCGCGCGGGCCCTCGCCGCCCGGGCCGCCGCGCTCGCGCTCCTTCTTGCGACGGCCGCGTACGGGCTCCTCCTCGACGGACTCCCCTACGCGAGCCTCGTCCCCATCCCACCCAGCCCCCTCCTCCCGGCGCTCACCGGGCTCTTCGGCGCTGCCACGATCGTCTCCGCCCTCTCGCTCCCGGCGCGCCTTCCCCACCAGTTCCTCGAGCTCGGCCGCCGCGACCTCAAGCCGCTTGGCACCGTCGCCGCCCTCGGCTCGGGCGTCGTCGCCGGGGCGACGATGAGCGTCCTCCCCGGCCTCACGAACGCGAGCGCCACCGCCATCGCCACGACGCTCCGCAAAGGAGACGACGAGGAGACGATCGTGAGCCTCAGCGCCGTCAACACGGCCAACGTCGTGTTCAACCTCGCCGTCCTCTACCTTTTCGCCCGCAGCCGCAGCGGGCCCGCCGCCAGGGTGAACGGGAAAGGCTACTACGTCGAGGCCACGGTGTTCGACGCGGTGCAGACGCAGAGAAGGCTCGAAGCCGTGGCGCAGAAGGAAGGCGACTACATCCGGCCGATCGCGGCGGTGTACATGACGCTCGTCGTCTTCGTCTTCACGGGGCCCGCCGGCCTCCTCGTCGCCTTCACCGGTCTCGCGCTCGGCCTCGTCCCCGTGAGGCTCGGGCTGCGACGCACCTGCTTGACCGGCGTCCTCC
This sequence comes from Methanobacteriota archaeon, assembly GCA_016180755.1. Classification (GTDB taxonomy): domain Archaea; phylum Thermoplasmatota; class E2; order JACPAO01; family JACPAO01; genus JACPAO01. The sequence continues at coordinate 23,599 of JACPAO010000072.1, forward strand.
TGGGGCCGGTCCTGGTCTACTTCGCGCCCGGGCGCGCTTGAAGCGACGCCGCCACCTCGGGCTCGAACGCCTTCACGTCGATGCCCCGCAGGCCCGCGACGACGAGCGCCGCCACCTCGGCCCGAAGGAGGTCCCCGTTCTCCTTCTGGACTTGGTTCACGGCGGCGACGACCTGCGTCTCCGCTTCCTGCGTCTGCTCGGCGATGGAGCGTACCAGCCGACGAAAGAGGCTCGCGCCTCCGGGGGCCTGCGCGGTCGCCGAGGGGCCCTCGAGCGCGACCGCGTCGGGCCGGTAGTCGACGGGGAGCGCGACCTCGCGGCCGCCGAGGTCGAGCTCGTACGCGTGCGCTCCGGCCGCCCGAAGGAGGCCCGCCGACCGCGCGGACTGGACGAGCGCACGCACGCGCGAGGGCGGGAACCAGTGGCGCTCGTGGGAAAGGAGCCGCACGAGGTCCTCCTCGAGGAGCCGACGCCGCGCCGATACCTGGAACGCGTACGCCATGAGGCGTTCGAGCTCGGGGGCGGTCACGGATGCGTCTCCCGCCGAATCCAGCGCGCGAAGGCGGAGGGGGGCGGCGCGGACGCGTCCCACGAGAGTAGGCTCGCGGCGACGCGTTGGCTCTCGAGCTCCCGCGCGAACGCGTCGAGGGCGTGGGCGTCATGGGCCGCGTCGGGCTCGACGACCACGCCGGTCGCGTTCGTATCCGCGACGACCCGCTGGAGCTCCCAGGGCTTCAACGTCGGGAACGCCTCACGGCCGCGGAACCCGACGGCGAGATGGAGTTCGCCCTCGGCGAGGCCCGCAAGCTCGAGGAGCGTCGCGCGACGAAGGAGGCGCAGGTCGAGCGTGAGGGCGTCCGCTCCGGCGAAGAACGCGTCCATGGCGTCCTCGGGTGAGCGGACGCCGGCCTCGACCCAGGGATGGACGCCGCGCCGCTCGAGGCGTTGGTAGAATTCGTGCTGCGGGGCGCCGGCCTCGACCCCGCCCACGTCGTACACGTAGGGGACGCGTTCGGCGCGGCTCACGGCGACAACGGCCTCGACGGCCGCCTCCCCGTGGACGGCCGTCTTCGACCAGGCCCCCGGCCGGCCCGCCATAAGCCGGGCCCCGCGCAGGGCGAACATGGGGACGGTGGCCACGGGCATCGGCCCCGAAAGGGCCCCCCTAAAAAATGGGCTTGGCCGCGGCTTCGGATGACGATAGGACTCGAAAGCGCGGGACGAGACGGGAACCGTTAAGTACCACCGGCCTGGCTAGTTTGGCAACCCATGCCGGGCCGTCGACGCCTTCTCATCACCGCCTTGGGCCTCGTCGTTGGCCTCCTCGCTGGGGGTACCGCCTCCGCTTGCCACGGTTTCCTCACGACGACGCCCCCCGGCCAAGTCCCCAACTACAACCACGGCGAGGACTTCGGGTTCCGGGTCTACCTCGAGGCGGACGGCGCGGCGACCGGGCCCCACCTCTCGACGAACCCCGCCGCGGCGGCGACGGACGCGTACACGCATGGCGACGCGGCGGCCGGCCTCGCGGCGGCCGCCGGGAGCGCCGCGGGCGCGAAGCCGGCGCCGATCGTGTTCTCGCTTCGCAACCCGCTCGACAAGCCGCTCTGGTTCAACCTCTCGAAACCCATCGTCGGGATCTTCTGGTTCTCGTCGGCGACGCTCCAGACGGCCTCGCCGCGCGACCACTCGTACTTCCGCGTGGAGCTCTTTGTGAACGAACAGCGGCTCGGCGGGGAGGACTGCTACACGATCGCGTCGACGACCGCGAACGCCTGGACGCCGGGCACGATGAAGTTCCGGCCGGAGGCGGCGAAGCTCATGCCCGGGGACGTGCTCCACGTGAAGATCACGCGCTTCGGGAGCCTGTCCGACTTCCGCGTCGGCACGGGAGGGGACCAGCAGTCCTTCTTCGAGCTTCGCGTCACCTCGTACGACCTCGTGAAGACCGCGATCAGCCTCGAGCGCAACAAGCTCCGGTTCGGGGTCCCCGAGGAGGCCCCCGCGGGCGGCGAATCGGGGACGCTTTCGGGCGGGGGCGATGCGGGCTCCGTGCCCTTTGGCCTCGCCACGCTCGCGCTTCCGTTCGCCCTCGCGTCGTTCCCCCGACGCAAAGCGGCGCGCACGGCCCTTCTCGTCGCCCTCGCCTTCGGCGCCGTGGCGTTGGGCGGTTGCCTCAGCGGCTCCGCGAAGTCGGACGCGGTGCCCGAGGACCCGAACGTCCCGACGCCCACCGTCGAACAGGAGTCCAAGGAGCGCGACGACCTCAAGGAGAAGGGCGTCGGAGCGATCCGCGGCATCGTGCGCAACGACCTGGGGCTGCCGCTGGCGGGCGCCCACATCGTCCTCATCGGGACGAGCCATTTCGGCTCGACCGACACGAAGGGCGTGTTCGGCTTCCCGAGCGTCGAGGCCGGCACGTTCAAGCTGCGCGTCGACAAGGACAGGTACCAGGCGCTCGAGCGACCCGTGACGGTCGAGGTCGGCCGCGAGCTCTACCTCAACATCACCGTCGTCCCCAAGATCCCCCAGTCGGGGAACCAGCGCGAGCACCTCCACGACGTGTGGGGGGACGCGACGTCGATGGAACTCTTCAAGGGCCAGGTCACGCCGGCGTCGTACCAGGCCTCGGCCCAACTGCAGCCCACGAACAACTACGCGTGCGTCTACTTCTACGCGTGCCTGACCGACGTCCCGATCGACGACGGGAAGCCCGTCCTTCCCGGCACGGGCCTCGTCGAGGTGAGCCTCAACTGGAACCCGGAACTCCTCAACATCAACGAGATCGGCCTCGTCGTCACGACGCCCAAGGGCTCCTACCGGTACATGGACCTCTGGTACTATCCGGCGACCGACCTCGTCCCGCGCGGCCCCCGCGAGCCTTTCCGGATCCCGATCTTCCCCGACGAGGCGGACGCAGGCCACCAGGCGTTCACGACGTGGAGCTTCAAGCTCGTCCTCGCGAACACGAAGAGCCTTTACGTCCCGTACCAGGAGGCCGTCTCGGCGGGCGGCCGCGTCGAGGCGACGATCACGATCCACAAGGGGCACATCGTCCCGGAGCCGCCGCACAAGACGTTCTGGGGCAACGAGACCGAGCGCGTCATCCTCCAGGAGAGCAAGAAGTCGCTCGCGTGCGCCGGCACCTGCTCGTACCCCAACCCGTCCACGGCGTACATGTGGTACTACAACGACTGGAAGGTCCTCATCCCGCCGGGCACGAAGCAGATCGTCGGGAAGCTCACGTGGAGCAACACCAACCTCGGCGAGAACCCGGCGCAGAACGACTGGACCATCGCGTACAGCGGCGGCGACTCGCCGTACGTCCTCTCCCGGCTCCCCGACGACCTCACACGCGTCCGCGAGAGCAAGCGCGGCGACGCGTTCGTCGAGTTCGTCATCGACGTCGACCCCGTCGAGGTCGACCAGTTCTACCAGTCGACCTCCAACTGGGACTTCTACCCCGACGACCAGGTGGACAACCTTGCCGGGACCGCGTACAGCGTCAACACCGGCTACCAGACGAGCCTCTACCTCTCGTTGACGCTCGTCAAGGACCCCGACCACAAGGGCGATTGAGCCCCTCCGCGTGCGAAGGTCCAAGTACGGCGTCCCGGCATCCGGGCGCGCCCACGATGATGACGAACGCCAGCTGATTGTAGCAAGGATGATGAGTAGATGGGCGAGCTGAGTGGGCACTTCTCACGATGCGGGCCCCGGGGCGGCCGGGGTCCGGGTGTCGCGTCGTGGCGGCCGGATCTGGTGCGAGAGCAAGCCGCCCGGAAAGGGCTCGACGTTCGTGCCGCCGTGCAATTCGCCGTTCCGGACCGCCGGCGTCTCGATCCTCGACGGGCTCAATTCGGGTAACGTCTCCGATGATTCCGAGTCCGCCCTGGTGCAGGACGTGCAGGCCGCCATGGCCTGCGACCCATTTCGCGTGATGCCCGTCGTCCTCGGGGCCATGGCCGCGGCAAGCGTCGCGGCCATCGGCGCCGCGGGCGGAGTCCTTGCTTGGCGACGCCGCCGAAACGGGTGAGGCGCCCTGGTTCTAGGGCGGCGCCGACGCGGCGGGGTTGAAGGCCGCCTGTGGACGGCGTATGAGGCCGCTGCGCGAGGCGGGCACGCCTGGCCGTCAGCTCGTCGCGTACCCAAAGAGCCGGTCGTACTCCTTGTGGTCCCCGATCCAGTCGATCCGCGCAATGTGACCTTCGCCCTGGATGAACAAGACGGTGTAGACGGCGCGGAACCCGTTGGGAAGTTCGAGTCGATTGAGATTCGGGCGGTCCCGGAATGCCTTCGGCCACTTGGAGCGTTCGATTGGTTCGCCGAAAGTCGTGTCGGCTTCCAAGGAGGGGCCTTTTGCCACGAGGGCCGTCCAGGCCGTCGCCGCGCGCGGGCGGTCCTTCCGGTGGCGTTTCATGAAGTCATCCTTCACGCCCTCGAGGATGCGAGCCTTGGCTCGCGTGGGGTTCACGCCAAGTCCTCGGCGGGCATATCGGCGACGCGTTTCGTCGGGCGCGTGTAGAGAACGCCCTTGGTCCCGACCGCGGCGACCCCGTAGTGGACCAGGGCTTGCACTGCGGCCCTTACGGTCCCGCGTCGCGTCCGGCGGGCCGCGAGCCGCCGTTCGATTTCCGAAATGGAAAGAGGAAGTGCGTCGCCCTCCTTGGCCTCGCGCTCGAGGACCTGCTCGACCTCGAAGACGGTGGCAAGCGTCGGATTGGCCTTCTCGGTGATCGCCTCCCGGGACGTGCTCATTGGATACCTATGTGGAGGGTCACATATATGTAGTCACCGCGTGAGGCTGGATCGGGGCCGGCGGGTCGCGAGCCGCCCGACGGCGCGACCGAAGAGGCTAGAGCGGGGAGCCGTTTCGACGCCGAGCCGGGAAACCGGATTCGCCGCGCGGCCGTAGTATAGCCCGGGAATCTCACCCGGAAGCCGCCCGAATACCCCCTGGTTTTCCAGCTGGTTCAACGGGCTTCGAAAGGAAATCCGCTTGTTTGACGGTGGCGAAGGCTGCGATCATTCTGGATGCGAACGGGGGCGGACACGGCCGCCCCGAAGCCCACGACACGACCGCTGATTCCGCGCGCCGGAAGGTTCTAGTGGGGGCCCCGCGGTGGACCCTTCCATGGACCCGCAGGCGCTGGTCAAGGGGCTCGTGGGCGTCTATGGGGTCCTGGTGGGCCTGCCCACCGCCGCCTTTGCGTTCCTTACGGGACCGGGACGCGGCATCAACCGCCGACTGGCCGCCGTGCTGTTGTTCGACGCCCTAGGAATCGCCTGTTACCGCCTCGTCTGGTTGGCCCCCAACGAGGCCAGTGCCCACGCCCTCATCGTGATTGGCGCGATGGCCGCGCAGGCGATTCCGTTCGCCTACCTAATGTTCATCGGCCGAGCGCTCGAGACGCCCCTGGTCCGCCCGTTCCGGGGTGCCGTCGCGCAGATCATCCTCGGATATGGCGCTTGGGCCGGTGCCGTCGCCGCGTTCACTCGCCCCGACCTTTTCGGCGGCGAACTCCGAGTCCTGGGCCCGGGCTGGATGATGGTCCCCGGCCCCCTCAACCCCCCGGGCGTCGTCGCGATCGGCCTCGTGAGCCTGTTTGGCCTTTTCGCGACCGCTTCGGCCTGGAGGCGCGCGCCCGTCGGATCCGTTGCGCGACAGCGCGCGGGCTGGCTCTTGCTGGCCTTCGGCGTCAGGGACGTGGTCATTGTCCTGGTGGCGGTCGCCGTTGCGGTTTTCCCGGTGGTACTGGCGAACCAGATTCTCCTCGCCCTGTTCGTCGTGTACATCTCCCTCGTCGGGCCGTTGCTCGCCTTCGGCATCCTGAAGTTCCAACTATTTGACATCGCTTTGAAGTTCCGGTTTACGCTCTCCCGCAGTACGCTGCTGGGCATCTATGGTGCCACGTTCCTCTCTGTGGAGCAGCTCGTCCAGAACCTCGCCAGCGCGGAATTCGGACTCCTGGCCGGGGCAGCCGCCGCCGGGCTTCTTCTGTTTGCGGTCTCGCCCCTCAACCGGTTCGCGGAACGCGTCGGCGGCGCGGTACTCCCCCACGCCTCCTCGCCCGCCTACCTTCTGCAGCGTCGCTTCGAAGTGTACCAGGCGGCCGTGGAAGCGGCACTGCCCGGCGGGGTGAGCGAGAAGGAGCGCCGAACCTTGGAGGCGCTGCGAAGGGAACTGGACCTCACCATCGAGGACGCTCAAAAGATCGAGTCGCGCACGCTAGCACTCGGTTTACCCGCCCTTGAGGACCGGAGCCCGGGTCCGACCGAACCGTCCACCCAAACGACCTTGTGACCAAGAGCCACGCGAGCGCCCCGTTCTTGACCGAAGCGGCTAAAACCCAGACCCGTTTCGACGGCGGGCCGGAAACCCGTTTTCCGCTCGCGGCCGTAGTATAGCCTGGTAGTACACAGCCTTGCCAAGGCTGTTGGCGGGGTTCAAATCCCCGCGGCCGCACTTCGCCCCTCGGCGTCGACGATGGCTCGTCACGATGTGTTCCTCTCGAAACGTGATGCCGGCCCCGAATTCATCGACGCTGGGCCTCTCGGCGTCGGCCGCATGGAAGCGCGGGTGGCCGAGGCCCGCCCGGTGGCGGCCGTCTGCCACGTCCCAACGGCGCGCTCCCCCCGCCGCGGCGGGACACGCCTCGGCGGGGGACGCGATGGCCTTGGGGGCGGCGCGCCCCCCCTACGAGGGGGCGCGGAACACCCAGAAGCCGGCGATGTTCGAGCCCACGAGGTCGGGCCCGACGGATCCCTTGCCGTGGAAGTAGTCGTTGATGTTGTTCACGCCGCTCGGGCTGTACGGGCCCATGAGGCCGTAGGTGACGTCGCTGTCCTGGGCGCGCATGGCCATGAGGGCCCAGGCGACCACGACCTTCTTCGGCGAGCTGCCGTAGCCGAGGAGCGATGCGAATGTGCCGCCCTGTTGGTAGAGGGCGAGGGAAATGCCCTCCACGTCCTGGTCGCGGCTCACCGTCGCGTAGCCTGCTAGGAGGTGGAGGCCGTGGAACGCGGGCCCCCAACGGTCGCGCAGGGAAACGCCGCCGGCCGTCTCTTGGAGCGGGCCGCACGCCGCGATCATGAGCCACTCGAGGTCCCCGTTGCCGAACCGTCCTTCCCAGTAGTCGAGGCCCTGGTCGTCGTTGTTGCCCGCAAACCACCAGCCGTAGCCGCTTGCGTGCCCGCTGTAGAACGTCTGGTCGACGTAGTCTACATACGAGGAGTCCTGTCCGCCGAAGACGGGGTCCTTGAAGTCGACCTCCCAGGCGTCGAAGTCGCCCCAGTAGAACTGGACCGGTACATTGTTGAGGGCGTGGCCGGCGCCGTACCCGGCCGCGTTCGCGGCAGAGGCCGGAAGGTTCCCTGACCAGCCGACGAATTCGACCCCCACGTCGATCCGGCCGGGGAACTGGCCTCGAATGGGCTCCTCGAAGACGCAGCAAGGTGGAATGTCCACGCGGTCGCTTCCCGCCGCCGTTAGGCCGTTCGCGTCGGTGACGCGCAGCGTGAGGACGTCGTACGTGGTCTGGGTCTTGCCGTTGGCCGAGTACCAAACCTCGTCGCCGTCCCCCGCGGCCTCCGGCGGGATCGTGAAGAAGAGGCTGCTCCAGTGGAATGTGTAGGGAGGCGTGCCGCCTTTCACGTTCGCTTCCCCGTGGATGCTTGTCCCCTTGAGGTCCGGTTGTGCCTCGGCGGCCACCTCGACCGTGGGCACGCTTGTGACCGCGGGCACCAGGATGGTGCGCATCTGGATGGGCCCGGAAACGCCCTCCATCGTGCCGTTGCACTCAAAGTGCGGGTAAAGCGCCTTCACGCCTTGCATGGAAAGGGGCGGCGCGTAGATGACCATCCGGGACTTGATGTCGAACGGGCTCAACTGCTCCCTCACCGATCCTTGCCCCCCGAAGGCCGTCGCGCAGACCTCGGGCCCACGGTCCGGGCTGAGCTGGGCGACGCCCGGCCCGGCCTCCGTCCCGCGAAGCGCGTACAGGACGTGGGTGGGCGTCCCCGCGCCGTCGAAGTTCATCTTGATCTTGGCGCCCGGCCCGACGAGCGGCAGCCCGCCGAGCATGAGGTCGTAGTTGACCTGCGTGTCCATGGGGATTTTTGAGTTGACGATGATGATCTGGGATTCCGGCCCCGGTGGCTCGACGGGGAGGAACTCCAGCGTGGCGTGCGCCGTCGACGATTGGGTCCCCTCGGGCATGAGTCCGGCCCGCGTCAGGGCGTCGTTCGCGCGCTGCATCGCGTCCTCCTGGGGATATACGGGCATGTTCCGAAGGGCCTCGAAGTCGAAACGCTCGGGCATCGTCTCCGTCCCCTCCTCGTTGGGCCCCGCGGTCGGGTCGTCGGGAGCGGGGATCGTCGGCACGTGCTGGAAGCGCTCCTCGTCAAAGTACACGAGCGTGCCGTCAGGCGTCTGCGGGATCTCCGCGAGGCCCAACCCCGACGCCAAGGCGGCCGCCTCCGCGGAGGTCGGGCCCTGCGAGACGACCGCGAAGGACTGTCCGCGGCAGAACGGCGGAGGATTGGGCTTTCCCTGCGTGTGCTCGCACGCGGCCATCGCGTTCGAGTTGGGCTGCGGGCTTGGCCCCGCGTTGATCGTGGGGAGCCACAGGGCCCCGACCATCACGAAAACCAGCGTCGTCGCCATCCATCCCAGACCGTTGGACCGCATGTTGCCACCTGGCCACCATCCATACGTCGACCCGATTATAGCCGGACCAGAGGCCGCACGAAAAGGAGCTTTCCACCGCGCTCGTATGCGCGCGGCGGAAAGTCGGTTTCCCCGATGAAAGGAACTCTCGCCCTGCACCTGACGCGCTTACATCTCGGGAATCGTTCATCGTTCCCGATGTCCCGCTTGTTCGCCCGGGCCCTGGCCGTCGTGGTCCTCGTCGCCCTCCAAGGATCGCCAAGCTCCGCCGCCTCGGACGACGAAGTGACGTTCATCGTCGGGTTCCGGGAACCCACCGACCGCGGCCCCGGAGACGACCTGCATGGCGGCCGCGTCGTGACGGCGAACGCCGCGATACGGGCCCTCGAGGTCCGCGCCGCCGACGCCCGCGCCTTCGAGGAACGCGCGTCGCGCGACCTCAGAATCCTCTTCGTCGAACGCGACCGGCCCGACGCCCTCTCCGCCCTCCTCCTTCCGAACGACGCGCGCCTCGGCGAACAGTGGGCCCTCGGGTCAAGGCCCGGCATCGAGGCCCCGGCCGCCTGGGACGTGACGCGGGGCTCCCTCGGCGTCGTCGTCGCGGTGCTGGATTCGGGACTGCAGAAGTCGCACCCGGACATCGGGAACTATCTCCAAGGGCACGACTTCCTCGCCCAAGACGACGAACCCGACGACCGTTGCGGGCACGGCACGCACGTGAGCGGCATCATCGGCGCGCTCGCCGACAACGGCGAGGGTATCGCCGGCGTCGCCTTGGCGACGCTTCTGCCCGTGAAGGTCCTCGACCTGGGGGCAGGAGGCTGCTCCGGCACGTTCGCGGCCCTCGCCAACGGCATCACCTGGTCGACGGACCAAGGTGCGGCCGTCATCTCGATGTCCCTCGGCTGCTCGGCCTGTTCGAGCAGCGCCGTCACGGCGGCGCTCGAGTACGCCGCCGCGCACAACGTGCTCAGCGTCTGCGCAGCCGGAAACGGGCAGGGGGGCCCCGTGATGTTCCCCGCGAGCGACGCGAACTGCGTGGCCGTCGCCGCGGTGAACGCCGACGGATCCTTCGCAACCTACTCGAGCCGAGGGCCCAAGGTCGAGATCGCGGCCCCCGGGACCGGGATCCTCTCCACGTACAACGACGGCGGATACGCCGCCTTCTCGGGCACCTCGCTCGCGGCCCCGCACGTCTCGGGCGTCGCGGCCCTCGTGGCCGCCGCCGCGCCGGGCATCTCCGCCCTCGAGCTGCGGCAACGCTTGCGAGCCTCTGCCATCAACACCTTGCTTCCGGCCGAGGAGGAGGGGGCGGGGCTCGTCAACGCCTGCACGGCCGTGGGCGGGCCTTGCGCTGGCGGAGGCGAGCCCGAACCTGACCCCGAGCCCCAACCCCCGGCGTTGCACACGCACGCCCTCGCCGCCTCCCTGCGGGGCAAACACGTCCTCGTGCGCGCGTACGCGTACGACGCTGCCGAAGGGGCTGTGGACGGCGTCACGGTCCAAGTCCAGATCTGCCGGTCGGGGGCGGCGTGCGTCCTGCGCGAGGGTGTCACGGCTTCCGACGGGGACGTCCAGGTCCGCTGGTCGGGCGCCGGCTCCGGCGTGTACACGTCCTGCGTCACCGGCATGACGAAGACGGGCTACGACTGGGACATGGCGGCGGGGCACGCGGCCAACGGAAACTGCGCCACGGCCGCCCTGTGACGGCTCCCGTGCAGGAAAAGCTAAATCCGCGGGGGCCCGCTCCTCGTCGTTCCCCATGGTCCGCGTTGCCGTCCTTCTCGCGTCGCTGCTACTGGCCGCCGGCTGCCTCGAGGAGCCGTCCAAGGGCGCCGCCTCCCCGCTTGTCCCCGTCCCGGGCCTCGACGTCTCCGCCGCCTTCGAGGCGATCCGCGCCGACATGGCCTCGGTCCCCTGCAAGGCGGACACCGTATCCTCGACCGCGTCGTCGGCGAACGTGAAGCAGCTTGCCACCAGCCCGCTCAACGAGCTCGGCGGCGCGCACTCCCACGCCGAGTTCGACCTCCACGGGGACCTCCTCCTCGACTCGATGTACAACAACAAGGGGTTCACGCTCGTCAACGTCTCGAACCCGCTCGAGCCCGTCCAGGTGGGTTTCTTCGTGGATCCGACGCCGTCGACGCCCGGCCGGGGATCCTCGTCCACCCTCGACGTGAAGTTCTCGCACGACGGCAACAACGTGTTCCTCGGCTACAACGACGCGGTCGCCCTCGTCGACGTCTCCGACCGCACGAAGCCGAAGCTCGTGCAGACCATGCCGAACCCGACCGGCTACCGCGCCCAGGCCCACATGGTGTACGACGCCAAGATCGGAAACGGCGAGTACCTCTTCGTGTTCCCCTCGATCAGCGGCGAGCACGTCGTCGTCCACAAGATGACGGGCTCCGGCCCCGACGCGAGGCTCACCTACCTCACCATGTACACGTTCGTGACGCCGACCGCGCCGACGCGCCAGCCGGTCGCTCCCCACGACGGCTTCGTCATGTTCGACCCCGTCGAGAATCACACGCTCCTCTACCTCGCGAACAGCTTCTACGGGGTCCAGGTCATCAACGTCGACGACCCCGCGCAGCCCCAGTGGGTGACGACGATCGCCGCGAACGCGGACGGGACGCCGACCGGGTACCTTCCGAGCTTCTACCACACCGTGCAAGCCGCGTGGATCGACGGGAAGCGCATCATCGCGACGAGCGCCGAGGTCGGCCACAACACGCTCAAGGTGTTCGACGCGACGAACCTCAAGGCCCCCAAGTTCCTGGGGCAATGGGTCTTCAATGAGCAGCAGTCGACGAACATGCAGCACAACCTCCAGATTGTGAACGGCACGCTCTTCGAGGCGCACTACCAGCAGGGCCTCTTCGGCTTCGACCTCAGGAGCTACCTCCAGAACCCAACGCCGAAGCTCTCGCCATCGTTCCACTTCCAGCCCGCCACGGGCGGCTCGATCTGGGACGTCGTCGTCCGCAAGGGGCTTGCCTACGTGAGCAACACGCCCCAAGGTGTGCACGTCGTCGGGTACGGCTGCTTCGCCGCGGGGACGGAATCGCTCACAAGCGACGGCTAAGTCGCCCCATCCTGCTGGGCGTAAGCTTGAAGGCCTCGTCTTCGTTTCCACGTGGGTCATGAGGCTGCTCGGCGTAGCCGTCCTCGCCGCCGCGTTTGCGCTAAGCGGCTGCATCGAGGAATTCGTCCTCGAAGAAACGGCCGTCGAAGACGACGCCGAGGCCCCGGCCGCGCGCGACGACCGCGCGTGGGAGCGCGAGAACGTCGGGAAGCCGGCCCAGCTCAGCGGGTTCCATTTCAGCATGCTCGTGAGCCGCGGCGGCGCCACGGGCCTCAAGGCGGAGGCGACGCTCGGGGGCCCTGCGACGGACTGCGTCATCGAGAGCGTCTCGGCCGTCCGCTGCTCGTGGCACTACAAGTGGTCCGTCGTCGGAGGGTCTTCGGCGCTGCCGGCCGACGTGAGGATCTGGGTCGCGGACCCCACACAGCCGCAGAGCCTCTGCTCGATCGGTTTCTCCGGAGAATGCGCGCGGGCCGGGACGGAGAAGGGTTCCATCGTCGCGGACGCGGAAAACGCCTACGTCGACTGGACCGCCTACGTCAAGGTGGAGACCGCCGGCTATGCGGGCCCCGCGGTCGTCGCGAAGTCCTACGACATGCGCAAGAGCGACGTTTCCTTCCAGGTCGACTTCGACCGGGACGGCCGACCCGTCCCCGCCGTCGACGAGTGAGCTAGCCGCCCACCCTGAGCGGCTCGCGCGTAGGTCGGACCTGTTTCGTCGCCAAGGCGTGCGACCACATCGCCGAGAGCACCTGCGCGCGGCGGCGGCTTCGCGCCGACTGGAACCGCCGCGCCGCCCCGTCGGCCTCTGCGAGGAAGCGGGCGCACATGGCGGTCCGTCCCTGCCGGAACTCCGGCGAGCCCACGAACGACTTGAGCGGCCGTTCGCGGAGCTCTTCCAGCGTGACGAAGACGCGGCCGCGGCCGAGGTCGCGGCGCACGTCCCGGCAGTCGTCCCCGAGCTGCGTGCTCACCGCGAAGAGGTTCGCGTGCTTCGCGACAAGGCGCCGCGGCTCGTCGGGGAAGAGAAGGTCGTCGAGGATCTCCATCGCGGGGACGGACTTGTACTCGAGGAGCGCGAGGTATTCGAGCATCGGCCGCGGCCGGTCGAAGCGCGCCTCCGCCTCGAGGCCGGTGAGGCCCCGAAGGAGGCGTCGTTGGAGCCGGTCCGCGTCGACGATCGCGGGATGCTCGAGGAGCGCGCCGACGCAGCGCTCCGCGAAGTCCGCGTCGAGGGCCGACCTGAGCCTCCGCCGCCAGTGCGGGGCGGCCGTCGTCCCCGCCTCCATGGCGTCGTCGACGCGGCGCGCGGCGCACCAGAACAGCACCCAGGCGTCCGCCGAGGCTCGCGGCAGGATCCGGGTCGGCGCGAGGCCCAGGGCCGCATCCCTGCGGGCGCGAAGGAACCGGCGCGCCTGTTCGACGAGGCGGGCCCGACGGGCGCCTTGGCTCGTTCGGTCCCAACGATCGGTCGAGGTCATCGTTCCGTTTCTCAAACCCTTGCCCATGCGGCGCGCCCGAGATGAAGCTTACGCCCAACGCGTCAGCTTTATCTCAAAACCCCGGCTAGCGCCGCGCGTGACCTCGAAGGCGCCCCCCAAGGCGGCCTCGGCCCCCGCCGCCCCCATCGCGCTCACGCGCAAGAAGTCCGACGATTTCATGGAGTGGTACCTCGAGGTCTGCGACGTCGCCGAGCTCTCCGACAAGCGGTACGCGATCAAGGGCATGAACATCTGGCGGCCCTACGCGTACAAGGTCATGCACAACATCGACGAGTTCACCCGGAAGGAGATGGCGCGTTCCGGCCACGACGAGGTCCTCTTCCCCCTCATGATCCCCGAATCCTACTTCCGCAAGGAGCAGGAGCAGATCAAGGGGTTCGGCGGCGAGGTTTTCTGGGTCGACTTTGCAGGCGAGAACAAGCTCGAGGAGCGCCTCGTCATCCGGCCGACCTCCGAGACGGCCATGTACTCGATCTTCCCGTTGTGGATCCGCAGCCACGCGGACCTGCCGCTCCGGACCTTCCAGATCGTGAACGTGTTCCGGTACGAAACGAAGCAGACCCGTCCCTTCATGCGCGTGCGCGAGATCCACTTCTTCGAGGACCACTCGTGCTTCGCGACGTACGAGGACTCGGAGGCGCACATGAACGTGGACCTCGAGGTCGTGCGAAACTGCCTCACGCGGCTCGCGCTCCCCTACATCACGAGCCGGCGGCCCGACTGGGACAAGTTCCCGGGCGCGCACTACTCGGTGGGCTGTGACGTCGTCATGCCGAGCGGCCGCACGCTCCAGTGCGCGACCGTCCACCAGTACAAGGACAACTTCAGCAAGGCGTACGAGATCACGTACGAGGCACCGGACGGCACGCGCAAAAACGTCCACCAGACGACCTTCGGCATGAGCGAGCGTCTCGTGGGGGCGACGGTCGGCGTCCACGGCGACGACCGCGGCCTCGTCCTTCCGCCCGAGGTCGCCCCGATCCAGGTCGTCGTCGTCCCGATCATCTTCAAAGGGAAGGAGAAGCCGGTCCTCGACGCGTGCGCAGACGTCGCGCGGCGCCTCCGGGACAAGGGACTCCGGGTCCACGTCGACGACCGCGACCGCAACGCCGGCGAGAAGTACTTCCACTGGGAGCTTCGCGGTGTCCCCCTGCGGCTCGAGATCGGCCCCCGCGACCTCGAGAAGCAGAGCGTCATGACCGTGCGCCGCGACGCCGGGAAGGCGATCGTCCCGATGGCGACCGTCGAGGCGGAGGTCGAGAAGCTCCTTCAGCACGTCCAGGCGGACCTCCTCGAGCGGCAGACGAAGTTCCAAGCAGGCCAGATCCACCGGGCCCACAAGATCGAGGAGGCCCGCCCGCTCGGGGGAATCGTCGTGCTGCCGGTCTGCGACAAGGCCACCTGCGGCCACGGCGTCGAGGAGGCGCTCGACTACAAGACGCTCGGCGTCCCGATGGACGAGCCCTCGGACGCTTCGCGCGAGCGTTGCGCGCATTGCGGCGAGGCCGCGAAGGACTGGATCCGCTTCGCTAGGACGTATTAGGCTCGAGCGCTACGCGTCGGGGAGCGCCGTGTAGGTGGGCGGGGCGGGTTCGACGAAGAAGAACGTCATGTAGACGGTCGCGACGTTGTTCTGCGCGACGCCGTAGTCGGGCGTTGTCTCGCAATTATTGATGAGGGACCCGAGGTCGCAGTAGCCCGGGAAGAGCCGGTAGAACCAGTCGCAGCACCAGTCCGCCTCCGGGATCTTCCGTTGCGTGAGAAGCGCCTCGTCGATCTTCCAGATGATGGGCGGCTTCGGCTGCATGCGGAAGAAGGTGTAGGGGCCGCCCTGATTGATGGATCCACCCTGTCCGCGGGGGATGTTGGGCGCGTTGATGTCGAACATGAACCCCTTCCCGGTCGCCCCCGTCTGGGCGGCCCATGTGACCTCGCCGACGATGGTGGTCCAGTTGTTGCCGTTCTCCTGGTGTTTCTCAAGCAACGATGTGTAGTGGCGTTCGCAGTAGTCCCCCGAAGGCGCGCAACCGGTCCGGACGCCCTGGCAGGTCTTCGCAAGGGGCTGCCCCTGGCCTCCGAGGTCGTACATGCATTGGGGGGTAAGCTTCACCATCACGCCCGAGACCTCGGCGCGTCGCACGTCGCGGACCTCGAAGCGCCCGACCTCCGCCAGCTTTTCGAGCATGAGAGGCACGGTGAGGACGGCCCCTTGCTCGACCGTGATCCGTTTCCCCGTCGAGGCGTACCCAAGGCGCTGCGCGACGATCTGGTGGTCGCCGGGCGGGACGCGAGAGATGGAGAAGTGTCCGCCCTCGTCGGTAAGGACCACGAGGTCTTCCGGCATCTCTCCGCCTCGCAGGATGGCAACCTGGACGCCCGCGATGGGCACGACCTCGGCGTCCGTGACCGTCCCCTCGACGGCCCCGGTGCTGTCGTCGAATTCCGCCGGGCCCGAACTGACCTGGGGGCCGGCGGACGCCCCGGCGGCCGTGGACTGCGCGTCCTCGACGCAGCCGGCCAAGAATCCAGTGCAAAACAGCGCCGCCACTACGAATGGAACCCTCATGCTGGCACCTGGGCTCTCCCCTGCCCGCGCCATCAAGCCATTTGCGACGTTAAAAGTGTTACCGCCTAGCACGCCACGCGAGGGCCCCAAGCTCCCGCTATCCCGCGCCCCCGCGCGGCGCCGACCCCCTACGCGTCGGGGAGCGCGGACTCTTCAGGAGCAAGCGGTTCCTTGTAGGCGAGGCTCACCCAGAACGTGAACGACTGTATCGGGGTTCTGGAAGTACCGCGGGTCCGCCTGGTTGGCGGCCCCGTTGGTGCCCCGCGTGATGTTCGGGAATAGGATGTCGAGCTGGAGGCTCCGACCGACGACCGCCGTCTGTTGCGTCCAGACGAGCTCCACCATCATCGTCGCCCAGTCGGGTTCGACGGCGCCCGCCGCCGTCGGCGTCTTCCGAGAGCCGATCCCGATTTCCTGGTTGGAGCCGCCTTGCACGATGCCTCCGCACGTCTTGAGGAGGGGGTTGACGCTCGTCAACGGCTCGTAGATGCACGGATGCGTGAGCTTCCAGCTTGCGCCCCGGTCGATGCTACCCTTGACCGAGTAGACGATCTTGAGCGCCTCGTCCGTCGGGAGCTTGGGGATGATGAACGACTTCTCCACGACCTGGCCCGCGATGACTTCGATCTTTGAACCTGCCGTCTCGTACCCGAGGGCGGTCGCGATGATCGAGTGGGTCCCCGGGGGGACCCGGCTGAGCGTGAAGCGGCCCGACTGGTCGGTCAGGACGGCGATGTTCTCGGGGACGAGGTCGCTCTTGAGGATGCCGACCTGCGCGTTCGCGATGGGCTGAATCTCGTCGTCCGTCACCGTTCCCTGGACGGCGCCCGTTTCGCCATCGAACTCGGCCGCGCCGGAATTGACCTGGGGTGCCTCGGACGCAGGACCCTCGCTGGAGGAAACGTCACCCACGCAGCCCGCGAAGACGGTCAAGACGAAGGACGCGGCCGCGACAATCGGAAGCCTCATGCTCGACACCTTAAGGATGTCCCGAGCGAACGAGGCACATGCGGGCTTAAAAGGGTTCCCCAGGCCGCCGCGTTATTCGTCGGGAAGGGCCGTGAAATCCTGCGAAAGCGGCTGCCGGACCGCGAACGTGAAGTAGACGTCCGCCCGGCCCTGCAGCATGAGCCCGTAGTCCGGCCCGAACCCGTCGTTGCAGATGCCGAGGTCGCACGCGGCCGCGAACATGCGCCAGAACCAGTCGCAGTTGGGCGTGCCCGACGGGCCCGGGGCGGTGCAGTCGTTCTCGGGGTAGTTGTTCCAGTCGCTCGCCGGGATCTTCCGCTCCTCGAGCGTCGTCGGCTTGTCGATGCGGAGGATGATGGGCGGCTTGTTGGTGCCCTTGTACCAGGTGTACGGCGACGCCTGGTCGATTGAGCCGCCCGTGCCGCGCGTGATGTTGGGCGCGTTGATGTCGAACAGGAAGCCGCGGCCCGTCGCGCCGGTCTGCGCCTTCCACGTCACCTCGCCGAGGATCGAGGACCAGTTCGCGTTGAACTCGGAATACTTCTTGTTGGTCTGCGTGTGGCTCTCGCATGCGTCGCAGCCGGTCGTGACGTTGTAGCCGGCCGCCCCGGTCGTCCCGAAGCGGACGCCGCCGCACGTCTTGAGGAGGTTCGCGTTCTCGCTCACGACCGGGATCCCGGGCGGCACGTACCCCGATAGGTAAAGGCAGCTCGGGGTCGCCTTGTACATGAGGCTGCTCATCTGGAGGGACTCGTGGATGGTCCGCTGGTAGGGGTCGTCCGTGGGGAGCGGTTCGAGGATGAACGACAGGGTCTCGGCCTTCCCCGCCGTGACCTCGATGGCGCGGGCCTGGGCCTGGAAGCCGAGCGCTTGGACGTCCATCCGGTACTGGCCCGGGGCGAGCCGGTTGAGGACGAAGCGCCCGCTCTCGTCGGTCGAGGCCGTGACCGGTTCGGGGAGCGAGTCGGAGCGGAGTCCCACCTGCGCGGCGGGGATCGGATCCAACTCGGGCGTCGTCACGGTGCCTTCGATGGCCCCGGTCGTGTCGTCGAAGTCGACGGGGCCGGAGCGCGCGTCCGGTTGGCCCGTTCGGTCCGAGGCCCCTTCCCCTTGGCCGACGCAGCCCGCGAAGGCGACCCAGGCGACGATCGAAGCGGCGATTAGCGGCAGCGTACGCAATCTGAAGCCCCCTTTCTGGTCTCCCCGCATCGGAGCCTCCGTAAGGGCCCAAAGGCCTTACGGGTCAATCGACGCTCGAACAAGCCGCGAAAGGCTTACGACGGGGAGCCGTCATGGGCGCGAAGCTTGCCGAGTTTCCGGATCGTGCTCGTGGAGCCCAAGTACGAGGGCAACGTGGGAAGCGTCGCCCGCGTCATGATGAACTTCGGGCAGAGCGAGCTCGTCCTCGTCAACCCGCCCCCGCTCAAGAACGAGGCGCAGGCGCGCGCCATGCACGCCTGGGGTATCGTGGAGAACGCGTTGCGCGTCGAAACGGTCGCCGCGGCCATCGAAGGCTGCGACTACGTCGTCGGGACGTCCGCGCGCATCCCGGGCCCCGAGAAGACGTACCTGCGGAACCCCATCGACGCCCGCGACTTCCCACCGCGCATCGCCCCGATGAACGGCCGCGTCGCGCTCCTCTTCGGGCGCGAGGACTTCGGGCTCTTCAACGAGGAGCTCGAGCTGTGCGACCTCCTTCTCACGATCCCCACGAGCGACGCCTACCGCAGTCTCAACCTCGCGCAGGCGATTGGCGTCGTCCTCTACGAGATCTACGTGCAGCTGGCCGAGAAGCCCGTGCGCGAGCTCACGCCGATGAGCGAGGAGATGCGGCGGCATTTCCAAGGAATGTTCGACCGCCTCATCGAGGCGATGCGGATGCCCGAGCACCAGGAGCGGAACGCGAAGACCGCCTACCGCAAGCTCTTCGGCCGCGCCGTGCCGAGCGCGTGGGAGTACTTCGTCCTCATGGGGATCCTGCGAAGGACCCTCGTCGAGCTCGGCGTGAAACTCCCCGAGGGACGAAAGGTGCCGGAGTTCGACGTGCCGCCCGACGTCTCGAAGGAGTTCCTCGCGATGCTCGACCCGCCGCGCTGAGCTCAGAGTTCCTGCTCGAGCTGGAAGTCCGTGAGGATTCCGGCGATGACCTCGGCCGGGTAGAACGCGGCCGCGTCGCGCATGACCTCGAGGCGCGCCGCCATCGACTGCGCCCCGTACGCGCGCTTGCGCACCTCGTGCACGTGGGCCTTGAGTTCCTGGTTCCGGAACCAGAGGGAGCCGCAGTTCCTGCAGCCTGCGCCCGCGACGTCGTTGATCCGCAGGTCCCCGAGCGTGCTCGCGCAGCCCGGGCATTCCCCTTGGGCTGTGCCGCGGATGAGGCCCCGGATCTTGCTACTCGCCGCGGGCCCGACCATGCCGCGCACGTCTCCCTCGTCGAGGAAGATCCCGTGGTCCTGCGGGCACGTGTCGATGACGATGTTCATCTTGGTGCGGTCGGGACGCAACTCGCCACGACAATCGGGGCAAAGAAGCCGGGGAGGCCGGGCCGGCATACGCACGACTTATTCGGCCCCGGACTCATATAGGTTCCCTGAAAGGAAATCGGGCGGACCGAGCGCCGTCCTACGCCGTCGCCGCGACGGCGCGCCGTGGAATCCGCAGGCGGAAGTCGCATTCGACGCGGCCGACCACGCGCCCCGCGACGTTCTGCAGCGGTTCCCCCCAGTGCCGTCGAAGCGAATTCTTCTCCGGGGCCGAGATCGCGCCCAGCTCCTCGAGCACGCGCACGAGCGCGGGGCCCACGGCGCGCGAACCGCCGTCCTCGACCTTGAGGCAGACGCCCAGTCCGCGGCCGACGAGGGCGGCCCCGTAGCAGGCCTCGGCACCGGCTTTCACGACGATGCGGCCCGCGAGCCTTCGCATGAGGTCGGTATCGAGGCGGTCCGTGCCGGCGACCATCTCCGGGTGCGCGAGCATGGCGTCGCGGATCCGTCGCAGCGCGACGCCGCGCCGGCCTTGGATCGTCTCGGGGTTCGCGAGGCGCGCGAACGCGCGCGCGCCCGCCTTGAGGGGCACGCCGAACGAGGAGACGCCGCAGCCGTCCAGGCCGATCGGGATCCGGTCCGGCGCGAGGCCGCACTCCTTCGCGACGACCTTGAGGATGGCCTGCTGGACGGGGCCTTCGGCCGCGAGGTACGAGCGCGGGTCCCAACCCATGTGGACGGCGAGCGCGAGCATCCCGCTGTGCTTTCCCGAACAGTTGTGGTGGAGCGACGTGAAGCCGTTCCCGACCCGTTCCGCGGACTCCTTGTGGTAGGGTGCGTGCCGTCCGCACTGGAGCGAATCTTCGCCCAGGCCGATCTTCGCGAGGATGCCGCGGACGGTCTCAATGTGGTCGGGCTCGCCTCCGTGGCTTCCCGCGATGATCGCGAGCTCCTTCGGCGTGAAGGCGAAACGGTCCGCGGCGCCCGACTCGACGAGCGGCACGAGCTGCATCGGCTTCGCGCTCGACCGCAGGAACGTGACGAGTCGAGGGTCACCGAACGAGCCCGCCAGGCGGCCCCGCGCGTCCGCGACGGCGACGCTCACGCGGTGGACGCTCTCGACGGTCTCGCCCCGGACGAACCGAACCGCCACCGGGTCCATGCGGCGTCGCCCAGAGAAGGGCGGCTGATTAAGCCTTCGACCCAACTCGAAAACCGCTAAAGGCCCCTGGGCATGGAACCCGGCATGGAGGGTACGGCCGGGTCGATAACCAGGAGCCCCGCCGCCATCTTCCTGCGCTTCCTCCTCCTCGGGTTCCAGAGCTGGGGCGACTCCTCGTCGCGCCTCGCCGTCCTCTACCGCGAGCTCGTCGAGAAGGAGGGCTGGATGAGCAACCTCGCCTTCGCCCGCGCCTACGCCGTCTACCACGCCCTCCCCGGCCCCGAGGCCATCGAGATGGCCGTCCACCTAGGCTACCGGCGCAGCGGCCGGCTCGGAGGCCTCCTCGCCGGCATCGGGTTCAGCCTCCCCGGGCTCCTCTTCGCGCTCGCGCTCGCCGCCCTGTACCTCCGCTTCGGCCGCGATGCTTGGGGCCTCCAAGGGGCCCTGTACGCGATCAAGCCCGTCGTCATCGCCCTCATCGCCCAGGCCATCATCAAGATCGGCCGCGTGAGCCTCCACAACGACGTCCTCATCCACCTTGCTCTCGCCTCGTTCCTCGCGTCGCTCCTCCTGCCGATCAACATCGTCGTGATCATCTTCGTGCTCGCGGCCGGCTACTTCGTGGCGCAGCGCAACCCTGGCTCGAGCGGCCTGCCGGCCCTCGCCCTCACGCCGCTCCTTCTTAAAGGGCTCGGGCTCCCGGTCCTCGTCCTCCTTCCCCTCTTCTTCTTCGAGGCCGGGATGCTCACCTTCGGCGGCTCCTACACCGTCCTCCCCTTCATCCAGCGCGGGATCGACGACTTCGGCTGGTTCAGCCACGAGACCTTCCTCGACGCCGTCGCCCTCTGCACGCTTGTCCCCGGGCCCATGGTCCTCGTCGGCGCGTTCCTCGGCTACCTCCTCGAGGGCCTCCCCGGCGGACTCCTCGCGGCCGCCGCCGTGCTCGCTCCCGCCTTCGCGTTCACCCTGATCGCGCCGAAACCCATCATCCGCCTCGCCGAGAGCCCGCGCGTCAGAGACTTCTTCGACGGCGTCACGGCCGCCGTCGTCGGGCTCGTCGCGGTCACGCTCCTGCGGCTCGTCGAGGGCGCCATCGTCGACGTCGCCACCCTCGCCCTCGCGGTCGTCTCCTTCCTCGCCCTCACGGTCCGCCGCGTGAACGCCTTCGTCGTGGTCGCGGTCTCCGCCGCGCTCGGCGTCCTGTTCGAGGCCGCCGACCTCCTCCCCTAACCTCAAGAGGCGATCCCGGGTTCCGCCCGCCGTGGCGCCCGGAAATGGCACGACCCCGGGCTCGGTGTTCCTCCGTTTCCTCCGACTCGGCGTCCAAGCGTGGGGCGGACCCGTCGCGCAGATCGGCATGATGCACCGCGAGCTCGTCGAACGCGAACGCTGGGTCGACGAGACGACGTTTCGACGCGTCCTCGCCGTCTACCAGGCCATCCCCGGCCCGGAGGCGAACGAGCTCGCCGTCTACTTCGGCTACCGCCGGGGCGGCCGCCTCGCGGGGCTCCTCGCCGGGCTCGGGTTCATGCTCCCCGGGTTCCTCCTTTGCCTCGCGGCCGCCGCCGCGTACGTCACCTTCGGCGCGGACCGGGCGGGCGTCGCCGGCCTACTCTACGCCGTGAAGCCGGTCGTCATCGCACTCATCGCGAACGCCCTCGCCCGCCTAGGCAAGAACGCCTGGACGAACGACTTCCTCGCCCATGTCGGAATCGCCGCGGGCCTTCTCGCCGGCCTCGCCGGCCTCAACTTCGTCCTCACCATCCTCGGGCTGGGGACGCTCTATTTCCTTGCGAGGCGGAGGGGAAGCGCGTCGCTCGCGTGGACCCCGCTGCCGCTTCTTGGAATCTCGTTGCCCGCGCTCCCGATGCTGGCGGCCCTCTTCGTCGTCTTCCTCGAGGTCGGCCTCCTCACGTTCGGAGGCGCGTACACCGCGATCCCCCTCATCGAGGAGACCGTCGTTAGGCACTACGGCTGGATCACCCACACGGAGTTCCTCGACGCCCTCGCGCTCTCGAGCCTCCTGCCGGCGCCGCTCGTCATCGTCGGGACGTTCGTCGGCTTCGTCGCAGGCGGCCTCAAGGGCGCGCTCCTTGCGACGCTCGGCATCTACCTGCCCATGTTCGCGTTCACGCTGCTCTTCCACGAACGGCTCACGCGCCTCGTCGAGGACCCGAGGACGCACGACTTCTTCGACGGCGTCACCGCGCCCGACGCGACCACCGTCGCCCTCGGCGTCGCCGCGTTCGCCGCCCTTCGCCTCTTGCGTGCGAACGTCGCGTTCGTCGTCCTCGTCGCCGGCCTCCTCGGCGTGGCGCTCGAGCTCGTCGGCCGCGTCCCCTAGGTGCGCGGCGCGTTCTCGACGGTGAAGTTGCCCACGAGCCGGAAGTGCACCTTCACCGGGTTCGGGCTCGCGTTCTCCCACATGAGGGACACGCCGTCGGTGCGCGTCTCGTTGTGGGACCAGTGGCCCGAGTAGGATTTCCACTCGCCCTTCACGGGGTAGACGACCTCGCTCCCGAAGTGGAGGTGGATGTTGAAGGAGACCGCGCTGCCCGAGTCGACGACCTCCCACGAGTACGCGAAGCCTTCCCCGAGCTTCATCTTGAGGTCAATCTCGCTAAACGGGTTGCGCGTCGCCGTCGCGCCCTTCCCGGCGATCACCGTCGTCTGCTCGAAGATGCCTGCGGCCTCGCCGTACGCGACGCGCGTCGTGAGCTGGTAGGGGATCTCGACCGGCGTCTCGCCCACCACGACGAACCGCCACGCGCCCTCCTTGAGCGACTCGGCGAGCTTGAACTGGAGGCGCTGCGTGCCCGGCGTGCGCGTCCCCTGGACGTCCTGTCCCTCGGGGTTCTTCACCTCGAGCCGGAGCGCCGTGTTCTGCGTGTCCCAACGCAGGTCCGCCCACAGCTCGAACCCCATCGGCGGGACGTCGAGCGTGACGGTCTCCCGCGCCGGCGCGACAACGGTCCCGCCGATCGTGCCCGTCGTGTTGGCGTACCGGAAGAACGTGGCCGTCCCGTGCACGGCGTGGTCGTCGCCGCCCGTGTCGGTCTGGGCGCCGGTCCCGGCGGGCGGCACGAACGAGTTCGCGGCCGCGGCGCCGAGGATCGAGGCGAGGAGGATGGTGCCGAAGGACCCGATGGCCAAGAGCTGGATCCGCCGTGTCTCCGGGAAAAGCGTCTTCGGCGCGTCGTCGGCGATGGAGAGGACGTGCGTCCGGAACGTGAGGAAGACCGCGAGGCCGACGCCGAGGACGAGGAAGAGGTGCTTCACGAAGAGGAGCTGCACCCACGTGTTCGTGCCGAGCTCGTCGATGCGCGGGTGGTCCGACTGGTAGAGCCGCATGAGTCCGCCCATCCCGTTGAACGCGATGCCGAGGAGGTTGAGGCCGTGGGCGATGGGAAGGACCTTGAGGCTCGGGGCGTGGCTCGCCTTCTTGGCGGCGTCGAGGAGCCGCGCCTGGTAGACGTAGAGGATGATGCCGGCCGTGAAGAGGAGCGCGCCGGTCGTGTGGAGGAAGCTCGCGAGTACGACACCCGGGTCCGAGTCGATGAACTTCTGCGCGAGGTTGGCGTCGGGGTCCGAGGCGCCGCCGTGATGCATCGGGAGGAATGGGCCCAGCATCGCTCGCCGATGTGCGGGGGCGGTTCAAATAGTTTGGCGGTTCGGGGTCAGAAGAGCGAGGCGACGCCCGTCGTTCCGAGCCCGAGTAGCGTGATGCGCGTGACCGTGCCGAGCATCACGGCCGGCCAGACGTGCATCCGCGGCATGCCGATGAAACGCCCGATGAGGACGGCCGGGATGATGCCGGTGCCGGCGATGGGAAGGAACACGAAGGTCGCGACCCCCACGAACTGGGCCTTGAGCATCCAAGGGCGCTTCTGCATGAAGGCGAGCCCGCGGGCCTGGGCGCGGGCGAGCTTCGTGCCGAGCCACGGAAGCGCGTACAGGTAGTCGAGGTTCAGGATCATGAAGAGCGACAGCCAGAAGTCGAGGTACGTCACGACGAGCACCACCTGCCACCAGTGGAGGTGAAAGACGCTCACGCAGACCGGCACCGCCAGTTCGATCCCGAAGGGGAAGAAGTACCCCGCGATGCACGACAGCGTCCCCGTGTAGAGCTCGGGCCAAAGGAGCGGGTAGACGACGAAGAACGCCGCGACCGGTGCGAGCGGCCCGAAGACGCGAAGGAGCCCCCAGTAGACGGCCCAGCGCGTCGGCTGCTCCGCCCCGGCCCCGACGAGCCGCAGGCGGAACAGGCGGTCCATCGTGTCCGAGGTCCGGAAGGCTGCGAGTAGGAACTGAAAGAGGGGGAGCCGCTCCTTGACGGGAAGCCGCGCCTCGTGCTCGAAGATCCGCACGAGCGCGACGGACACGAACCCGACGGGGACGCCGAGCGCGGCGCCGACCAAGACGTCGTAGGGTTGGTGGGCGCCCACGTACACGCGCGAGACAGCCGTCAAGGCGGCGAACGCGACGCCGAGGATGCGCGGCCATCGCCCCAGGCCCCAAAGCGCGACGGTGGCCGCGGAGGCGCGTAGCGCGTGGCCGCTCGGCATCGCGTAGGAGTCGCCCGCGAAGAGGAGCATGCGCACGTCGTCGGGCCGCGGCCGCTCGATGGCGGCCTTGAGGCCTTCGCTCACGATCTCCGCGAGGGCAAGCGCGACCCAGAACGCCGCGGCCTCCCATTTCCGCCCCTTGGACCAAAGGAGGAGCCCGAGGAACGCCATGGGCACGATGTACCCGATGATGCTCACGAGGACCAGGAATGGGTCGAGGGCCGGGTTCGCGAGGTCCCGGTTGATG
Organism: Methanobacteriota archaeon; assembly: GCA_016180755.1. Taxonomy (GTDB): domain Archaea; phylum Thermoplasmatota; class E2; order JACPAO01; family JACPAO01; genus JACPAO01. The sequence goes on from JACPAO010000072.1 coordinate 48,849, forward strand.
AACCGTAGGAGTTCCGCTTCGAGGCCCACGTGATCCTCCTACCCGACGGCCCGGAACTTCGCGCCGTACCGCCACGCGCCGTCCTGCGCGTAGAGGCGCCGGAAGACCGGCTCCATGGCGGCGCCGACCTTGAGCGTCTTGAGGTCGCTGTCCACGAGCATCCCGGCGATCCGGATGCCGTGCTCGTAATCGACGACGGCGACGCCGTACTCCCCCCACACGTCCTGCCAGGGGTCGAACTCGCTTGGGCCGGCGCCCGCGGCGACGACGGTCCACGTGTGGAGTCTCCCGGGCTTCCAGAGCGATTCCGGCCGAGTGTGGCCGCCGCACGTCGGGCACGGGTTGAGCGGGGGATGGTGGCCCTTCTTGCAGCGGTCGCACACGCTTGCGAGCAGGCGGTACCGCGCCTCGAGCGACGCGTCCCACGTGGCGCGTGGCACGTTCGCCCCCATCGGGACGGTGACGAGCGCTTTGGCCTCGGCGCGCACGAGTTTCTGGAAGAGGTCAGGCGTCAACGCGACCGCACCGATCAAGCGGCCCGTCTCGAAGGGCCGCCCCGGCGCGCCGACGAAACCGTCGTCCACGTCGAGGCGCGCCGTCGCCTCGGTCGGCCCCGCCGCGGCCGCATCCCCGACCCTTGCGCCCGCCGACGACAACGCGAGCTGCACCCCCGTCACGGCGGAGGGTGCGGCTGGGGCGGTCCGCACGTCGAGCGTCGCGTGCCGCAGCCCAAGGGCGACCTGCGCGACGGGCCCCCACTCGGACGCCCGGTCCCCGACCGCGACGACGGCCGTCACCCGCTCGGGACCCACGTGGGCCATCGCCAACGCGTCGCGCCCCGCTTCGACCGCGAGCGTGGCCGCGTCCTCGTCGAGGTTGCACGTGGGCGTGAAGGCGTCGCCCGCCCGGCGCGCGAGGGTCGCAGACGTCGTGCACTGGGCGACCGTCCTCATCTTACACCCCCAGCACGTGGACGGCGCAGGAGGCCCCGCTGCCGCCGACGTTGTGGCAGAGGCCCACGTTCGCACCTTCGACCTGCCTGCTCCCCGCCGAACGGCGAAGCTGATGGAACATCTCGTAAGCCTGCGCGGCACCCGTCGCCCCAAGGGGGTGGCCTTTGGACTTGAGGCCTCCGGAAGGATTGATCGGCGTCTTCCCGTCACGCGCCGTCGCGCCGCTCGCCGCG
>JACPAO010000091.1 GCA_016180755.1 Methanobacteriota archaeon
TCGGGTCGCGGTCGCCGACGACCGTGGAGTAGCCTGCCGCCTCGAGGCCGACGGCGTAGTCGGGGCAGGCCGTCCCTTGGACGCGCCGGGCGGGTTCCCGCGGGTACGCCGACATTCCGCCCGGGCCCACGTCGTCCGGGCTCGGGCCGTACGTGTAGTAAGCCGTGTTCACGAGGAGGAAGCCGCGCTGCTCGGCGCTTCCGTTGCGGTACATGAGGCCGTAGATGTCGGGGAGCCCGCTGATGGGGACAATGGTCTTGAGGTGCTTGTTGCCGGTCGAGGCGACGTCCCACGGTGTGGAACCGTCGTACGAGACGCCGATCATGGCGACGTTGCCATTGCTCCAGTCCTGGGTGCCGAGCCACGTGATGGCCTTGTCGAGGTCCTTGACCTCGTCCTGGCCCATGAGGTCCATGCAGCCGCCGGAATTCCCCGTCCCGCGGACGCTCACGAGCGCGACGGCGTAGCCGTGGGGGAGGAAGTTGTCGTGGAGGAAGAGCGCGAGGCCGCGGAGCGTCGCCACGTCACGCGACACGCGGTGGTAGGGGCTCGCCTGCACGATGACGGGGACCTTGGTGCCGGCGGGGACGTCGGGGAGGTGGTAGCCGACCTCGATGTCGGCGCCGTCGATGTCCGACTTGATGAAGACCTTCTTGACGGGAAGCGCCGGGAGGGTCCCTTTCGCGAGGACCTGGCTGTACGATCCGTCGAACTTGTAGGCGCCCGGGAAGACGGCGGGGCCGCCGACCTTGGCGCCCGCGATGTTCTTGGGGTCCTTCGAGCCGGTCGCCTTGGAGTCGGTCGAAAGGCAGCCCGCAAGGGGCCCCACCGCAAGAAGCAGCACGCTCAGGAGGACGACGGTTCGGCGCATGCGCCCCGACGGGCCGCCTAGGGCTTTAAGCGTTGCTGCCTCGCATCCTACGAGGCCGGCTTGAGGGGGTCGTAGTCGGTCGGGAAGGGGGGCTTGAAGTAGTCGGCCTCGCCGCGCGCGATCACGGGCAATTCGAGCGTGCTCCTTGCGGATCCGCCCCATTGCAGTTCGACCGGGAAGGGGGGCGTCGACGCAATCCGGTCCGTGGAGGGAAGCTGCCAGAGGCGGACGAGGATCTTGTGGCCCGCCGGGACGACAGCATCCAACGCTTGGAACTCCATCTTGGCAAGCAGCGGCATGTTCGGGACGATGGGTTTTGCCTTCTCGGTGCCATCCGCAAACATGAGGTTCATCTGCGTCGAGCCGACCTTCGTCTCCTTCCCGGACGGATCCACGGTGTACATCCAGCCGCCGATGAGGCTAGTGGGACCCTTGGGCACCACGGTGACGTGGAGGCGCGGCGTCCCGCTCAGGAGGGTCTCGGCCTCGACGGGAGGCGTCGAGAAGTCCGCGCTGTAGCCAGGGAGCGATTTGAACTGTTGAGACAAGCAGACGCTGATGGGCGGCTGGACGCAAGGGACAAGCGGCGTCGGGGAGAGGAGGGCCGAGCCCGCGGGGCCGGGCTGCTTGACGAGCTGGTTCCCCGGGCCAAGGTGGTACGTCGCCCATTCCGCGTCGACCGGCGGGAACCGTTCCTCGTTGCGCCACCGCATCGTGTTGTCCTGGACCTGGACCTTGGGGCCGAGGTCGACGGTCTCCATGTCCTTGAGCCAGCGGTCGAACCAGTGGAGGAGGATCTCGGCCCAGTCCCAGCGGGTCTGCGGCAGGGATTTCCCGCCGTTCGTGCGGTCGGGGCTCGCGTGCGGCCATTGGCCGAGCATCTGCTTCACGTAGATGCCGCGCTCCTGCTCGAGCTGGTCGGCCCAGGGGATGACCATGTTGGGGTCGACGTTCCAGTCTTGGAGGCCTTGGACGCTCAGGATGCTTCCCTTGTAGTTCTTCTCGACGCCGGGCTTGCGGTTTCGCTCGGCCCACCAGCCGAGCGGGTCGCGTTCCCCGTAGACGCCTGAGTAGACGCTCCAGGCGAGGCCTTGGAGGGATTCGGGGCACGCGAGGCCGGTGATGCGCTTCTCGGCGCTGCGGTTCGGGTCGCCCGTGCCAAGGGGCCCCACCGGAAGCGGGTCCCAGCCGTAGGCGTAGTAGAGGTAGTTGAGGAGGATCGGGCCGCGGCTCTCCGAGGTCCCGTTGCGGTACATGAGGTGGTAGACGTCGGGGACGCCGGAGATGGGGACGATGGTCTTGAGGTACTTGTTGCCGGTCGAGGCGACGCTCCACGGCGTGGAGCCATCGTACGAGACGCCGATCATGCCGACCGCGCCGCTGCTCCAGGGCTGCTCGCCGAGCCACGTGATCGCCTGGTCGAGGTCGCGGACCTCGTCCTGGCCCATGAGGTCCATGCATCCGCCCGAGTCGGCGGTGCCGCGCACGGCGACCGCCGCGACAGCGTAGCCGTGGGGGAGGAAGTTGTCGACGAGGAAGAGCTTCATGCCGGCTTCGCGGGTGACCGCGCCGGCGGGCCGGTGGTAGGGGCTTGCGTGGACGATGACCGGGACCTTCGTGCCGGCGGGCACGTCGGGAAGCCAGTAGCCGATCTCGATGTCCGCCCCGTCGATCTTGCTCTTGATGAACTGGTGGACGGGCTTGAGCTTCTGGAGCGTGCCTTCGACGACGACCTGGCTGTAGCGGGCGTCGAACTTGTACGTGCCGGGGAAGACGGACGTGACGTCGCCGGCGGCGCCGAGCTTCGTTGCGCCCTTCGCGCCGCCCGCGCCGGCGTTCTCCTGGTCGAGGCATCCGGCGAAGGACCCCAGGGCGAGGAACAGGACGATCGAGACAGCTGGAAGGCGGGTCATGGCCGCCCAAGGCCCGTTGGCGGTTTTTATGCTTTGCCTCGGCCGGCCTGCGGGCTGTCGCGGCTCCTACTGGAGGCGCTGGATCATGCGGGGGGCGAGGGCGAGGCCCGCCGCGAGGACGACAGCGGCCGCGACGAGCATCTGGACGATGGAGCCGAGCTCGAGGGCCTCGAGGCTACCGACGGAGAGCCGTGCCAGGGCCGCGAGGATGGGCTGGGGCGTGAGGTAGGACGCGGCGAGGACGAGGAGGACGAACAGGGAATACGCCACCTGGGCGTCGCCGGGCTTCTTGAGGGCGAGCCCGAAGAACACGGCCGCGCAGACGAGCATCGACGTGAGTCCCGTGATGAGGACGAGGATCGGGACGGGGTTGTGGATCTCGATGCCGTTGAGCCCGAAGAGGAGGATCCACACGACGCCTTGGATCGGCCCCAGCGAGAGGGGAGCGAGGATCTTGCCGAGGAAGATTCCCCTCGAGCCGGCGGGGCTCGAGCGGAGGATCTCGAGCGTCCGCGTCTCGACCTCCTGCGTCATCGCGTCCGCGGCGACGGCGCCCGCGAGGAACGCGGGGATGATGAGGAGGAGCGGGACGAGGAGCGCGTACGCGAACGAGAAGTAGGGGTTGCTCTGGGCGTCCTGCTCGACGTACAGGAGTTTGGTCTCGATGAACCCGGAACGGTCCTCGCGAAGCGTCTGCTCGTACCGTTTGAGATGGTCCTTCATGAGGGTGACGAGGAGCGTGGTCTGGAGTTCGCCCTCGGGGAAGAGGATGTTCACCTCGCGCGTGTCGGACGGGTCGCTGTAGATCTCCTCGATGATCGCGTCGACGCGTCCGAGGTCGAAGAGCTGTTTGGCGCGGACGGGGTCGATGCTGGTGACGCGCAGGTTGGTCGTCTGCCGCAAGTGCTCGTCGAACCCGCCGGGGCCGACGTAGGCGACGCGCGCGTCGAAGACGCGCTCGGCCTGGCTGGGGTCGTAGAGGCTCACGAGGCCGACGAGGAGGAAGCTCGAGAAGCCGGCGATGAAGAGTTGGAGGACGAACGCGAGGACGATGGTCCGTTCGCGGAAGATGTCGCGGAAGTCCTTGCGGGCGATCTCGAGGCTACGTGGCAGTCCGGATCACCAGCCAGTTGTACGCGACGTGGACGAAGATGGCGAGGGGGACCCCGAGGAGGAGGAGCCGCCGCTTCGCTGCGTGGGCCGTGATGGTGGCCGTCACGACGTGGAGGGCCCAGGGCCCGAGGACGAGGAGGAACGACGTCGTGATGCCGTAGGAGGTGAGGAGGGTGCCGCCCAGGGGGACGAGGTCGAGGCCGACGAGGCTGAAGAGGAGGCCGAGTTTTTCGCCGAGGAAGAAGCCGGTGCCGACGAGGAGCCCCACGACGTTGGGGTTGGCGTGCACGAGCGATCGCCGGAAGTGCGCGGCGGCGGGGAGCGCCTTCGCGAGCTCCTCGATGAGGGCGACGCCGACGAGGAAGACCCCGAGGGCGGTCCGGAGGGGGAAGCTCGCGGCGAAGGCGAGCACGAGGAGTTCGAGGCCGAAGACGAAGGGAAGGACCATGGCGCCCGCGACGAGGAACGCCGACCGGCGCGGGAGCGCGGCGTTCACGGCGTCGAGGAGCTTCGACATGACCTTCTGGGGCGCGAACAGGCTCTCCTCGCGGTACAGGGCGGTCGCGAACGCGCCGAGGACGACGGCCGCGAGGCTCAAGGGCGTGATGGAGTACAGGAAGCTGAGGAGCGGGACGCTCTCGGCGCGGATTCCTGCGGCGACGACGCTGATGGGGCTGATGAAGGCGATCGGGTGGACCTGGGTGAAGATCGCCGGTAGGAACAGGTAGGTGCTGAGGGCGACGCTCATGGTCGTGACGAAGAAGGTGAGTTCGCGGTAGCTTCGGGCGAGGAGCGCGGCGAGGCAGGTCGCCGCGAGGAAGAACGCGAAGATGGGGAGGGTCGCCAGGAACGCGAGCGCGCCGGCACCAAGGAAGAGCGTCGCCACAAGGCTGAAGAGCGCGGCGAACGCGAGGTACGGGAGGGTCTTCGCGAAGAGGATCTGCGGGCCGGTCAGGGGGGCCGAGAGCAGGAGGATGCCGCGGTACCGGGTGCGCTCGCCGAGGAGGCTTCCCGCGTAGTATTGGCCGACGAAGTTGAGGGGGATGAGGTAGACGAACGTGAGAAGGAGCGACTCCATGGGAAAGGGGACCTCGACGCGGCCGGGGCTCACGGCCTCCCCGACCACGTCCGTCTGGTTGAGGACGAGCGACCCGGTAGGGTTGCTGCGGTTGCCGACGCCCGTGCCCGTGGGCTGGGGCGCGAGCTGGCCTTGGATGACCTGCTCGGGCGTGAGCGCGCGGGCCTGGTAGACGACGTGGACGACGACGGGGAAGGCGGCGGTCTGGTTCCCTTCGTTCGCGAGGACGCTATCGAGGTAATGCTCGAGGTATACGACAAAGTCGTGCCGTGCCGCGTCGCCTCGCTTCCGCGGGGAGGAACGGGCTTCCGGGGAACGCGTCGACCCGGTACAGGTTCTCGTCCGGCACGACGCCCCGCTCGAGGATGATGGGGAAGAGGAGGCCGCCCGCGAGGCCCGCGAGCACGATGAACAGGAGGACCCGCCGGTTGAAGCCGCGGAAGTACCGGCTCGCCTCCTCGGCGGCGACGCGCATGAGGAGCCGGAACTCAGCCATGTTCCTCCGAGGAGACGCGACGCATGATGTCCTCGAGGCTGGGGAAGAGCGATTCGACTTCGAGCACGATGCCGCCTTCGCGCTTCACGTGGCTGAGCGCCGCCTCGACGTCGGCGAGCCGGGCGACCGTCGCGGCGTGGATGGCGGCGTCCGGCTGCGACCCCGGGAAGGGCAACGTCGCCTTCACACGGTACTGGACGGTCCCGAAGGTGCTGCGAAGGTCCTGGAGCGTGCCGCGGGCGACGAGCTTGCCTCGGTGCATGACGAGGATCTCGTCGCACAGCTCCTCGACCTGGCCGAGGTTGTGCGCGGAGAGGAGGATGGCCTTGCCTTCGGAGCGCAGCTCCCGGAGGAACGCGTCAAGCTCGTGGGCCGTCCCCGGGTCGAGCCCGCTCGTCGGCTCGTCGAGTACTAGGACGGGCGGCTCGTGGAGGAGGCACCGCGCGATGGCGATCTTGCGCCGCATCCCCTTGCTGAGGGTGCCGATCGCCTTCCGCCATGCGTCCTTCGCAAGCCCGAGGCGCGTGAGGAGGATCTCGCCCCGTCGGACGCCTTCCTTCCGGGGGACGTCGTAGAGGGTCCCGAAGAAGGCGAGGTAATCGAGGGCGTTCATGTCGTCGTAGAGTGGGGACTCCTCGGGGAGGTACCCGAGCTTCCGCCGGGTCTTGGGCTGGCGCGTCGACACGCCCTCGATCTCGACCTTTCCCCGCGTCGGGTCGAGGAGGCCGATGAGCATCTTGATCGTCGTCGTCTTCCCGGCGCCGTTGTTGCCGACGAGGCCGACGATGCGTCCGGGGCGCAGTTCGAGGCTCACGCCCTTCACGGCGGCGAACTCGCCGTAGAGTCGTTCGAGGTCCTGCGCTACGAGCACGCGGACGCGGGATGGACCGCAAGTATAGAGCGGTTGTGCCGCGTGGCCGGTGCCGCACCGTGCCTCTAGGCGACTTCCATGGCGTTCGGGTCCGGCGGCGCTCCGCCGACGGTGTTCTGCAACGCGTAGAACCGGGCCTTGCGACCGTCCTTGTCCCGGCCGACGAGGCCCACGCGCTCGAGCCGTCCAAGGTGCCAGTATGTGCCGGGCCGGCTGATGCCGAGCCTTCGGGCCAGCGTCTCGCGGTCGAGGCCGGGCTCGTCGTTTAGAATCTCGAAGAGCGCCTTGGCCCGAAGGTTCTTGAGAACGGCCATGCCGGTCCGATCGCCGGCATTGACGCTGTCCGCGGGGAAATAGCGACGGTGCCGCCCGTCGATAAGCGACGAGACCAACTTGTTCTTCTCGAGGACGCCGAGGTGATAGATCACCGTGCTCCAGGCCGCGCCCGTCAATTTCTGAAGTTGCGGCGGGTCGACGCCGGGCTCGAGGCGGATCGCCTGGACGAGCGCGTCGCGGACTTTGTTGTTGAGGAGTTGGTCACGGTGGAGCTTCGCGTAGCCGGGCATGACCATGAGGGCGTGGGCCCCGGTCGCCTTCACCAGGGGCCAAAAATACGAGACCAATACGAGGCCGAGGAGGGAGAGTGTCAGGAGGGCGGCGTTCCTGATGGGAGGAATCCGCGAGGATCCGGCGTCCGGGGCCGCGGCAGGGGCGCCGTTTGGGGACCCCGATCCGCCGAGACGGTCGAGGCCGGCAGAGAGGTACGGGGAGTTCTCGTAGTCGACCGAGAGGTAGGAGTAACCCTCTTCAAGGGCCACCATGACGACGGCGACTTTCCCTTGGGTTGGCACGATGTCCGCGTTTGCACGGCCGTTCCCGCCGTCGCCGTCCTCCCATCCGTACGCGAGTGCGTTGAAGCCGAACGAGTCCCTGGCGCTCGGCGTTGTCGGAACGCAGCCCGGCGTCAGGGCCGGGCAAGAGACACCCGCCTCCCTGTACACGTAGCCCCAGCGTGCAAAGTTCGGCGCCAGCCGCCGATGGTCAAGACCATACTTCTTCCAAAGGTCGTCTGCCGCCTTCAGCGTGACGGGAGCGGTGGGCAGGTCGTCCACGTTGAATGGTTTCGACTCGACCTCGCCCATCTGCGTGACGACGGACTGCGCGTCGCGTTTCGCGCGTTCGACGAAGACCACGAAAGATTTGCCCGCGGGGTCGGCCCAGGTTATCTCCCATCGGCGGCCGGACGGGTCTTGCCCGTGGGCCACCAGGAACAGTCCGGCGATCCGCGCGTCCGGGTGGGCGGCCTTCCACTGCTGGAAAAGCAGCAGTTGCGGCTCGGCGGCGATTTCGTCAAGGGCATCCGAGAGCCGGAAGCCGAGTCCGTGGCCTGTTCCGTCGGTCGGGCGCCGGAGGTCCGACGGCGATCGTTCGGCGCCGGGATCCGATTCGCGGTACGGCGTTCCCGCGTCATCCGCCGTCCAGGGAATGGGCCGCGTGCCCGCGCGGAAATCCCGGAGCGCCGAGACGAACTCGATGCGGTTCGCCTTGTACCAGGAAGGCTTCTCCTGGAACTCGAAGCGCGCTTCCGCACGAATCGGGTAAGGGGAATCGGCTGTGACCCATTCCACGTATTCGAAGCAACCCTTCGAAGGTGCGGGGACGACGGCGTTGAGGAATGGGATGCCCCGGACCCCTGCCTCGAGGGGACGGATTTCGACGCAGCCCTCGATCTCGAGGGGGAGAGCCTCACGCCCCGCCATCATGGCCGCGCCGCCGACGATTCCTCGAAGCGTGAGGTTGTCGACGGCCGCCCACCGGAGTCCCAGGCCGCGAGTCGCGGCCATCCGGTCGAGGGCCCACGCCGAGGCGTCCTCCCCGGGCTCATAGGTGACGCCTTGGTGGAGGGCCTGCTCGATGCCCATGTAGGACGTCTCGTTCTGTGAGATGGAGACGGGGAACGGCCCGCGTTCGGTGGCGGCGCCGGCATATGCGTTGGTCAACACGAATTGGGAGGTGTACTTGAGGTCGTACCCCCGAAAGCCCGTGATCGCGTCTCGCGTGGCCAACGAGTACGCGTTCACATACGTCCAGTTGTAATCGTACTTCAGCTCAAGATTGGCGACGCCGCCCTGAACCACCCATGCGAGCGCATCCTCTTGTACGAAGACGACGCGGTGCGACTGCCCGGTGCGGTCGAGCGCTTCGCCGGTCCCCGCCACCTCGAACCGGACGGGCGGGTTGGCCTTCCATTCATTCTTGTCGTCGAAACGCGCCGCCACGTCGTAGCTCACGCGGTCGCCCACGCTACCCACCGGAACCGTGAAGCCGTCGGCCGGACCGGACGACGACGCGGCCTGGGCGAAGGCCATCTCGCCGACTGCTTCGGCCGCGCCAAGAAGAAGGGCGCCCAGCACGCCGACGACGAGACCCTTTGACATCCGCATTTCTTGACCACCTGCTGCTAAACCTTTCCACGTCGGCTCGGCCTTAAACCATGCTTGGAATGCCTGCTTACACCAACCGCCCGCCGCAGGGGTCGCCCGGCCACGATAAAAGGCTTGGGTTGGCCCCGTGCCGCGGGCTTCTCCAATCCGAACACATCGTTGACGAAGGTTCAAGACCCCCGGCCGGGCCGATTCTTGACCCTGTCGTCAAACGACCCGTTTCACCCGAAAAAGGGGG
>JACPAO010000092.1 GCA_016180755.1 Methanobacteriota archaeon
GGGAAGTGGCTTCGCTCCTTCAAGCCGCGCGGACCGGACGCCGGAACGGTCTTCGAGCGGATCCCCCGCAACATCATCGACAAGCGCATCGTATTCGAGACCGAGGGCGGCTTCGTGGTCGAGGTCACGTTCCGCGACGGCCCCGAGACCCGCAAGCGGTTCTTCACCGTGGACACCCGCGCCGACCGCACCAAGGCGCTCGAGGAGATCCAGTCCGGCCGCTACGCAAAGGCGACGATCATCGGCGCCGACGCCATCGCAAAGCTCGGCGCCCCGCGGCACGCCGCGCACCCCGCGGTCCCGCCCGGCAAGGTCAACACGTGGCTCATCACGAACAAGATCGACGTCATCGACATCGAAGGCATCGGCGACATCTACGGCCGACGCCTGCACGAACTCGGCATCCACACCACCGACCAGCTGCGCCTCACGAACGCGACGGTTCTGGCGAACAACCTCAGCACCGTGACGGGGACCGTCGAGCGGTGGCAGCACATGGCCGAGCTCATGGTCATCGAAGGCATCGGCAAGCAGACCGCAGAGACCCTCGTGAACGCGGGCATCACGAGCATCGACCTTCTTCGCAAGTCGCGCCCGAAGGAGCTCGCCCGCCGGATCCGCCAATCGAAAGGCGGCAAGGGCGGCATGCAGCCGAAGCGCGCCAAGAGCCTCGTCCAGGCCGCCCGCAAGATGAAGCGCGCCACGCAGGACTTCCCTGTCGTCGAAGCCTGATTCCGGTGCGCCCGCGACGACGGCCCTACTCTAGCGTTAAATAGGAGGCGGGTCTAGCCCGCGACTCCGATGCTCAACGTCCAAGGCCGCGACGCCGCGGCCCGGTCCGGCCTTCTCGACCTGGGCGAACGCAAGGTCGAGTTCCCCGCGATGCTGTGGGTCGACGGCGAGATGGCCCCCTCTGAATCCCATTGGGAGCCCGTCCTCGCGGCCCGTCCGAACCCCGCGGCGCTCGTCGTTACGACGGCCCGGTTCTCGGACGCCGGGCCGACGGCCGTCGCCGGGCAACTGGTGCTGCCGCGGACCCTCGAGGCCGTCCCCGCCATGTCCGAGGGCCGGGTCCGCCTCGCGCCTCTCGGTTCTAGCGTTTCGGTGTTCCACGGCGCGGCCGCCCTGTTCCGCAACCCGCGGCGTTTCGCACCCGCGGTCGCCGCGGCCCGCACCGAGGCCGCGTATTCCCGCCTTCTCTACGCACCCGGCCTCGGCGAGCCCAGTCAGCTGGCCGTCCTCGCGTACGCGGGCATCGACGTCTTCGACGCCGTGCCCCTCAGCCTCGCCGCGGCCGAAGGCCGCTACCTCACGTCGCACGGCAGCTTCGCGGCCGCGACCCTCGAGCGCCCGGAGTGCGTGTGCCCGGCGTGCGGCGGCGAGGCCCCCAACTCGTTCACGGAGGCGGAGGTCCGCCGGCACAACCAATACGCCGCCCTGCAGGAACTCGGGGCCGTCCGGAACGCAATCCGCAACGGCCAGCTTCGCGAGCTCGTCGAGGCGCGCGTCCGCTCCCACCCCGAGCTCACCGCCCTCCTTCGCCGCATCGACGCACACGGACCGCAGGTCGAGGAACGCTCCCCCATCGTCCGGCGCTCGCGCGTCTTCGCGAACACGAAGGAATCCCTCCGGCGCGCCGACGTCGCCAGGTTCCGCGAACGCGTGCGCGACCGGTACCAACCGCGAACCCAGGCGCCGATCCTGCTCCTCCTTCCCTGCAGCCACCGCAAGCCGTACTCGCGGTCGAGGACCCACCGCGCCATCCTCGACACCGTTTGGGAGTCGGGAGCCGGCGGCCTCGTCCACGACGTGATCGTGACGAGCCCCCTCGGCCTCGTGCCCCGCGAGCTCGAGCTCACCTACCCTGCCGCCCACTACGATGTGCCGGTGACCGGCGATTGGGACGCGGACGAAGGCGCGATGATCCGCGAGCTCTTGTCGTCGCTCCTCAAGAAGCGCGCCTATGGGCGCGTCGTGAGCCACCTGCCCCAGCACACCTACCGACTCGTCGCTGACCTACTCCCGGCCGGCCACGTGGTCACCTGCGAAGGCCCGGACGCGACGAAACCGCACGAGCTCACCCGCCTCGGGGCCGTCTTGCGCTCCTTCGCGAAGGACCTCGGCCGCGGCTCGATGCGCGACGTGCTGCGCGGGCGGCTCCACGGCCTTGCCACCTACCAGTTCGGCGCCGAGGCGGCCGACAAGCTCTTCGAAGGCGTCCAGGTCCAGGGGAAGTGGCCGACCGGGAAGGTCCACATCGGCATCGACCAGCTTGCCATGCTACCCACGGACCGCGGCTTCCTGTCCTTGACCATCGACGGAGGAGAACGCATCGCGCGCACCGGAAAGTACTGCGTCGAGATCGAGGACTTCCCGGTCACGGGGTCGATCTTCGCCGTCGGGGTGAAGGGGGCCGACCCGGACATCCGCGTCGGCGACGAGGTCGTCGTCACGCACGGGGGCGACGTGCGCGCGGTCGGCGTGGCGGCCATGACGGGCCCCGAGATGGTCGAGATGCGTCGCGGCGAGGCCGTGAAGGTGAGGCACCATGTCTGAGGCCGTCCAGCTCCCTTCGCTCACGCTCGCGGACCTCTCGCAGGCCATCGCGAAGTCGCGCACCCGCTTCAAGGTCGACGAGGACATCGACCTCAACCGCTACGTGAAACTGTGGCGCGAGGACGAGTCGTGGCAGGGCACGAAGCACCGCGCCATGACGCTTATCCTCCGCACGCGCGGCTGCACGTGGGACTACCAGCACGGCTGCACGATGTGCGGATACTTCGTCGACACGGCGCACCGCAAGGTGAACGCGGACCAGCTCGTCGCGCAATGGCGCGCCGCGGCCGCCGAGCACAAGGGCGAGTCGATCCTCAAGATCTACACGGGCGGCAACTTCCTCGACCCAGCCGAGGTGATGGACGACGCGCGGCGAACGATCGTCGCCGAGGCGTCGCGCTTGTTCAAGCTCGTCATCGTCGAGAGCCGCCCCGAGTACTGCACGCCGGCCCGCCTCCGCGAGGTCGAAGACGCGTGCCGCGCGAACGGCTCCCACTTCATGGTCGCCCTCGGCCTCGAATCCTCGTCGGACGAGGTGTGCGACAAGGCCATCAACAAGGGGTACGGGTTCCGCCACTTCGTCGAGGCGGCGAAGGCCTGCCGTGAGGCCGGCGTCGGCGTGAAGACCTACCTCCTCCTCAAGCCCCCCTTCCTCACCGAGGAAGAGACGGTCGAGGACATCGTGCGGTCGATCGCCGACTGCGCGCCGCACTCCGACATCATCAGCGTGAACCCGACGAACGTCCAGAAGTTCACGCTCGTCGAGACCCTATGGAAGGACCGCGAGTACCGCAGCCCCTGGCTGTGGAGCGTGCTGGAGGTCCTGCGCCGCGGCAAGCCGGCCGCCGCGTCGGCCGTCCTCAAGTCCGACCCCGTCGGCGGCGGCTCGAAGCGGGGCGCGCACAACTGCGGCCGCTGCGACGAGGAGGTCTTGGGGCACATCGAGTCCTACAACACGACCCAGGACATCGCGTTCGTCGAGGCGGCGGGGGCCGTCGAGTGCTCGTGCAAGCCGCTCTACCGCGCCGTGCGTCGGCTCGAGGGCTTCATGACGGGAAGCGCGTGGGTCGACTGATCAGACTTCGTCGTACACGCTCGTCGAGCGCTTCGCGGGCGCCTCCGCGACGGGTGGCGTGAAGAGCTCCACGACGACCGGAGCGGAGACCGGCGCAGGCGGCGGCGGGGGCCCGAAGCGGACCTCGAGGCAGACGCACTTCTCCTTCTCCGTCTGGAACACGCGTTCCTCGCCGGCGTCGAGGATGACGAGCTTGCCCGGCGTGACCTTCTGGTAGTATTCGCCGTTCGTGAGCGTCGCGGAACCTTGGAGGACGAAGAGGAGGGTCTTCGACGCGACCGTCGTGCCTTGTTTGGGGGCCTTGACGTTGGGCGGGATCACGATGACTTGGGTGCCGAAGAGGGGCTCGTCGTGGGCGGGCATCACCGTGATGCTGCCTTTCGTGCCTTCCACCGTGGTCCCGACGAGCGCGTTCGCGTCAACAATCTGCATGAGGCATCCCGATTCGCGGCAACGACCGGGAGCCTTGATAACGGCGTTGGTTTGAACCGGGCGCGTCTGCCTCGGCTCCGGTTTCAAGACGGAGACCGACAAACATTAAATACGCGGGGCCGACTTTTTCAGGCGAAGGAGGTCAAGAGTTGCAGATTCACCACGTGTTTGCCGCCGCCGTTCTCGCCGCAGTCTTGGCCCCGCTCGGCGCCGCCGAACCCGTCGATGCTCCGGCGGTCGAGGCGGACTCGAGCGTCGCCTGCGCCGCCGCACCCCCTTGCGGGCCCATCACGGTCATCATCACCATCGTCCTCGAAAAGTCGAGGGACCTCCAGTTCGGGGACACCGACGTCTTCGAGACGAAAGGCAAGGTGAGCTACTACTTCGACGTCGACGGCGAAGGGTACTGGTACGACGCCGGCGAAGAGGTCTGGCTCGAGTTCGCCGTCAACAAGCAGCCACCGTGGCTCGAGACGAGCTTCGAGCCGAAGAAGATCAAGGTCCCGTACCGCGCCATCGACGGCTGCACGGATTGCGTGCGCCAGGAAGGGTCCGACCCGCAGCAGTGGCAGTTCTACTGGGAAGGCGACGTCAAGGTCAAGGTCGAGAAGCTTCGCGACTACGACGCCGCGGAGCTCAAGAAGTGGCTCAAGAGCGACGGCACGTACCGCGTCACGTTCCGCGCCTCCTCGAACGACAGCATGGCCGGCACCGACGCGACCGGGCGGCCCGCGGGCCTCATGGAGGGCTACGGCCCCAAGGATCTGCGGTTCCGGCCGGAGGTCGAAGGAGCGTCGGCCGAAACGAACGAGGCCGACGGCCTCGCGGCCGGGCCCGGCCTCCTGGTGTTCTTGTTCGCCGCCGTGGGCGCGATCGGGCTCCGGTTCCGGCGCGCGTAGCCGCCAAGCGTGGGCCGACGCCGCCAACGGTTAAATACGACTGACGAGGTTTTCGGCTCGGCCAGGAGGCGAACGATGCGAGCCATTCCCCTTTCCGCCATGCTCGTCGGAGCCCTGCTCTTCGCGCCCGCGGCCATGGCGCAACCCGCCCCCGCCCCACCTGTTGACGGCGCATGTGCCGACGGGGCCGGCGTCCCCTGCGGACCCATCTACGGGTTCATGACGATCGTCCTGGCTCAGCTACTATTTCGACGTCGACCAGGAAGGATACTGGTACGACCCCAACAAGGAGATCTGGGCCACGTTCGCGGTTTCCAAGCAGCCCCCTTGGCTCTCGGCCTCGATCGATCCACCAAAGATGCAGGTCAAGTACCGGCCTTGGGAGTGCCCGACGTGCCTCCAGCCGGAGGGTTCCGACCCGGGAAACCTCCAGTTCTATTGGGAAGCCCCGCTCAAGGTCAAGGTCGACAAGCTTCGCGACTACGAGCCACAGGAGCTCAAGAAATGGCTCCGCAGCGACGGCACGTACCGCCTCACCTTCTCCGTCACGTCGACGGACAGCCAGATGCCCATCAACAACGGCGCGGGCATCCAGGAGGGCTACGCGCCGAAGGACCTCAAGTTCCGGCCGGAGCTTGAGGAACATGGGTTTTTCGATTTTGCGGTAATCGCTCCCGACCGGGTTTGCCTTGCTTCCATGAGGGACGCAAATGTCGGGGAGCCACATCCGTTGGGCCTGGAAAGCGACGTCCTCGAAAAAGCGTTAGCCGGAGAAAATCTGATCGCGCCGCATTTGGCGGGCGGGACCAGGGCCGGCGGCCGCCCGGGCG
>JACPAO010000093.1 GCA_016180755.1 Methanobacteriota archaeon
GCGTCGTCGGCCCCGCGGTCCACGAGGCGGTGACCTCGACGAGCCCCGTGCCGGGAAGGATCGCCACGTCGAGGGGCACGAGGGCCTCGCAGTACACGGACCCGACGCACCACCACGTGTTCGCGAGCGGGGCGTTGGCCTCCCCGCCCACCGTGAAGGCGGGAAGGAACATGGGCACGAAATCGAACTCGTCGATCACGCGGACGACGTCGTCGCCCCACACGTCGTGGGAGTGCGCCTTGAAGTTGCCGGAGCCCGTCGAGGGACGCGTGAGGCGCACGTCGAGTTTGGTGGCCTTGCCGGTCTCGACGACGACGTCCTGCTCGAGCGGCAGGAACCGCGCCGCGTCGACGCGCATGAGGAACGTCCCCGCTGTGACGTTCGGGAACGCGAATCGACCCGACACGTTCGACTGCGTGAAGTGGTTCGTCCCGAGGAGGGCGACGTGGGCGCCCGCGACCGGCAGCTCGTTCTCATCGCGGATGCGTCCCTCGACGGCCCCGTGGCCCGACGCCTGAAGGTCGGGCCGCTCCTCGAGCGTGGCGTGGGCGGTGGGTTGCGGCTCTTCCGAGATCGCGTTCTCCTCTTGCGGCACCTTGGCCCCGAGGCATCCCCCCATGGCGCCGACGCCAAGGACGAGCGCGACGAGGACGACGCGGCGCCGCGGTCGACCGGCGGCCAGGACGGCGCCCAGGCTGGCAAGCGGCAGGGCGGACGCCGCCGCGGGGGGAGCCGCTGCCTCGCTGGTGCCTTCTTCCTCCGGACCGCCCCCTACGAGGCGGCCGTTCTCCAGGTACAGGGCCCCGGCAAGAGGATCGCTCGCGAAGGTCCGGAACTCCAGGTTCGTCGACTGCGCGCCGCCCGTACCAACGACGAAGTCCGCGAGGCCGCTGAGGCGCGTGATGCGAAGGACGACGGGCTCCCCCGGTTCCAGCCGCGGCAGCTCGGACCGGAAGCAGATGGTCGAAGCCATCCACGCCCCGCCTGTGTTCATCAGATGTAGGGTAAACTCATCGCCTCCGAGCCGGCGCTCGCCGAGGAAGAGCTCGACCCGCACCTGGCTCGCTTCCTTCGAGGCGGCGGAGAGTGCCGCGGTCTGCCAGTACAGCGTGCCCGCGATGGGCCGGGAAAGGTTGAGGTAATGGAGCCGCGGTACGCCGCCCGCTAGCGCGAACTCGATGAACGGACGGTTCGCGGCGTCGTGGAGGGTGGTCTTGCCGCTCGCGATGGGACCCGAGGACGCGTCGGCCGTGGGCGACCGGTACACGTTCGCGGACGCGGCGGACGGGTCGAGGCTCAGGAACGGGCCCGTCGTCTCGCTTTGGGCCTTCGCGAACACGCGAAGCGGATCGTCGGCGTCGGTGAAGCTGGGCCGCACGTTGCCGGTCCCGCAGCGCGCCGAAGCCGTCGCGACCAACGCAAGAAGGACGATCAAGCCGACGACGACGAAACGGACGACGCGAACGGCCATGCGGCGACCCCTCACGCCGCCTGGAGGCTATTTATGCTTTCTGCGCGGACGCCGGAACCCGCGAAATCAGCCGACGACCTTGCGGATCCCGTCGGCGGCGGCCGAGGCGGCCTTTATGATCTCGGCAAGCGCCGCGGACGTCTTCGCGACCACGACCAGCATGAGTTCATTGTTGACGCCGAGGGCGACGAGCCGGGTCTCCGGGTTCTCGAGGATGAGCCGGTCGGGGACGTTGCGTCCGATCTCGATCATGGCCGTCTCGGCCGCGCCCAACATGGCGGCCGTCATCGCGCTGAACGTCTCGCGGCTGTACGAGGCGGGAAGGTCCGCGACGACGGGGATCCCGTCGCGGCTCAGGAGCGCCGATCCCTCGACGCCGGGACTCTTGCGAAGGGTGGCAAGGACCCCGCTCAGCTGTTCACTCTTCGTAGGCATGGCTGATACGAACGCCTGGTCCCTCGTCCCGAACGCGAGCTAGCCCGCGTCGCCTAATAAACGGTTTCGATTCTTTTACGAATCTCGGAACGGGGAGAACCTTCTCCGGAGATGGTCGACGAGGTCCGTGAAACGGACCCGCTCCTGTTTCGTCGAGTCGCGCTCCCGGACCGTCGCCGACTGGTCCTTGAGGCTGTCGTAGTCGACCGTCACGCAGTACGGCGTCCCGACCTCGTCCATCCGCGCGTACCGGCGGCCGATCGCGCCGGACTCGTCGTAGAGGGCCCGCAGCCCGGCGGCCTGCAGCTTGTGGAGGAGGTCCAGGGCGACCGCGTCGAGCCCGTCCTTGGGCATGAGCGGGAAGACCCCGAC
The DNA here is from genome assembly GCA_016180755.1 of Methanobacteriota archaeon. Taxonomy (GTDB): domain Archaea; phylum Thermoplasmatota; class E2; order JACPAO01; family JACPAO01; genus JACPAO01. Next base: position 2,279 of record JACPAO010000093.1, read on the forward strand.
CTGCATGGGCGCCATCGCGAGCGGAAGCCGGAGGACGGTGTACGCTTCGCCTTCCTTCGTCGTCTCGACGTAAGAGTGCTCCAGCACGGCGTACAGGATGCGGTCGACACCGAAGCTCGGCTCGATGACGTTCGGGACGTAGTCGTCGCCCGCGACCGTGACGGTCTCGCGGACGACATCGTACGCAGCGCGCGGCACAGTGACCTTGCGGCCGTCCACGATGACCTCGACCTCCTTCGCGGCCGCGGCGGCCTCGGCCCGGTCGGCGGGAAGGGCAAGGAGCGCGGCCGTGACGGCCCCTGCCTCCTTCTTGAAGAGCGGGCCGAGCTTCGCGGGCACGGAGCGCACCTGAACCACTTCGCGCTTCTGGGGCGTCTCGTACCGTCGGACCGCCCGCATCGGCGTCCCGCTGAGCTTCGCGTGCTGCGTGAGGTCGTACGCGGACCGGTCGGCGATGCCGACGCATTCCACCCAGCCGAACCGCTCGCTCTGGAACTCGGCGTCCCACGTGTCGCGGGCGTAGTGGGCCTTCTCGTCGTCCTCGTGCTGACGGAACCGAAGGCGCTTCGGGTCGATCCCCGCCTGCGTCAGGAGACGGTCCACGAGGACGAGGTAGTAGGCGAGCGCCTCGTTCGCGACGACCCCTTTCGCGACGGCGTCGCCGATCGTCATCTCGACAATCTCCTTCGAAGCCTTGGGAAGGAACCGGAGCCTCGTCCCCTGCACACGGGCGAACTTGGCGTGCGTGAGCTTCTGCGGGTCGATGAAGACCTCCACCTCCATCTGGTTGAACTCGCGAAGCCGCAGGACCCCTTGCCGCGGGCTGATCTCGTTGCGGTAGGCGCGGCCGATTTGGCACACCCCGAACGGCAACTGCTCCCGGAAGTACCGGTACAGGTACGGGTAGTCGACGAAGATGCCCTGCGCGGTCTCGGGCCGAAGGTACCCGACCTTGCCGCTCCCCGGGCCGATCTCGGTCTTGAACATGAGGTTCTGCCGGTACGCCGCGCCGAACGGGCCCCCGCAGTTCTTGCACTTCACGCCGAGCTTCTTCGCGAGCGCGTCGATCTCTTCGTTCTTGAGGAGCGCCGCGTTCCCCTTGTAGCCCGCCTCCTCGATGAGGTGGTCCGCCCGGAACGGGGAACGGCAGTTCTGGCAGCGCACGACGGGGTCGTCGAACTTCGCGACGTGGCCCGAGGCGACGAACACCTCCTCGACCGTCACGGCGGGGCAGCTGATCTCCGCGCAGCCTTCCTCGACGACGAAGATGCGGCGGAAGAGGTTCTCGATGCCCGCCTTGAGTTGGGCGCCCAAGGGTCCGTAGTCGTAGAAGCCCGCCGCGCCCCCGTACGGCTCGAAGCTCGGGTAGAGGAAGCCGCGGCGCTTCGCGAGCTCGAAGATCCGCTCGTAGAGTCCGTCCGCCATGGCTTCGGCGGGCCAAGCCGGGCCGGGTTAAAAAAGGGTCGACTGCGTCGACGCTAGGTCTTCCCGTGGCGGATGACGAGGACCGGGCACGGCGCGTGCCGGATGACGCTCTCGGCGACGCTGCCCAGGAGCATCCGTGAGAGGCCGCGCCGCCCGTGGGTCGCGATCACGATGAGGTCGTCCGGCTGGGCGGTGCGGCAGATCTCCTCCGCGGGATGCCCCTCGTGCACCTCGGACTTCACGTCGACGCCGATCGTCTTCGCGCGCGCCTCGATCTTTGCGAGCACCGCGGACGCCTCCTTCCGGACGAGGTCGGAGACGTCGACGAGGAGGCTCTCGGGCGGGAAGGCCTGGAAGCCGGGCCGGTCGACCACGTAGAGGACGACGACGGGTTTCTTGAGCGCCTTCGCAAGCGACAGGCCCCGCTCCACGGCGATGTCGGCGTGGCCCGAGCCGTCGGTCGGGACGATGATCCGCTTCACGTTCTCCATGGGTTCACCGGCGCGCGACGACGGGCCGTCCGCCCCAGCGGACGCGGCCGCGGCGAAGAGGCAGGACGACGACGGGCTCGCGTGCGCCCGACGCGGCGGGAACGCGACGCACGTGTTTTATGGCTTTCTCCGGGGGCGTCGTGAGCGCCCGGAGGAGCTCTTCGTCCTTCACCTCCGGGCAGTGGCGTTTCGCAAGCCGCGCCTCCTCCACAAGATCCGTGCCCCCGAGCATGGCGTTGTCCGTGCCCAGGAAGAACGCAATGCCGGCCCGCCGCAGGGACCGCACTTGCGACCGGATGCGGAAGTACGCGTTCGACGTGGGGCACACCGCCACCGGGACGTCGGCGCGCGCGACCTTCCGGAGGTCGGCGGCCGTCGCGGCGTTGAGGTGGACGAGAAGGTCGGGCTTCGAACCGAGGATCACGTCGATGTCCTCGCGGCGCTGTTCGCTCGCGTGGATCGCAAGCGGCTTCCTCGCCCGATGGCAGATGGCGGCGGCGGCCGCGAGGGACGCGGGCCCCACGTCGGACAGGGACGGAAGCCCGAGGCCGTCGGCGCGTTCGACGAGGTCCTCGAGCTCGGCCTCGTCGGGAGCCGGCTTCGCGGGCCGCCCGAGGAGCCGCACCTGCGGGGCGTGGGGCCCCAGCGCGTCGTGGACGCGGCGGACCCACCCGACGCCCTGCACGCCCTGTTCCCGGAAATCCAGGATGCTTCGCGCGCCCCCGTTCGCGTACTCCTGGAGCACGCGGCGGACGCCCGACTGGAGCGTCGCCGGGCCGGCGCTCGCGAGCATGCGGTGCTTGTAGCCCGTGACCGGCCGCACGAGCTCGTCGATGCCGCGCGGCAAGGGCCGCCCCCGCAGAAACGCGTCGCCCATGTGCGTGTGGTAGTTGTGGAGGCCTTCGAGGATGACGGCCGGCTTCGCGCGCGCCGGCGGCGTCGCCCCGTCCTCGACGACGCGGCCCTTCACGACGCGGCCG
>JACPAO010000034.1 GCA_016180755.1 Methanobacteriota archaeon
GCCCTCGTCCGTGGGGCCGCGGACGCACCCGGCCACCGCTACGGCGAGGAGGAAGGCGACGGCTAGGAGGGCGGTGCGCACCAAGCCCTAAGTTGGAGGCTTCCGGATGAAAAGACTTTGCGTCCGGCGCCGTAATCCGGGCGTCCCTAGCCCGGTTTCGCCTTGTGCCGCGCCGCGATCTTGGCGATGCCCGCGACGAGCTTGGTGTCTCGGTCGGTCACCTTGTCGACGTCGTGGCTCCACACGACGAAATCGACGCGGTTCCAATGGACCGTGAAGTCGGGGTGGTGCTCGCGCGACTCGGCGAGGAACGCGACCTCGTTGAGGAAGGTCATGGCGCGCACGAAATCCTTGAACTCGTACGCGCCGCGGAGCCTGCCATCGCGCTCCTTCCAGCCCTCGGGGAGGCCCGTCATGCCGTCCCGGAGCGCGCCGCCTGTGAAAACCTCTGTGGGACGGACGAACGAGGGGGCGGTTGCGAAGCGTTCATGACCGCGCCGCGGTTGGGCCGCGGGATGGCACGCGCTGGCGCCGGCGACCGCTTCGGGCTCAAGGGAAAGGTGGCCGTCGTGACCGGGTCCACGCGGGGCAACGGCCGGGCCATCGCGGAGGCGTTCGCGTCCGTCGGGGCGCACGTCGTCGTGACGTCGCGCAAGCAGTCCGAGGCGGAGCGCGTCGCCGCGGACCTCCGGAAGCGGTTCAAGGCGCCCGCCCTCGGCGTGGGCTGCGACGTGACGGACAAGGACTCCGTGCGGCTCCTCTTCGAGAAGGTCGCCTCGTGGTCGAAGGCCCCGCTCGCGACCGTCGTCAACAACGCGGGCTACGAGGTCGTGAAGGAGTGGTGGGAGAACCCCCTCCACGAGTTTGCGCCCGAGGAGCTCGAGAAGGCGATGCGGACCGTCGCGTCCGTGGATCTCGACGGGTCACGGTGGTGCGCCTACCACGCCATCCCCCGGATGCTCCGGCAGCGCGCCGGGACCCTCGTGTTCACGTCGAGCACCCCGGCCCTCACGGGGTACCAAGGCCTTCCCTACACGGAGGCGAAGGCGGCCGTCCTCGGCATGATGCGCGACCTTGCGCGGACGTACGGCTCCTACGGGATCCGCGCCAACGCGATCGCGCCCGGCAACATCCGCACCGACTGGCTCACGAAGATCTCGGAGGAAGACCGTCGCGCGCTCGAAAAGGAGAACTCGCTCCGTCGGTTCGGGGAGCCCCGCGAGATCGCGGACGTCGTCCTCTTCCTCGCGTCGGACATGTCGAGCTTCATCACGGGCGAGACGCTGATCGTGGACGGCGGGACCGTGATGCGGTAGGCGACCTCCATGGACGTCGAGGGCTTCAGGAAGCGCGTCGAAGATTTCCTGGGCGACGTCCGGGAGGCCCTGGCCGTCGTCGAGGAGGCCGCGCAGGCCGACGACGACGACGCGTGGCTCGACCTCTCCCGCGCGTACGCCCTCATGGTGGCGCCGCTTCGCGACTACCTCGCCGGCCACGAGCGCGGGCGGCCCCTGCCGAAGCAACTCGGGAAACGCCTGGGCGACCTGCGTGCGGCCTTCGTCGCGCACGCGGATCACATCGCGACGCTCGCGCTGCACCCGGACCTCGCGGAGATCGACGCGCTGCGACGCGACGCCGAGTCGGTGTCCTAGGGCGCTTGGAGGACGCGGTACGCCTCGAGCGGCCACGCGCGGGGCCCGCGGTTGTAGTAGGTGTCCGCCGTGTTCTCGAAGAGCTCGAGGATGAGCCGCCCGTCCGCCTGCCACCGGTTCACGACGAGGGTCCCGTTCGGGAAGGACTTCGCGGCGGGGGCGCCGTTGTTGCGGTAGTCCTGCACGAGCCCGTAGGTCGTGTCCTTGTCGAGCTTCGTGAAATTGATCCCGTGCATCCCGAGGAAATGCTCGAGCTTGGGTAGGTTCGTCTGGGGCGGGGCGACCCAGCCCTGGATGCCGGGCGTGCGAGTCGCGGCGGAGCGGTCGGCGTCGGCGACGACCTGGAGCGCGCGCGCCTGGTTCGTGAAGAACCATTCGATCGAGGCGAACGTCGCGGTGAGTTGGTGGTCGACGCGCCGCGCGAGGTTCGTGAGCCCCGCGCCGCCGCCCGTCTCGAAGAGGAGGCTGTAGCTGTTCCGGAGGGCGAAGTGGTGGCGGTGGACGCTCGGGTACGCCCCCACCGACGTGCCGGACTGCCCCGTGCCGGGGATGGTCGGCGCCACGAGGTAGTACGACGAGGTGCCAACGCCGTACTTCTCGGTCGAGCGCTGTAGGACGTGGCGGAGGAGCTCGTTCGTCCCGACGAAGAGGGCGGGATCGTTCTGGGCGCCTTCCGGGCCGGCCGCCTCGAACGTGATCCCGGTCGGGAGGCATCCGCCGGTCCCGCCGGGAAGCCGGTTGCAGACGAACTCGTGGAGGTCGAGCGTCATCATGGGGTTGAACATCTTGTAGAAGGCGTGGATCGCGCGGCCCTCCAACGTGGCGAGGTTCATGTGGTCGCGGTTGATGTCGACCTCGTCGTAGTTGCCGCGACGGTTGCCTTCCTTCCCGTCGGGGTTCGCAAGCGGGTTCACGAGGATGTTGAGCCGGGTCCGGACGTCCTGGGCGACCTTGTCAGTCCCGTGCGTGAAGTACTCGATGAGGATGAGGCACGCCTCGGAGCCGCTCGGCTCGTTCCCGTGCTGGCTGCACGTGAACATGATGCTCGGGCGCTCGGGGTGGAACTCGCCGTCGTCCGACAATACGAGCCCGAAGATGGCGCGGCCGGTGAGCGTCTCCCCGATCTGGTACGCCTTCACGTTCGGGTAGAGGCTCATGTTGAGGACGTAAGCGAGCGTGACGTTGTAGTTCGTGAGCGCCTTGGGAAGGAGGGCCGAAAGGTCCTGGATCGTGAGCGGCCGGTCGGGCCCGAACCGCTCGTCGGCGGCGAACCGGGCGGTGTCGAGGAGGCTCGCGTTGAGGTTGATGACGGAGGCGCCGTATTTCGCGCGCGGCGCGCGGGCCGGGTCGTCCTTGGCCCCGCCGCCTTCCAGGCAGCCCGCGACGGACGACGCCAGCAGGACGACGACGAGAACGGCGACGGTCGAACGCATCGCCACGGCAGCGGGACCGAACGTGTAAAAAGGTTGCGTACGAAGGGCCACTGTTGGCCTCCCCGGGGACAGGATTAAGTCGGACGCGGGCTTGGAACGCCGCGTTGAAGGCGTCGTACGAGTCGGTCGATGCGCGGGTCCGCGCCGTCCTCAAGGAGCAGGGCATCGAGCGCCTCTACCCGCCGCAGGAGGCCGCGCTGCCGGCCATCCTGTCCGGTAAGAGCGTCGTCTTGTGCATCCCCACGGCAAGCGGCAAGTCCCTCGTGGCCTACCTCGCGATCCTGCAGCGGTTCCTTGGCGGCAACCCACCCGGCAAGGCGCTCTACATCGTGCCCCTGCGCGCGCTCGCCTCGGAGAAGCACGAGGAGCTCCAAGCGTTCAAACGCCTGGGGATCCGCGTCGGCATCGCGACGGGCGACCTCGACGAGGAGGACACCCACCTCGCCCGGTTCGACGTCATCGTCGCGACGAGCGAGAAGATGGACTCGCTGCTACGGCACCGCGTCGGTTGGCTTTCCGACATCCGCGTCATCGTGGCCGACGAGGTCCACCTCATCCACGACGCCGGCCGCGGGCCGACGCTCGAAGTGCTCCTCGCACGCTTCCGCGCGCTCAACCCCGAAGCGCAGATCGTCGCCTTGAGCGCCACGATCCGCAACTCGCAGGAACTTGCCGACTGGCTCGGGGCGGAACTCGTCGAGTCGCAGTGGCGCCCGACGCCCCTCAAGAAGGGCGTCCTGTACGGCCGCGCGATCACCTTCGAGGACCGGACGAGGCGCGCCCTCACGGTGGACTCGGGCGACGCCGTGGCCGACCTCGTCCTCGACATGCTCGCGGAGAAGGCGCAGTGCCTCGTCTTCGTGAACACCCGCCGCAGCGCGGAGGCGGCCGCGAAGAAGCTCGCGAAGCACGTCCAACGGCTCCTCTTGCCCGACGACGCGGAGAAGCTCAAGGCCCTCGCGCTCGGCATGAGCGACGAGGGGGAGCCGAGCCTGAGCGGCCGGCACCTCGGGGAGCTCGTGCGCCACGGCGTCGCCTTCCACACGGCGGGCCTCAGTTCCTCGCAGCGCCGCCTCGTCGAGGACCAGTTCCGCGCGGGCCTCGTCAAGGTGATCTGCGCGACGCCCACCCTCGCGGCGGGCGTCAACACGCCGGCGCGTCGCGTCATCATCCGCGACGTATGGCGGTTCGACGTGAACCTCGGGAACCAGCCGCTGCCGGTGTTCGAGGTCCAGCAGATGATGGGCCGCGCGGGCCGGCCCCGGTACGACCCGTACGGGGAGGCTGTGCTCATCGCGAAGAGCGAGGACGAGCGCGAGACGCTCGTCGCCTCGTACCTGGACGCGGAGCCGGAGCCCCTTACGAGCAAGCTCGGCAGCGAGCCTGCGCTGCGCGTGCACGCGCTCGCGAGCGTCGCGGCGGGGTTCACGCCGACGGTGACGCTTCTTGAGAAGTTCCTCGACTCGACGTTCTACGCGCACCAGGGCGAGTCGTGGCTCATCAAGGCCCGGCTGTCCGAGGTGCTGCGGTTCCTCGTGGACAACGGCTTCGTCGTGCGGGAAGGGGATCGGGTCTCGCCGACCCTGTTCGGGAAGCGCACGAGCGACCTGTACATCGACCCCCACAGCGCCTTGACGCTGCGGCGCGCGCTCGACGTCGCCTCCAAGCGCCCTTCCACGGGGACGTTCGCGTTCCTGCACGCGATCAGCAGCACCGTCGACATCGACCCATTGTACCTTCGACAGAAGGACGACTGGGTCCTGGAGAAGGCCGCCGAAGAGGAGGAGGGGCTCCTTCTGGGCCCGCAGGAGGCCCACAGCCACGAGGATTTCCTCAGCCAGGTCAAGACGGCGGCCCTCCTCGAGGCGTGGATCGAGGAGACCCCGATGGACCAGATCGAAGAGCGGTTCGGCGTCGGCCCGGGCGACGTTCGGAACAAGGTCGACCTGGGGGAGTGAACACCAGAAAGAAGACGATCTTTTTTTAGTGGTTTAAGAATATAATCCTATAATCAAAATCTATTTATATTATAA
>JACPAO010000073.1 GCA_016180755.1 Methanobacteriota archaeon
TTGAGGCGTCGGGTGGTGAGGATCGGACGCGCGCGGACCGTGTCGAGGACGGTGTAGCACATCGAGCACGTGACGCGTCCGGATTCGAGGTGGCTCATGAGGTCTCGTCCCCCCTCATCGAGCGAAGAGGTCGTAGACAGTAAGCGTCTCGAAGCTTAGTCTTTTCGACGACACCGCGCGAGCGCGGAATCCGCGGTCCTTCGCGACTTGCACAAGGGTCGGGGGCTCCGCGAGGCTGCTTCCCACCACCCAGGCGCGCCGGATGCCGCCGTCACGGGCCTCGTCGAGGAACCGTTCGGTGACCGCGCGCCCGGTGTGCCCGCCCGAGAGCGCGGCGTCGAGGCGGCCGGGGACGTGCTCGTCCGGCGCGGTCGGAAGGTAGGGCGGGTTGAACGCGACGGCGTCGAAACGCCCGCGGCGGATCCCGGCGAGCAGGTCGGCCCGCGCGACCTCGATGCGGACTTCGTTGAGGCGCGCGTTGCGGCGTGCGAGGCCGACCGCGTGCGGGTTTCGGTCGGTCGCAAGGACGCGGGCGCCCGATCGCGCGGCCTGGATCCCGGCGAGCCCCGCCCCGCACCCGACCTCGAGGAACCGTTCGCCTTTGCCGACGTCGATGGCGTCGACGAGGAGCCACGTGTCGTCGTGGGGATCGTAGACGTCCGGATGTGTCTCGTACCGGATGCCGTGCGGCGACCGCAGCTCAGCCGTGGCCAAGCGCCTCCAGGGTGGCGTCGAGGCGGCCGAGTTCCTGGGGCGTGAGCTCCTCGGGGCGGCGCTCGGCGACGGCGAGCCCGTTGAGCGCGGCCTCGACGGGGGCCCACTGGGCGTGGCCGAGTTCGGGGTGGTGCCGTTTGAGGGTGGCGCGGATGGTCTTGCGTCGCGTCGAGAACAGGACGCGAAGGAGCTCCGCGTAGGATCCGGGGGAGCCGACGGGGAACGGGGGTTTGGCGTGCGGCGTGAGGCGGACCACGGCGGACGTGACCTCGGGCGGCGGCGTGAACGCGGTCGGCGGGACCCGTTCGAGGATCTCCGCCTTGGCGTGGTACGCGCAGGCGGCGGCGAGCCGACCGTAGTCGTCCGTGCCTTGGGCGGCCGTGAGCCGCTGGGCGAACTCGAGTTGGTACATGAGCACGGCGCGCGTGAACGGGACCCGGAAGAGCTGGAACGTGATGGGCGAGCTCGCGGCGTAGGGCAGGTTGGCGACGACCTTGTCGATCCTGCCAAGACTTGCGTAGTCGAAGCGGGCCGCGTCCCCGCGGAAGACCTCGACGTTCTTCGCCGTGAGGCCCTGGCGCTCGATCTCCTCGACCATGGCGGGGTCGAGCTCGATGGCGATGACGCGGCGGACCGTTTCGGAGAGTCGACGCGTGAGGACGCCGAGGCCGGGTCCGATCTCGAGGACGGTGTCCTCCGGCAGGAGGTCGGCGTGGCCGACGATCCGTTCGAGGACGCGTCGGTCGGTGAGGAAGTGCTGCCCGAGGCTGCGGCGCCTGCGCGAGGTCCGCGCTCGCGGCCTCATCCTAGCCCATCATCCGGTCCTGCTGGGCGGGCGGGCGCGTGAAGAGGTGGTACTTCTGGTGCGGGTCGGAGAGTTCGAGCTCGACGCGGTGGGCGATGAGCTTGTCGGGGGCGTGGAGCGCGCCGACGCGCTGCTTGAGTTCGTCGAAGCTCTTGAACTCGCCCTTGCGGCGCTCGTCGATGACGCCCATCATCGTCTTCTTCCCGAGGCCGGGAAGGAGCTCGAGGCTGTGGTACCGCGTCGAGATGGGGGGCGCCTCGTTGTAGAACTTCACGAAGCGGGCCTCCTGCGTCTTCACGATCTCGAGCAGGACGTACGGCAGCTCGCCGTGGGCGCCGGCCGAGAGCTGGGGGTAGTCGATCCGTCCCTTGACCTTGGCAATCTTGCTGCGCTTGTCGACGTCCTTGCCGATGTAGACGCGTTCGCCGACCGCGAGGTTCACGCCCGGCTTGGGGATGAGCTCGAGGAGGGAGAACTGGGACTCGCCGATCCCGTAAGCGACGGGTTCACGGCGATGCTGCGGGGCATCGGGCCGGTCGAGCGTCACACGCGCCTTCGAAAAGACCGCGCGCACGTCGTCGGCGTGGGCCGGCGCGATGTCGGCCACGCGGATCGCGTTGAGGAGGTCGACCTTCGGGTTCTGCATGAGTTCGTCGATGAGCGACTTGGCGCCCGCCGAGTTGAACCTCGCGAAGCGGCGGGCGTGCTCGAGGGCGAGCTTCTGCTCGTACGTGAGTTCGCCTCGCGCCGCCTCGGCCTTCTCGAGGAGTTCCTTGACGTCGGCCAGCGGCACGGTTCGTTCGGGGACGGGGACAGCTGCCATGGGGTTCACGCTACGCGGAAAGCGGCCGAAGGTGCTCCGGCCGTACGACGAGTTCCTTGAGTTTGTTGCCGCTGTGGAATCGGACCACGTAGGAGTTGCCTTGCTTGCCCATGACCGTGACCGTCGCGCCCTGGAAGCGGACGTGCGGCATGCCCTTGTGGATGGCGGAGTTGATCGAGATCGCCACCTTCTGGCCCTCCTTGAAGCGGCGCGTGGCGTGGCTGGGCGGGGGGTTTCCCCGGTCGCGCGGCGACTTGCGGAGGATCTGGCGGCTCTTGCTGCGGATGCCCTTCGAGCGGACGACCATGATGGATCACGCGAACGTCGACAAACCCGGGACGCGTCCCGGGAGATAGCTGGGCCTAGGCCTGCGACTGTCGAACGACGCGGCCCAAGTCGGTCCCGTTCTTAAGCGTTTGCGCCGAAACCGGGGGTTTTGGTATCCTGGAAGGTGGCCAGCGCCACCGCCCGTTCTACGCTTCGGGGGCGGGGGCTTCGGGCCAGTCCACTTCGACGACGTCGAGCTCCACGACCCGAAGGGGAGCGCCCACCTCCTGCGCGAGGTTGGGGCGGGTGCGGCCCTCGTCGCCCGACACGAATTCCTTGATGTACGTCCCCGAGTCGGCCCGGATCTCGATCGTGAACCGCGACGCGTCGAACGCGAGGATCCGGAGCGCCTGGATCGTCCGACGGCGGACGAGGTCGGCCCGGCGATGCGCGACGCGCTGCGGGGTCCGCTGCTCGAGCGACGCTCCCACCAGGCGACCCAACGCCTGTTCGAGGACGCCCCGGTCGACGGGCGTGGCCGCGTCGCACACGGCGTGGTAGGTCTTCGCCGGGTCGGCCGCCTTGTACCGGGCCGCCTCGTCGGGGCCGGCCGGCCCGATGCCCTCGACCTCGACGCGTCCGCCGGTTGTGCGGTTCACCTCGAGTTCCAGCTCCTGCCAGGCGAGGACGCGCCGTCGTGGCCGCTTGAGCTCCAGGATGAACGGACGTCCCCGGCCGAGCGTCCGCGCGTCGATGTCCTCGCGGCCCATCCCGTGGAACGCCTCCGCTTCGGCCCCGGACGCCGCGAGGAAGGGGGCGGCCACGAGCTCCTCGACGGACGTCTCGTAGGTCTTCCCGGAGCCCCCGCACTGACGGCAACCGATGCCTCCGCAGGCGCGACACGGCCACCTCGTCTGCGGCAGGTCCCGCACGAACTTGCGGTAGCGGCCCTTCACGAACACGTCGGCGACCTGGAGCTCGACCTGGTCGAACCGCGTGTCGAGCCGGAAGGTGACGTGCGGCCGGCCGAAGTCCACCTTCTTGCCGGCGCGGGCCTCGACGAGGCGGCCGACCTCGCGGTTGATCTCGGACTTGAGCCACTCGCCGGCGGGCCACGGCGGCGAGTTCGGCCGGGCAGGGAACAGGGCAAGCAGCGCGGCGCCATCGCCGGCGGCGAGATCCTCGAAGAGCTCGGTCTCGCGGACGCGGACCTCGTCGAACGTGACGCTTCCAACGAGGAACGTGTCGAACTCATACCCGGCGGCGGCGCGGACGCACAGGTCGGCCCAACCCTCGATGCGGTCGGGGAGGCCTTCGCAGACCGTGCATTCGCGAGGGTGGGCCGCCCCGAGCGCCGCCCTCATCTGGGCCCCTCGGACGGAGTTCCCGAGCCCGTCGCCGAGGCGGGCGAAGGTGCGGCCGACGCATGCATCGCACAGGTTTGGCGCAAGGTCGGCCAAGCGCCGACGAGGCTCGGCCAGGTCCGCAAGCAGCTCGGGGGCCGAAGGCACGGACGCGGCCGAGGCGCGGGGGCGACTTAAGCATCATCGTAGTCGCCATGTGAAAAACGCGCGTCGTTGTGAAAACTTGCGACACGTTTCAAGGGTTTTACCAACCTCGTTTTATAGGCCAGCCCGGCCTAGTCCTCTTGCCGGCGGCGCACCGGAACATTGCCTTGTCCCGCACCTGCCCCCCATGGGAAGCCCTCCTTCCCCCAGTGCGCTTCCGCCCCGTCGGCGGGGATGTTCTCCCCGCCGACTTCCGCTTCCTAGCGTCGCTCAGGCGCGCCTTCCCGGTCGAGCAGGTTGTGCACGACGGCGATGGCGCTCGATGTGTGGAGGCTCAGCGGTCCCAGGGAGTGGATCCCCCCGGCCCGGCCGCGGATGAGGGCAAGCTGGTCCGACGAGAACTCTTCGTGGTCGGAGAGAACGAACGTGGCGTCCGCGAGCCGTTTCACGTCGGGGCCCTGCTCCAGGAGTAGGCCCATCTCGTGGAGGAGGACGACCGGGCCCTCCTTCCGGCAGCGCTCGAGCACGTGCGCGAGGTCCCAGTTGGCCGCCCAGATCCCCGGGGACGACTCCATGGGATGCTGGCCCACGGGCTTGAGCGTGAGCGCCTTCGTGAGGAGGCCCTGGATGGATCGGTCGTCGGGGTTGAGGTTGCGGACCTCCGCCGCCTTGACGATGAGGGTCCGAGCGGGGGACGACCGCAAGAGCACGAGGAGGACCTCGGTGTCACGCCGGATGCCGTTCGAGAGTAGGAGCGCCGAGGCGACGCTGCGCGTGAGCACGTCCCAGCGGCCCGCGCCCGCCGGGTCGTCGAGGGGGACGGGCGCGTCGGCCTTCTGCGTGTGCCCGAGGATGACGAACCGCCGCATCCGACGACCCCGTTACGCCCCGAGGGGGCCTTCGCTTCCGAAGTCGAGCTGTTGCATGAGCTTCCGTTGGAGCTTCCGGTTGCTCGTGAACTGCTTCATCATCTTCTTCGACTTGTCGTGGTAGGAGAGGAGCTCCTTCACGTCCTTCGGCTCGACGCCGGCGCCGCGGGCGACGCGGTGCACACGGCTCGACTTGATGAGCTGAGGGTTCTCGAGCTCCTCGTTGGTCATGGAGTCCATGATGACCTTGAACTTCTTCATCTGGCGCTGCGAGTGCTCCATCTGCTGGGGGTTGAGCTTCCCCCCCAGGTTGCCGGGCAGCATGCCCATGATCTTCTGCATCGAGCCCATCTTGTTGACCATCTCGAGCTGCTGGTACATGTCGACGAGCGTGAACTTGCCCGTCATGAGCTTGCGGGCCATCTTGTCGGCGTCCTTGCCCTCCGCGGCCTCCTGCGCCTTCTCGAGGAGGCTCGCGAGGTCGCCCATCCCTAGGAGGCGGCCCACGAAGCGCGTGGCGTCGAACTTCTCGAGCTCGTCGACGTGCTCGCCCGTGCCGATGAACACGATGGGAGCCTTCGTCTCCGCGACCGCGGACAGGGCGCCGCCGCCCTTGGCCGTCCCGTCGAGCTTGGTCACGATGCAGCCCGTCACCTCCACGGCGTCGTGGAAAGCGCGGGCCTGCGAGCCGGCCTGCTGACCGACGGCGGCGTCCATCACGAGGAACTTCTCGTCGGGGTTCGCGGCCTTGAAGATGTGCTTCATCTCGTCGATGAGGTCCGCGTCGAGCTTGTGCCGGCCCGCCGTGTCGACGATGAGGACGTCGACCTTGGGCTTGAGCTCCTTGACGGCGTTCTTCACGATGCGCACGGCGTCCTTCTCGCCGCGCTCGATCCAGATGGGGACGTTGACCTGCTTGGAGAGCTGCTCGAGCTGGTCCATCGCGGCGGGCCGGTGGACGTCCGCCGCGACCAGCCCGACCTTGAGGCCTTTCTTCTGGAAGTATTTCGCGAGCTTGCCGCACGTCGTCGTCTTGCCCTGGCCGTAGAGGCCGACCATCATGATGGTCTGCTTCTTGAGGCCGATCTCGCGCGTGCCGCCCAGGATGCGCACGATCTCGTCGTGGACGATCCGGATGACGTGCTCGCGGTTGCTCATCCCGGAAGGGGGACGTTCCTCGAGGGCCCGCTTCTCGATGCGCTTACTGAGTTCGACGACGAGCTTGACGTTCACGTCGGCCTGGATGAGCGCGCGTTGGATGTCGCGCGTGGCGTCCTTGATGAGCGCCGGGTCCACGTAGCCGGCGTTCGCGATCTTCTTGAGGGCCCCCTGAAGGGATTTCCCCAGCGCGTCGAGCACCATCGTGTCCCGTTTGATTAGGCCCGCTTCGACTTAAAGGATTGGGGGCCTTCGTCGGGCCGCCGCTCGGCGTACGCAAAATTTTCTCGCGAGCCTGCGGCATCCTTTATCTACAATCGGGACATCTGAACGGGGTAACAACGTGGGCAAGCCGATCGCGCTCCTGTCCGTCACCGACAAGACGGGCTTGAAGGAGTTCGCTTCCCGCCTCGCGGCCCTCGGTTTTGAGATCCTTTCCACGGGCGGCACGCACCGGGAGCTCGCCGGGGCCGGGCTCAAGGTCCGCGAGGTGAGCGACCTCACCCGTTTCCCCGAGATCCTCGACGGCCGCGTCAAGACCCTGCACCCCAAGATCCATGGCGCGATCCTCGCGCGCCGGGACCTCGCAAGCCACCAGCAGCAGCTCGTCACGCACGGCATCGAAGCCATCGACCTCGTCGTCGTGAACCTCTACCCGTTCGAGCAGGTCCTTCGCCGCGAGGCGAGCGTCGACGAGGCCGTCGAACTCATCGACATCGGCGGGCCGACGCTCCTTCGCGCGGCCGCGAAGAACCACGCGTTCGTCACCGTCGTGACGGACCCGGCGGACTACGCGACCGTCGCCGCGGAGCTCGAGGGATCGAAGCGCGTCTCAGAGGCGACGCGACGCTCGCTCGCCGTGAAGGCCTTCGCGCACACGGCCCGGTACGATGCCATGGTGAGCCACTGGCTTGGGGCGCGTTTCGGCGCCGACAAGTTCCCGTCCACGCTCACCCTGCCGCTTCCCAAGCGCTCGGACCTCCGGTACGGCGAGAACCACCACCAGAAGGCCGCGTTCTACGGGGACCCGCTCGCCCTGTTCGGCACTGAGCCCTCCGTCTCGACCGCGAAGCAGCTTCATGGCAAGGAGCTCTCCTACAACAACCTCCTCGACGCCGACACCGCCATCGAGGCGATCAAGGAGTTCGAAGAGCCGAGCGTCGTCATCATCAAGCACGCCACCCCGAGCGGGATCGCGAGCGCACGGACGCTCCTGCAGGCCTGGAAGGACGCGTACGCGACCGACACCTATTCACCGTTCGGCGGCGTGGTCGTCGTCAACCGGCGCCTCGGCGCCGACCTCGCCGAGGAGCTCTCCAAGGTCTTCCTCGAACTCGTCATCGCGCCTTCCTTCGACGCGGGCGCCTTGAAGCTCCGAGCGCGGACCAGGTCAAGGCGCTCGTCTTCGCGGCGAAGTGCGTCAAGCATGTGCGCAGCAACGCGCTCGTCTTCGCGAAGGAGACGCGCACGGTCGGCATCGGCGGCGGCCAGACCGCCCGCGTCGACAGCGCCATGATCGCCTGCTACAAGGGCAAGGACAACATCCGCGGAAGCGTCCTTGCGTCGGAGGCGTTCTTCCCGTTCCGCGACGCCGTCGACGTCGCGGCCCAGAACGGCGTGGCGGCGATCGTCCAGCCCGGGGGTTCCATCCGCGACGACGAGGTCATCCGCGCGGCCGACGAGAAGGGGATTGCGATGATGTTCAGCGGACACCGCAGTTTCCGCCACTAGGAGGTGCCGCATGTCTTCCCTCCGCTTGGGCATCCTCGCCTCCGGTCGCGGCTCGAACCTCCAGGCCCTTCTCGACGCCTCCGCGAAGAGATGGATCTCGTCGCGCGTCGCGGTCGTCGTGAGCGACGTCCCCGAGGCGAAGGCCCTCGACCGCGCCCGCGCCGTCAAGGTGCCCGCCGAGGGCATCGCGCCAAGCGCGGCGGTGCGGGGGCCCGAGCGGCGGCGCCTCCACGAACGGCAGATGCTCAAGGTGCTCCACCATTTTGAGATCGACCTCGTCGTGTTGGCGGGGTACATGCGGATCCTGGGGCCCGACCTCATCCGGGCCTACCCGCAGCGCATCGTCAACGTCCACCCGGCGCTCCTGCCCAGCTTTCCCGGGCTTAATGCCCAGCGGCAGGCGCTCGAATGGGGCGCCCGGGTCGCCGGAGCGACGACGCACTTTGTGGACGAGCAGGTCGACCACGGCCCCGTCATCCTCCAGGGGGCCGTTCCGGCCCGCCGCGACGACACCGAGGATTCGTTGTCGGCGAGGATCCTCGAGGTCGAACACCAACTGCTTCCGCGGACCGTGAACCTCATCGAGGAGGGCCGCGTCCGCGTGGAGGGACGCCGCGTCCACATCGACCCCGGCCCGAGTTGGAAGACCCGGCTGCCGGTCCTGCCCGATGTCCTCTACGGGGACGGCTACTGAGACGGTCGCATGCGGTACGAAGAGGCGCTCGGTTGGCTTTACGCCCGGCAACGGTTCGGGATCAAGCAAGGCCTCGACAACATGGCGAGGCTCCTGGCGGCGCTCGAGGACCCCCAGAAGGGTTTCGACGCGTTCCACGTGACGGGCTCGAACGGGAAGGGAAGCGTTTCGGCGTTCCTCGACGAAGCCCTGCGGTCCACGCACTCCGACGTTGGCCGCTACGTCTCCCCCCATCTCACGACGTTCACCGAGAGGGTCACGGTCGGGGGCCGGGAGATTCCGCGCTCGGAGGTCGCGCTTCTCACCGAGCAGTTGGTCCCCGTGGTCGAGGGCCTCGAGCGCGAGGGCGCGCGGGCGACGTTCTTCGAGGTCGTCACGGCGCTAGCGTTCCTCTACTTCCGCCGACGCCGCATCAAGGTCGCCGTCGTCGAGGTGGGCATGGGCGGACGCTGGGACGCCACGAACCTCGTCCGGCCGGCCGCCTGCGTCATCACCAACGTCGGCCTCGAGCACACGGACCGTCTGGGCTCGACCGTCGGGGCCATCGCGGCCGAGAAAGCCGGCATTCTCAAGCCCGGCGCGCCCGCCGTGACCCGAGCGGTCGGGGAGGCGTACGACGTGGTCCGACGCCGCGCGCGCGAGGTCGGCGCGGCCCTCCGGTTCGTCTCGGCGCCCGACGCCACGGAGAGCCTGGACGGGACGCGGTGCACGCTGACCTACCAAGGGGCGCCCGTCGACGTCAAGCTCGGGCTCCTTGGCCGCCATCAGGCCGAGAACGCCGCGCTCGCGGCCGCCGCCCTCGAGGCGACGCCGGCCTGGGCCCCCACGCCGGACCGGTTGGTCGCCGCGCTCGCGAAGACGCGATGGCCGGGGCGCCTCGAGCCGGTGTCCCAGGGACCGCTCGTGCTCCTCGACGGCGCCCACAACGCCCCCGCGTGCGAGGTCCTTGCCGGTTTCATCGAGCGCGTCGTACGGCCTCGTCGCACGCACGCCGTGTTCGGCGCGCTGCGGGACAAGAACGTGCCCGGCATGGTGCGCGCCCTCGCACCGGCGATCGACCGTTGGGTCGTCACCGCGGTCCCGAACGAGCGCGGCCTGCCGCCCGAACAGGTCGCGGCGACGCTCCGTGACGAGGGACGCCCCGCCGCGATCGAGACGGACACGGTCGAGGCGATCCGCCTCCTCCACGCCGAGGCGGCGCCGGAGGACGTGCTGTTCGTGACCGGTAGCCTGTTCCTCGTCGGCGCGGCGCGCGCCGCACTCCTTAAGACGGAGACCGATCCGCCGGTGCCCCATGCAATCCTCCAGTGACGCGGTCATCCGGCCCCCGACGACCTGGGCCGTCCGCGGGAACCAGATCTCCCTCGGGCGCCGGACGCTCGTCATGGGCATCGTGAACGTCACCCCGGACAGCTTCAGCGACGGGGGCCGGTTCCTCGACCCCCAAGCCGCCGTGTCCCACGCACGCGCCCTGGCGGCCGACGGCGCCGACATCCTCGACATCGGGGGCGAATCCACGCGCCCGGGAAGCGAGGACGTGCCCGCGGGCGAGGAGGCGCGACGCGTCGTCCCCGTCGTGCGCGCGCTCGCCAAGGCCGTGCCGCTGCCGCTGAGCGTCGACACGCGGAAGGCCGCCGTGGCGACGGCTGCGATCGAGGCCGGGGCCCACATCGTGAACGACGTCTCGGCCTTCCACGACGCGGGGATGGCCCGGGTGGTCGCCGACACGGGCGCCGGTCTCGTGCTCATGCACATGCTTGGAGAACCGAAGTCGATGCAGGTCGCGCCGTCCTACAAGGACGTCGTCGCCGAGGTCGCCTCGTTCCTCGGCGAACGCGCCGACCGTGCCCTCGCGGCGGGCGTCGCGCGGGACGCCATCGTGGTCGACCCGGGCCTGGGCTTCGGAAAACGAACGGGAAAGGGCGTCGAGGACAACGCGACGCTCCTCAAGCACGTGGCCGCGCTGCGTCGCCTTGGCTACCCCGTGCTCGTGGGCGCCTCGCGCAAATCGTTCATCGGCAACATCCTCGGCGTCCCGCTTGCGGAACGGCTCGAAGGAAGCCTAGCGGCGGCGGCCGTCGCCGCGTGGAACGGGGCGGACATCGTGCGCGTGCATGACGTCAAGGCGACGCGCCGCGTCGTCGACCTCGTCGACGCGGTCCGCAACGCGCCCTAGGAGGGCGGGCCCGCGGCGAGCGCCTCGTCGTCGTGGTACACGCCGCCGTACGACTTCGTCTCGACGTTCTCGAGGTACGTCGCGAACGCGACGGCCGAGAGGAAGACGGTCGTCGGCCCGATGAGCACGAGGCTCGTGAACCACAACACGCCGCCCCGCATGTCGAACTGCAGGAGGTAGAGGCCGAACGCGGTCATCGCGAGTCCCGCGCAGACGCCGAGGACGCACCAGGCGAGCGCGAGCCGGTAGCGGCGCGGATGTTCGTGCTTCGACGGGTCGACCTGGAACATCGGCAAGGGGATCCCCGGCCAAGAAATCGGCGCGCTCGTGCTACTAGTTTTCCCGTGCATTCCTCGTGATTTCGCTATTTGAACAAACCCTTTTAACGAACCTTGGCTTGGCCGCGACGCCCGCATGTGGGGGTAGCCTAGCCTGGTAAGGCGCAGGCCTGCTACGCGTTCTTTGACGCGCAGAAAGCCTGTGGTGTTATCACCTCGCGAGTTCGAATCTCGCCCCCCACGCTCTTCGTCGCGCGCCTGAGGGCGCCGGCCGGTTGATTCCGTCGTCGTCGGCGGTCTACGGTTATTCCGGTCGGCGGGGCGCGTCCTTGGTCGTCAGGTAGGCGTGGACGGCATGGTAGATGGACACGAGGACGAAGGTCCAGAAGAAGACCATGACGAGCATGCCCGTGCCCATGAACAGCCACTCGACGCTGCCTTGATAGACGGCGAGCCAGGCGAGCACCGCCCAGACAGCGAACGCGGCGAGGCCCATCCACGTCATCCACGTTGCGAGGCTCTTCTTGTAGGCGTCCGCCAGCATCGGCCTCGGAAACCGCCTCGTGGACCTAAGCGTTGCGGCGCGCTCAGCGTCCCCGATGGGGCGGCCGCGCCTTGGTGCGGCGGATCCCGACGCGTCCGTCGAACCCTTCGTCAAACGAATACAGGGTGTGGATCTTGTTCTCCCGCATGTAGGCGACCGTGAGTGCGTCCACGAAGGAAAGTCCGGCCTCGTGCGGGAACACGTCGTTCTTGCCAATCGAGTAGACGACGTCGGAAAGGCGCACCAATCGGAAGCCGTCACTCGCCTCCAGTCGTCGCAAGGAATCGCGAGCCGCCGGGCTTCCGACTTTCCGGTTCAAGTGGTTGAGCGTTTCTGCAAGTACGAAGTCGTGCACGATGAGCGGCTCGATCCGGCCGGCGTCCGCGGCCTGGACGATGGCCCACCCCGCTTCATGAAGCGAGTCGCGCCGGTTGAAGGCCGCGATGAGGACTCCCGTGTCGATGACGGGCACTAGTAGGCCTCATCGTGGTCCGCCCCGCCCTTCGTGTCGTACCCGAAGTCGTAGGGCTCGAAATCGGCAAAGCCCGAACGGCGCCCTCTCTTGACGTGAACCTCCGCGTGTTCTGCTTTCACGTCCCAAACGAGCCGGTCGCCGGGATGGATGTTGAGGCGTCGGCGGACCTCGGCCGGGATGCTGGCCGCAAGCCCTTCCGTGACGCGAGACTCGCCGATGGATGGCATACAATCGTATTTGCAATTGATTGTATTTATAATTTGAGCCTTGGCCTCGGGAAAGGGCCAGGCCGCCTCACTCTTCGATCCACTTGATGCCGAGGTCGGGCCGGGCGCGCGACGCGCCTTCCCGGGCCGCGCGGTTGTCGGCCGTCGTCGCGCAATCCTTGCAGAGCCCCAGCATCGTCCAGATGTCGTCCTTGCAGACCCAGCGCTCGCACTGGAAGCAGCGCTTCGTCGCGGGCCGTTCGTTGCATCGGGCGCATCGGGCCCCCGCGGGCGGCGCGTCCGGCCGGGCCGCGGCCTCCGCCGCCGTCATCGTCGGCGTCGCGGGCGTCACGAACCGCACGAGTTCGTCCTGAAGAAGGTCGACGGGCGCGCCCTCGGTCACCAGGGCACCTTCTTCAGTTTGAGCTTGTAGCCGATGATGTTCACGACGAAATGGAGAAGCGGCGTCGCAAGGAGGAGGATCACGAGCCGGGGCCAGTTGGCACCGAGGAACTCGTCGGCCCACCACCCGAGGCCGGTCCAGGCGGTGAAGGGAACGAGCAGGAGGGACAGGACGAGGGCGAAGAGTAGGCCGCCGACGACGAAGTCGAGCTGGTCGAAGGGGACCCATGGGGCGCCGCCTTCGCGGCCGGTGCGGCGCTTGAAGAACGACTTGACGGCGTCGCCGACGATGGCCCCGAACCCGAGGCCGAGGCCCAAGAGCCAGGGCGCGGCGGCCGTGTAGGAGGCGCCGAAGTCGTTGAAGGGCACGTCCGTCGACCCGATGAACGACTGGGCGAACGCTGTCAAGGAGCCGAGCAGCGAACCCGCGACGAGGCCGCGCCACGTCTTCCCGGCGCCCAGGATCGCCCGGCCGTCCTTCCACTCCCGCCCGCCGTCGATGCGGGCGTTCCAGCCAGGGAAGAGCTTCATGGCGAAGACGGGTGCCATGTTCGCCATGTACGCCGGAAGGAAGAGCCAAAGGGCCTGCGGAACCGTCCACCCGTCCAGTCTGACGACCTCGACTTCGAGGGAAGGCGGGCCGGCGCTGAAGACGTTTTCGACCGAAGGCAGTTCGGAGGTGGGACGGGGCCGCAGGGAGGATTGGTAACCTGGAAATATGGCGACTCGGTAGGCATGCAGGCCGGCACGGTCGGGCCGGCGAGGTGGTCCCTATGGAGGATCGGCGCAGCCTGTATCGCGCGGAGGACGCGGTCTCACCCGTGATCGCGGTGATCCTGATGGTTGCCATCACCGTCGTGCTCGCCGCGACGGTCTTCGCCCTTGTTAGCGACCTCGGGGGGAAAGGCCAGAAAAATGCACCCCACATCGCCTTCGCGCAGGACGAGACGAAGGACATGCTGTCCGTGACGGCGTCGGGCGTCGGCGCGAACTGGAACCGTGTGTCGATCAAGGCGCCGTTTGACGGCGGCGCGTACTTCGACGCGGACGGCACGTCCAACGACGCCTCCCTGACGCTCGCCGCGGGGACGTTCGCGCCCGTCGGGCCGAACAACATCCCGGTCAAGCCGTCCGACAAGCTATGCTTCTGGTCCACGGACGGCGCCCAGTCAAACGTCCGGTTCGAGATCCGGGACGAGGTGGCCTCGATGGCCATCGGCCAGGGTTGGGTCTTCGGGACGGTGGCGACCACGCCGAAGACGGCCTGCTGAGCCACGCATCCCCTTTCCGTCGCCGCCGCGCTCTCCCTGATTCCAAAGCCTTTTCGTGGACCTGCGCCGTGGGGGCCCCGTCGTGGCCACGACGATCTCCGCGGGCGATGTGGGCCGGTACGCCTATTGCGCGCTCAACTGGAAGCGGTCGCTCGAAGGCATCGAGGGAAAGAAAAGCGCCCGAGGCATCCGGCGACACCAGGAGGTGTCGAAGGACGTCGACGCGCTCGAGCTGTTCCAGGAGAGGGCCCGGTGGTCCATCCAGACTTCGTTCCTCCTCGCCCTTTTCGCCATCAGCGGCGCCGCCCTCGCGCTCGAGCTGCTGTTCCTCGACGCCCAGACCCCCCTTCGCCTCGGGCTCATCGTGCTGAGCGTCGGCTGGCTCATGGGCTCGCTCTACCTGTTCCTCTTTGACCTGTATTTCCGTGGACGCAGCGAGCAGATCATCCGCAAGGCGCGCCTCGTCGAGGGCGAGATCAAGTCGAGCGACTCGGGGAAGGCGCCGCTTCTGGTCGCGAAACACGTCCCGTTGCAAGGGCGGCCCGACTACGTCGTCGACCGCGACGGAACGCACATCCCCGTCGAGGTCAAGTCCGGCAAGACGCCGCCCCGGCCCTACGATTCGCACGTGATGCAGCTCGCGGCCTACTGCTTCCTGGTCCAGGAACACTACGGGACCCGTCCGCCGTTTGGGGTCCTCGCGTACCCGGACCGCCAGTTCGAGATCCGCTACACGCCCAAGATCGAAGACGACATGCTGCGGTACCTCTTGCGGATCGAGCTCGCCCTGCGCACGGGCGAGGCGCACCGAGACCACGAAAACCCGAGGCGGTGCATGGGCTGCTCCCGGCGCGAGGGCTGCCCAGAGAGACTTGCCTGAAGGTTTTCAGGGCTCCTCCCTTATATCCCTACCGGGTCGGTCGGGGCCTACTTGGCCCTGATTGGTAACCGGGAAATACCCCGACCCAATGACAGAACTTGCCGCTGAGCCTAGCGGCAGGAAATAAGAAAATGCGTGCAAACCGAAAGTTTGTGTGGGACGACGAAGCCGTCTCACCGGTCATTGCCGTCATCTTGATGGTGGCAATTACGGTGGTTCTGGCTGCGACAGTGTTCGTCCTTGTGAGCGACATCGGCAGCCAGGGCTCGAAGAGCGCCCCCAACATCGTCTTCTCGCAAGACGAAGTCGGGGACGGCATCTCCGTGACCTCGGCGGGCGCCGGTGCGAACTGGAACCGCCTGTCGATCAAGGTGCCGTTTGCCGGCGAGGCGTACTTCGACCCTGACGGGTCGACGTTCACGACCATCACGTTGTCGGCAAGCACCTTCCAGACCGTGACCACGAGCGACATCCCGGTCAAGCCGTCGGACAAGATCTGCCTCCGCTCGACCTCGGGCGCCCAATCCAACGTCCGCCTCGAGATGCGCGACGACGTGGCATCCGCGGCCGTCGGCCAGGGCTGGGTCTTCAGCACCGTCGGAACGAGCGCGAAGGCCGCCTGCTAGGGTGCGCAAGCGCTTCGGGCCCTCCGGGGCCCGTTTCTCTTCCCCTTTCTCTTCCTTCTTGTTTTTCTTGCGCGCATCGCAGCATTGATTTGGCGGACGCCCTCTCGCCGCGGCGTTGCCGGACCCCCTTTCCCCCGTTGACGCCCCAACGCCGGGAACGGTCGCCGAGGGGGCCCGGACAAATTGGCGGAACCTCGCCCGGGTCGTGCCGTTCCCGCCGGCGGTCTCGCTCGAGTACATTGTCCTCTCGGCGGGCGGAATCCTCTGCCTCGTCGGACTCCTCGCCACGATCGCCGCCACGTACGGCGTGTTCCGGGTCGCGGCCCCCGTCCTATGGCTCGGCGCGTTCGGTTGCGCCGCCTTCTTCGCGCTCCGGGCGTGGCTGGATCGGCCCGCCTGGCGAATCGACCGGTTCGACCTGGCGGCCGTCGGCCTCGCGTTCGTGTTCGCGACGGCTTCGACGGTCCTTCATCACAACGAGACGAACGCCGAGTCGGACGCCGGGTTCTACGCGAACGACTCGTGGATCATCGCCTCCACCGGGGGTCGCTTCCTCACGGAACCC
Source organism: Methanobacteriota archaeon (assembly GCA_016180755.1). Lineage (GTDB taxonomy): Archaea > Thermoplasmatota > E2 > JACPAO01 > JACPAO01 > JACPAO01. The sequence goes on from JACPAO010000073.1 coordinate 15,993, forward strand.
TACGACGCGACCCTGCCCCACTTCGACCCGACGAGCCACGGGTTCCGGTACGCGTCGATGTTCGGCCTTCCTGCCTTCAACGCCCTCTTCGCGTGGCTCGCCGGGCCCGACGCGGTCTCCTGGGGCCATCACCCCCTCTTCATGCTCACCTTTCTCAGCATCTACCTCCTGGGCAGGAAGCTGGGCGCGACGTGGGGCTCCCTCGTCGCCATTCTGTTCTACGGCACGTCGCTTGTCACCGTATGGCTGAGCCGATACGTGATGACGGAGAACGCGGCGGCCGCCATCTTCTGGCTGTGTTGCCTAGCCGCGTGGCCGTTCCTCCAACGCGGGGACCCGCGCCGGTCGACCGTCATCATCGTCGCGCTCGCCTGGGGCTGCCTCGTGCGGCCAGAAGGCTTCGTCGTCGCGGGCGCGTTTGGCGCAGTCGTTGCCGCCCTGCGGTGGCGGAGCCTCATCGGCCTCGTCCGGGCCCCTCGCGGCATCCTAGAAGCCGCCAGGCGCCCCGCCACCGTGACCGTCGCAGCGATCTTCACCTTGTCCCTCGTCGTCGTCGGGGCCGTTCTGTTCTCCGAGGCCGCGCCTTCCAACTACCTCCGCTCCGGCCTCAAGATCGGCTTGTCGCTCCTCGAGTTCCACGTGGTCGCCGACAACCCATCGGTACCGGTCAACGCGGACGACGTGGCGGTCCCGCCGTACACCCCCACGCCGGACCAGCCGACGGCGCCGAAGGTGAGGACGTGGGGTGACTACGCACTGCGTTACGAATGGGATTCGCTGCGCGCCTACTACATCCCCTGGTTCGCGGCGGTGGCCATCGTCGGCATCCTGCTCCGCCTCGTCGAATGGCGACGCGCCCTGCTCCTGGTCGCGCTCGCGCTCCCGTACGCGATGTTCCTTTTCATGCCGCCCGTGACCCCCCAGCAGCCCTGGTTCATGCGCCGGCTGTGGGTCGCATGGCTCCCGCTCGTGTACCTCCTCGCAGGCGTGTCGCTCGACCTACGAAACGCCGGCTGGCGCTGGCCCGTCCGTCGGCGGCGGAGCACGCGTCCCCGCCCGGACGGCGCGATCGCCGCCGCCATCGTCGCACTCGTGTTGCTGGTCCCGCACTTGGACCGCAGCATGCCGGTCTTCACCAAACGGGGGGAGGACGGGTTCGGCGTCGTCGCCGCCGGAATCGACGCGGACGTCCCGCCCGACGCGCTACTCATCATCGACGAGGACGCCGCGCGATTCTCGACCCCGCTACGCATCCACCAGGACCGCACCATCGTGACCTGGTTCGACGACGCCGCGACCTCCTTTCGGCACTCGTTCGAGGCCTCCGACGCGCACCCGGCGACCTACGTCCTTCGGCGCAACTTCAGCCGTCCCGTGCCCGTCCTCGAGACGGACCTCCACGGCTCCCTCGAAGTCGCCGAATACACCTACGCCCAGGTCGACATTCCGGCCGGGGGGCTGTTCGCCTACGTCGCGAACCCGCCACTCGAGGAAGGGTACGAGCCGCTTCGCGCGTACCTCGACGCCATCATGCCCCCACCGCTTTTCACGGTAAGTTTCCGGGCGACACTGCTCGAGGCAAGCGAGCCCCTCGTGATCCAGAAGAACATTCGTTTCAACGAAAGCGAGTGGACGCGAACCCCCGACGGCATGCGAGCCCTGGTCGCCGACGCCTCGCTCGAATTCAACGCGACCCAGTTCCGGGCCCAAGGTCAACGGTTCATCCTCCATGTTGCATACATGCAAACGTTTTCCGGCAACATCACGCTCGCGGCCGAGACCCCCTTCGGCGTCACCGAACTCGATCCTCCGCTCGAGTCCGACAGTTCGGGGGGGTTGGCCGTAGAGCGCATCGGACTTCCCCCGGTTCCCTCCACGATTCGATGCCCCAACGGGACCGTGCTGCGTGGAATCTACGTCGGCCTCGGGTAGCGCCCCCTAGGCCGATTTCGGGCGCCACGCGAAAACGGTAAATAGGCGGCGGGCGGCTCGAAGGCGCGTTCCCGATGAAGCCCACCGCCCTCCTCACCGTCCTCCTGGCCGGCATCGTGTCCCTTTCCGCCTGCGTGGGCAACGACGCCAAGGCCCAGGGCTCTGGCGACGGCGACATCCCGCCGGCCGCCCCCGCCCAGTTCGACGACGACACCGGCGCGATAACGGGAAGCGTGACGGACGACCAGATCCAGCCCCTCGAAGGCGCGCAGGTCGGCATCCTCGAGATCCCCGACCGCCTCACTGTCACCGACGCCGCGGGGGCCTTCACCTTCAACAACGTCCCGCCCGGAAAGTATTCGATCGTCGCGCAGCGACTCGGCTTCGTGAGCGGCTCGCGGTCCGTCGAGGTCTTCGCCGGCCAGGCCGTGAGCGTACAGTTCGCCCTCGCGCCCCTTGCCGTCGAGGCGCCGTACCACTTCACTCACCCCTTCACGGGGTTCATCGACTGCGTCGTCGCGCTCGTCCGGACGACCCACTACGGCATCGCGAACTGCCCGAGCCAGATCTCCGCAGACGACACGAAGAACTTCCACGAGATCCACACCAAGACCGCGAAGGACTCCTGGCCCGTCAACTTCCAAGCCGTCATGGTGGAGGCCGTCTGGAACAACCAGGCGCAGCCCGACTGGCTCGCGTTCGACTTCAACGACCGCAACATCGGCTACTTCGGCGTGTACTACCGCTTTCGCGGCACGACGCCCGTCCAATTCTACCTCGAGCGCTGCGGCGACTACCGCGCCCAGAACTTCGGCCGGGCCCCGATGCCCTGCGCGGACGAGCAGATCGAGGCGTCCCGCATGCACGTCGAGACGTTCTACGTGGGCAAGTACCAGGACGTCACGCACAACCTGGACGCGGCGTGCCGCGACAACGTCACGAACCCGGCCGGCGGGAGCAACCTGTTCCCCGGCTACCAGGCCGGATGCTACGGCGTCGGGCCCGGGATTGGCCTTCGGTGGAACAACTACGTCACGGTCTGGTACGGCATGAAGCCCGAGGACCCGGACAAGCTTAGCTTCCTGCCCGACGCCTGACGGCTCGCAAACCGTAAATAGGGCCGTGCCGGCTTCTTGCACGGGGGTCCAGACGTGCGGCGTCCTGCCTTGGCCATCATTCTATTGGCGATCACGGCCCCGCTCGCCGGGTGCGTCGCCGACTCGGAAGGGACCTCGGGAGCCGACACGCCCGCCGACGGCGCCGGGCCGGCCGCGCCCGCGCGGTTCGACGAGAACACCGGGGCGATCACAGGGACCGTGACGGACGACCAGATCCAGCCCATCGAAGGCGCCGACGTCGGGCTCTTGGAGCAGCCCGAGACGACGACGAGGACCGACGCCTCTGGGGCGTTCACGCTCAGCAGCCTCCAGCCCGGCACGTACACCCTCGTCGCGGGGCGGCTCGGGTTCGAATCGGCGGGGAAGAAGGTTGACGTCATACCGGGCACGGCCTTGACGGTCTCGATCCTCCTCGCACCGATTCCCGTCGCCCAGGCCCGGCACCAGACCTATCCGTTCTCCGGGTACATCGACTGCGCCTTCGCCATTGTCCGCACAACGCTCTCGGCCGGTTGCGGCCAAGGCACGACCGTGAACACGCAGAACATCTTCAAGAGCGGATGGCCCGCCGACTTCTCCGCGCTCGTCTTCGAGGCCGAATGGAACAGCCAGACGCAGCCGGACTGGCTCGCCTTCGACCTCGTCGACCGCGGCATCAACTACTACGGCGTCTACTACCGATACCGGGGCACGACGCCGGCCTACTTCCTCGCGGAGCGGTGCGGCGACTACCGCGCGACCGCCTTCGGCCGCGCGCCCATGCCGTGCACGGAGGAACAGGTCACGGCATCGAAGATGCAGCTCGAGACGTTCTACGTCGGGAAGCTCCAGGAGCAGACGCACCTCGGGGACCCGGTCTGCCGGGAGAACATCACGAACCCCACCGGCGGCGCGAACCTCCTCAACGGCTACCAGCAGGGCTGCTACGGGGTGGGCGTCGCGACGCAGGTGCGTTGGACCAACTACGCGACGGTGTTCCACCTCGACCTGCCCGCCGACATCGCCCGCTTCTCCGCCCGGCCGGACCGGTGACAAGAAAGGCTTAAGGCGCCCCGCCCGTGGGTCCCGGCGTTGGCCAAGGCGTACTACACCCTCGACTACCAGTTCGGGCTCGCCGACCAGGCCCTTGCCGAGGCCCGCAACCTCATGCGTGCGAAGTACTACACGTCCTGCATCAGCCACTGCTTCCAGGTCGCGCATCGGTGCGCGGCGGGGCTCCTGTTCGGGATTGAGTCGCGCGTCCAGACCGAACGGGACGTCGGGATCGGGTTCGAGAGCGGGTTCGTGTCGACCGGAAAGAGCGAACCCCAGTGGGCCCGCGCGTACCGGCGCCTCGCGGCGCTCCGCCACAAGGCCGACTTCGAGTTCGAGTACGTGGGTTCGCCCGAGGAGGCCCAGGAGGCCCTTGGGCTTGCGGAGGGGTTCCATCGGGAGGCCCAACGCCTCCGGGCGGCGCTGTGACGGCCGACCGCGAACCCTTATCTTGCCCGAGCCGCTGCCGGACGCGGTTGGGAATCCCCATGGCGCGCAAGAAAACCATCGGCAGCAAGGTCGCGAAGACAGGCAAGAAGGTCGGGAAGAAGGTCGCCGCAGGGGCGTCCAAGGCCGGCCACACGGTCGCGGCCGGAGCGTCGGCCGCCGGCAGCAAGATGAAGGACGCCTGGGGCTCGATGCGAAACAAGCTGAAGCGCGGCAAGGACGAAGAGGAGTAGGCGAATAACCGGGTCATGGACGGACCCATGGCTTCAATGGCCGCCGCCCTTTCGCGCGACCGATGAAGCTTCCCGGACCATCCCCCATCGCCGCCAAGGACCCCAAGGCCCACGCCCGCGCCCTCGGCGAGTTGCATCCGGAAGAGGTGCACGAGTTCTACGGCCCGTTCACGATGATCGAGGGCCTCGTCGAGTTCGTCCGCGTCGCGTCCCCCGCTTACGGGGAGATGGACATGGCGTACCTCCTGGGCCGCGCCCCGGCGACGATCTATACCAACTCCGAGGCCGGGGAACGGTTCTTGCGCGAACGCTTCCCCAAGGCCGAACGGCATCGGCTCGACCCGGCCCAATTCCACCTCAACGACTTCGACCGCGGCCACGCGATCGCCGCCGAGCTCGAATCCAAGGCCGGACCCTTGCGGGCCGCCTCCGTCGTCGTCCGCGCCGCCCCGGGCAGCGCCTACGTCGCCGAGCGTTACGGTGCCCAGGGCGTTTGGGACGGGCCGTTCGATTGCCATGGGATCGACATGCGCCTCGCGGCCCGCGCGCGCGGCGTGGTCGCCTGGAAGGACGGTCCCTTGGAGGCGATCGACCGGTCGGCGACGCTCTTTCGCGGATCCTACGGGCGCATCACGCCGCAGGCGCGTTAGCGCAGCCGGTCGCGTCCCGCGTAGACGTTGAACCGGTCCCCGCGCAGGAACCCCACGAGCGTGACGCCGAACTCCTTGGCGACGTCGATGGCCAGGGTGCTCGGGGCTCCCACCGCCGCGAGGATCGGAAGCCCCGCCCGGACCGCCTTCTGCACGAGTTCGTACCCGGCCCGTCCGGACACGAGCCCGACGGCGCCCGCCAGCGGCAGGCTCCCGTCGAGAAGGGAGCGGCCCACGGCCTTGTCGAACGCGTTGTGACGGCCGACGTCCTCCCGCACAAGCAGCGCTTCGGCGCCCCCCGTGAACAAGGCGGTCGCGTGGAGCCCGCCCGTGGCCTCGAACGCCTCCTGCGCCGCTCGCAGTCTCGCCGGGAGGGCGGCGAGGGCGTCGGCATCGATTGTGGGCTCGCCCGCGCGAAGCGCCGGGGGGTTCGTGCTGCGGAGGTAGTCGGTCGTTGCGCGGCCGCAGACGCCGCACGCGGACGACATGAGGAACGGACGTTCTATGCTGGACCAGTCGACGTCCGGTTCGCGCGCGAGGTCGACGACGACGCTGTTGAACTCCTGGGCCTCGCCCGGGGCCGGTTCGTGGGCGATGCCGCGGATCTCGCTCGCGTGGTGGACGATCCCCTCCGCGTAGAGGAGTCCCGCGGCGAGCTCCTCGTCGTGGCCCGGGGTCCGCATGGTGGCGCCGAGGCGTCTCGACCCGCCCTTCCACCGCAGCCGGATCTCGAGGGGTGCCTCGACCACGACGGCGTCGTCGCGTTCGGTCCACGCCCCCGCCTCCCTCGTCTGGACGCGTGCCCGGAACACGCGGCGCTGCGAAGGCCCCGCCGGCGACGGCCGCGGTGCCGTCATCGGGCGGGCGCCTCGACGAGCGGCCGCAGGTCCGCCTCGGCCTCGACACGGACCGTCGCGTTGTAGTCCGGGATGCCGCAGGCCGGATCCACGCGGCCGCGCCGTACGAGGACGTTCCCCTCGGGCCAGTGGACCTGGAGGTTGCGGGGGCGGATCGGGGCGACGCGGACGCGGCAGCGGAGCGTGCCGACGTCGGACCGGAGTATGACTCGGCCGCCGTCGCGGAGGCGCAGCGCCTCGGCGTCCTCGCGGTTCATGAGCACGTCGTCGCGCCGCGCCCCGTTCAAGGGGTCCCGTTCGCGTTGGACCATGCTGTTGAACTGCTTGCCACGGCGTGTGCTGAGGAGGAACTCCCCTTCGCCGAGGCTGATCCGCGGAACGTGTATGGGTTGGACGTGCGCCCGCCCGTCGGCGGTGCCGAAACGGCCGCCTTCGCACAGGTGGGGCCCGCCCCACTGGAAACTGTCGCCTTTTGCGCGAAGCTTCTCGATGCCGGCGTAGCTCGGTACGAGGGAGCCGATCTCGTCGCGCAGGGCCTGCGTCGAAGGGGCCCGGATCTTGTCCGCCTGGTCGGGGCGCACGCGGGCGGCCAGCTCGAGGAGGACCTCCCACTCGGGCCGTGCCTCGCCGATGCGACGGCCGCGGACCTCGGGGCTGAAGTAGACGCGGCGCTCGGTGGACGTGGAGGTCCCGCCGCCCGGCTGCTCGTACCGGGTCGTCGCGGGAAGGAGCAGGACGGTGTCAGCGGGCTCGAGGAACATCTGGGGCGTGAGGACGATGTCCTGGTGGACCCGCAATGGCACACGTTCGACGGCCTTCGCTACGTACTCGGGCTCGGGGAGGGTGTCGAGGTAATTGCCTCCCACCGACCAGAGGACGTCGAGCCGGCCGTCGTGGGCGGCGTCGATCATGCTCACGACGTCCAGGCCGTCGTGTTGGGGAACGGGGAATCCCCACGCGCGGGTGAACGCCGCCGCCGTGTCCGCGTCGAGCGGCACGCCACCGGGCAGGGCGTTCGGGACGCAGCCCATCTCGGCGCCGCCCTGGACGCCGCTGTGGCCGCGGATTGGCATGAGGCCCGTGTACGGTCGTCCGACGTTGCCCCGGGCCAAGGCCAACGCGACGATGGCCTCCACGTTCTGGACGCCGAACGCGTGCTGCGTGATGCCCATCGACCACACGAAGACCGCGGACTTCGTTTCCGCGTAGGCCCGGGCGAACCGGCGCATGGCCTCCTCGGTCGAGCCGCTCTGGGCGCAAAGGTCGGGCCAGGTGGCGAAGCGTGCGAAGCGCTCGACGTCCGTCCACCCCGTCGTGTGTTCGTCGAGGTACGCGCGGTCGACGCCCCCCTCCTCGAGCAAGGCCTTGAGGACGCCCACGATGAACGCAATGTCGCCGCCCGTGTGGACCGGGAAGAAGTCGTCCGCGAGCTTCGTGCCGAAAAGCGCCGACTCGGCCACACTTGGGACCCAGTAGCGCGCGAGGCCCGGCTCCCGGTAGGGGTTCACGACGAAGATCTTCGTCCCGGCCTTCTTCGCATAGTAGAGGTACTTCGTCGTGACGGGCTGGTTGTTCGGCACGTCGCTGCCGAAGAAGACGATGAGGTCGGAGCCGATCCAGTCCTTGTAGGAGCACGTCGTCGCCCCGACGCCCAGGGTCTTCTTGAGGGCGGTCGTCGAGGGCGCGTGGCAGATCCGCGACGAGTTGTCCACGTGGTTCGTGCCGATGAACCTCGCCGCCTTCTGCGCCGCGTAGTACGTCTCGTTCATGATGCCGCGGGACGTGAGGTAGAACGCGACGCGCCGCGGGTCCGTAGCCCGGACGCGCTCGGCCGCGATGGCGAAGGCCTCTTCCCAACCTATCCGCCGGAAGCCAGCCTCGCCGCGGCGGCGCAGCATGGGGAACGGGATCCGGCCTATGCCGCGAAGCTCCTTGGCGCTCCGGGAACGCATCGCGGCGGCATCGGACAAGTCGGCCGGGTCGAGCGCGTCCATCGTGTTGAGTTTGAGAAGGTTGAGCCGGACGGTGCACAGGTGCACGCCCTTCATGGTGTGGTCGCGAAGGCCCGAGGTGCCGAGGGCACACCCGTCGCAGACGCCTTCCCGCAGGATGCGCATCGCGAAGCCTGGATGCCGCCGGTTCTCCCACGCGGTCCGGACCATCTCGAAGTAGTGGTTGGGTTTCACTAGGCCCATACCGTTCGGGATGGGGCCCACCCACAAGGACGGCGACCATCCCGTCTTTGGCCGCCCAGGACGCGCCGCCAACAGAATCCCGCACGCATTCGGGCGTGGTCTCAAAAGACTTATCCCATGCGTCGGGTTGGTTTGCTCGCGTGGCGCGACGCGTCTGGGATGGTGGGTTCGTGCGGGGCGCGCCCGCGATCGTGCGGGCCGTTCGGGGCCTCACGTCCGTCGACGCGGGAGCACTCGCGGTGCTCGCTCCCACCGCCCGCGACGAGGACCTTCTCGTCGAGGCCAAGCCACGGACCCAGGCCACGTTCCGGCGTGCCCTCCGCGCGGGCCGGTCCCAGGGCGCGCTCTCGGGAAGGATTCTGCACGGCACCGGTCGGATCCCGGCGGGGAGGCCGATGGTGGTCGTAGCGGCCGCCGCGCGCTCGCGAAAAGACGCTCTCATCGCAGTGGAGATCATGCTGAATTCCCTCAAGGGGGTGGCCGTGCGCCGCGACGCATCCAAGGCGTGATCCTCGCGGGCGGCGCCGCGCGCCGCTACGGGTCCGACAAGGCGTTTGCCACCTGGGAGGGGAAAACGTTTCTCCGACGAGTGGCCGAGGCGGCCCTGGGAAGCTGCCAGGACCTGTTGGTGCTCGGACGGTCCGACGTGCCCATCACCCGATACCACGAGATCGTCCCCGAGGCGCGGATCCGCGTCGACATCAAGTTCCAGGCCGGACCCGTCGTCGCCCTCAAGGACGCCCTCGAGCAGATCCGCGACGATTGGATCCTGGTCCTGCCCTGCGACGCGCCGGCCCTGACGGCCGAGGACGTCCAGCGGCTCGTCGACGGTGCGCGTTCCAGCAAGGGCCCGGCCGTCGCGACGGTTGGGGCGGACCGGCTCAACGACGTCTTCTGCATGCCGCGCTCCCGCCTCGAGGAACGGCTCGGAAAGGCGCGCAGGCTCGACGACCTGCTCGAGGACGCGAAACAGGTCCCCCTCGAGCCCCGGCCGGGCCTCAACATCAACGACCCATCCCCTTCGCCCCCCGCGGGAAGCCTATAAAGCGCGGCTCCATTGGGACCCGGACGAATGGCGACGTCGGTCTCGGTCACCTTCTTCTTTGTCGCCCTCGTGATTCTCGTGGGCTTCATCACGAGCCGCATTTTCCAGACGACGAGGCTCCCCGACGTTCCCCTTCTCCTATCGATCGGCCTCATCTTGGGCCCGCTCAACCGCGAGAGGATCGGCGGCCTGCACAGCGAGTTCCTGGCGGACGCCTTCAACGAGGAGACCTTCCGGGCCATCGCGCCGTTCTTCTCGCAACTCGCCCTCATCGTCATCCTGTTCGACTCGGGCCTGAAGCTCGACCTGGAGCACGTCGCGAAGGGGTTCCGTCCCGCCTTCATCCACACGCTCCCGACCATGACGTTGACGGTCGTCGGGATCTCGCTCGTTGCCGTCTACGTTTGGGGCCTGCCGCCGCTTCTTAGCGTGATCCTGGGCGTCGCACTCAGCAACGTGGGCCAGACGGTGAGCGCGCTCCTCGTGCGCGAGATCAACATCCCGCCCGCGACTAGATCCGTCTACTTCATTGAGATGGCCATCTACGACGTCATCTCCATCCCCATCTTGGTGGGGCTCCTGGAGATCGCGAAGGCGGGCGGGCATCCGAGTGTCGCGCTCTTCGCCGAATCTATCGCCCGCGTCGCGAGCGTGAGCGTGATGTTCGGGCTGGTGGGCGGCCTCATCTGGATCTGGGTCCTCCTCAGGCTCGAGAACTACCCCTACACCTACATGGTCACGCTCGCCACGCTCCTTCTCGTCTACAGCCTCAACTCGTTCGCCGGCGGAAGCGGGGCGATTGCGGCCCTTGTGTTCGGGCTCGTCATCGGCAACCGGAACTCGATCCTGAAGCTCGCAGGCAAGCAGGTGCGCATCCTGCAGGAGGGGGAGAAGGTGCACTCCTTCCACGACGAGATCACGTTCTTCATCCGGAGCTTCTTCTTCGTATTCCTGGGCATCATCTTCTCGACCGGCCGCGACGCCCAGGGGGAACGCGTCGTGTGGAACGTGCGCTCCGAATTTTGGCCGCTTAGCCAGGCGAACGGCACGGCCACGCTCTTCCTCGTCGGGTGCGGCCTCATGCTCGCGGCCATCGTCGCGTTCCGCTACCTCGTCGTACGCTACGTGAGCTCGCGCGGGAACCCCGACCACATTTCGCTGTGGGCCATCTATTCCCGCGGGCTCGGCACGGCCGTCCTCGCCACGTTTCCGTTCACGCTGCCCGAATACATCCGGGGGGCAGGACCCTACTTCGAACTCCTGCGTCCGTACGAGCCGATCTTCTTCAACGCGGCCCTTCTCATCATCCTCCTCACGGTCGTGGGGACGGCCATCACGGTCTTCTACGAGGAGAAACGCCTTCGGCGTGTTGCGCGCACGCAGGGCGGCCGACAGACCTCGGCGAAGGAATGAAGCCCCGCGGACCGCAGCGTTTATTACGAAACGGGGACTCGGCCGGGACCGGACCCGCCATGGAATGCCCCAAGTGCCACACCAAGGTCGCGGACGACGCGCCCGAGAGCGAGGTCCGCGCGAAGTTCTACCCGCGCCGCGCGGGACGCGATTTCTGGGTCTGCTTCGAATGTAACCGGGCCTTCCACCGGGGCACCGGCACCGTCGTCTCCTGATCAGGCCTTCTGGGTCTCGCCGACGATGATCCTGCGGGCGCGCTGGAGCTGGTCCTCGTCGCCGATAAGGACAACGACGTCGCCGGGACCGATCACGGTCGTCGGGTTCGGGTTGTAGAGCGTCTTGCCGGCCTTGACAAGGGCGATGATCGACGCCCCTGTGGCGGACCGAAGGTTCGTGTCCATGACGGTCATGCCGGCGATGGGGCTCTCGTGCGTGATCGTGAACTGGTCCATGGCCATGCCGCCCTGGAAGGACCGAGAGATGTAGTCGATGATGGTCTTGGGCCGCCACTCGGTCACGATGGCCTGTCCGACGATCCGGGCCTCTTCCGCGTCCAACTTGAACACGATTGGGTCTAGCTTGTCGGGGTTGAGGTAGATCTCCTTTCGGCCGTCGTCCAGAATCACGATGGCGATGGAGTTCCCGTCGCGGAGGCCTCGGAAGGTCACCCGCTTGCCCAGGCCGGGCAGGACGGCCTCTTCGACCCGCATTGCGCGCACCATCCCCTGTGGGCCCTTAACCCTTTGTCCTGCCCCATGCAGGCGCCCCGGCCGTGGCCGTTCGCGTTCCCCGCATTTCATAAGTTAGGGCACGATAGCTCGACCCGTGGGGGCGCCGGAACTTGACCTTCTGATCACGTTCGCCGTCGTCCTCATCGCGGCCGAGCTCGGAAGCCTCGCGTTCCAGGCCATGCGGCTGCCCCGCGTCGTCGGGATGCTGGCAGCCGGCGTCCTCATCGGCCCGAGCGTGAACCCGCAGGCCGTCCAGATTGGCCTCAACCCCGAAAGCATCTCAGACCTCGCGTTCCTGGGCGGAATCTTCCTCATGTTCTCGATCGGGCTGACGTTCGACGTCCGGCGGTTCCGGACCGTCGGGGCCGGCGCGTTCATTCTGGCGGTGTTCGCGGGCATCACGTCGTTCCTTGCGGGCTTCGCCGTGGCGATGGCCTTCGGCGCCCCACAGGACCTCGCGCTGTTCATCGGCCTCCTTCTCACTCCGACGAGTTCGGTCATCGCCATTCGCCTCGCGCACGACCAGCGCATGCTCGCGATGAGCGGGGTCGACGCCACAATCGCGGCCGTGGTCATCGACGACGTCACGAGCCTCTTCATCGCGACGATCGTGCTCGCCTTCGTGGGCTTGGGCGACGCTGCCACCGTCTCGGGCGTCGCCTTCGGCCTGGCGCTCCTCCTACTCCTTGGCAGCCTCGTCGTCCTCCTCGCCATCGGCGCCCTTCCTCGGGCGTTGACGCTCTTTGAACGCTTCTCGGGCCAACACCCGACGCTTCCCGCCATCTCGTTGGCCTTCCTCGTGAGCTTCCTCTTCACCGTCATCGGGCTGCCGCCCATCTTCGGGGCGTTCTGGGCCGGAAGCATCATTGCGAGTTCTCGGTTCGGCGACCGGATTCAGGAGTTCATCCGGCCCGTGACCGAGATCTTCTCGGCGGTCTTCTTCACCGCGATCGGCATGCTGCTCAACCCGTTCGCGTTGCCGGCGCTCGGGGCCTTGGTGGCCTCCGCCCTCGTCGTTGGCATCCTGGCGAAGCTCGTCGGAGGGTTCCTGGGCCTGCGCGTGCTTCGTGTGCCTGTCGTTCCCGCGATGGCTTGCGCCACCCTCATGGTCCCACGCGGCGAGGTCTCGCTCGTCATCGCGCAATACGCGGGCGACCTTGCGCAAGTGGAACGGCTTCAGCTCATCGCCAGCGTGCTCGTCGTCGTGACGACGCTGGGCGCGCCGATCCTCCTCCATGGCGTCCGGTTTGCGGCCCGACGCTCCGCACGGGAGAGGACCGCAAGGGCCGAAGGCTAGAGGAAGCCTCGGACATCGATGCGAGCCGCCGCCGCGGCGATGTGCGCCCGAAGCGCCTCGAGGTCGCCGGCCCGGTCGGAGTTCCAGGCGGAGACGCCCTCGCGAAGTTGCGCGTTCTCGTCGCCCAGGACCTCCTCGGCGCGGCCGGCCCCGATGCCGAGGATGAGGCCGAGGAGCCGAAGGAGCTCGTCCCGCGGAAGCACTTTGGGGATGCCGTGCCCGGCCCGCACTTCCGCGGCGATCTTGAGTCGTCGCCACGTGCCGCCCGAATATCCCAAGACCCCAAACCCCCTCGTTTCAGGCTCGCCCTAGGGCCGGTGCGATGAACGTGGCAGAACGTTCTTTACTTGCCGGTCCCATGACGCGTCCGCGTGCCAGACCTGCAGACCCCAGCCCCGTACGCCCCGGCGGCAGCCCCACAAGGGAGCGCGACGTATTGCATGTTCTGCGGGAGCCGGGTCCACGATGCCGGCGAGGCCTACTACGACCACCTGCGCCTAAGCAAGGGCTGCGAGTCCGCCTGGCGGACATGGCGCGAGAACCTCCTCACGGACCATCCAGGCGGCGACTAGAGGGCGCCGACGCGGCGGGCGCGGCCGCCCTACGGACAGTTGCCCGTCATGACGTTCTGGAACCGCCACTTGCCGATGGCGTTGCCGGAGATCGAGTCCCGCAGCTCGACGCGGAAGTCGGCGAGCGTCCCGGACTGGGCGCACAGCTCGATTTTGTCGCCGCCGCTCATCGGGACGCTAACGGAGGAAAGGCTCACGAACGTGGCCGCGGGCACGTCGACGCCGGCCGCGTCGTTGAGGCTGTATCGGAAGGCTTGGTCGCCGCTCATCTCGACGCGGGCCCAGTCGGCGTCGGCGCCGACCGAGATGATCTCGAGCCGGTCATCGGTCTCCCAAGGCTTTACGCCGAAGTAGGCGGGGGGCTTCGAACCGCTCTTGTCAATCTTGTCGATGATCAGCCACACCGTGATGGCAAGGGCGATCGTGATGGCAACGGCGAGGACCGTCGCGATGACCGGCGCGATGCCCGCTTCGTCACGTCCAAACCTTCGGTTCCGAGCCATTCGGCGACACCGCCCGGTTCGCTCCGGGCAACCCGTCCTCCCGGCGGAGGGGTATATCCGGTTTTTCCCGCAACCCGATAAAGGGGGGGCCTGGGGCCGGGCGCGGCTACCGGGTCAGGACCGTCTTCTTGACGGGGTAGACCGGGGTCAGGCGGGGCCGGTACTTCGGGGTCGACCCGCGGATCGAGGCGACGAACGCCGCGCGGATTTTCTTGGTGATGGGCCCCGGTTTCCCGTCGCCGACCTTGCGGCCGTCGACGGAGACGATGGGTTCGATCTCCACGCCGGTGCCGCAGAAGAACATCTCGTCGGCCGCGTAGAGTTCGGTCCGAGGGATGTCGCGCTCCAAGAAGGGG
>JACPAO010000035.1 GCA_016180755.1 Methanobacteriota archaeon
GACCGTCCCGCTGCTGTCGACATCGCGGTACGCGTTGGTCGTGCCGGCCGTAAACGTGCCACCGCTCGTGGTCGTCTTGAGCGCCGAGTCCGCCGTGAGCGTCGCGGCGCAGTCCGAGTGGTCCGGTGCGGTCCCGTCGCACTCGAGTTTCGTCGTGCCCCACTTCGGCGAGGGCTTGAGGCGGGTGTCCCCGTCGGCGACAGCGCTGCCGGCTGCAACGTACGCGCCGTCGACGGCCGAGTTCCAGGTGCTGTCGCCGCCAAGCGTGCGCCCGTTCGTGACCGACGTGAGGTCGATGAAATGGGAGAGGTCCTTGTTGTGGAGCATGAGGAACCATTTCCCCGTCAACCCGTTGTTCGCGGAGAGGCTTCCGTACGAGTCCAGGTCCTTGTCGCCCGTCGCGACCACGCTTCCCGGGTTGTACGTTGTCCCGCCGACGCTGATGCTCGTCAGGCGGAGGTCGTTGATCGTCAGGGCCACCGTGTCGCTGGAGCCGCCCGCGTGGGTGGAAGGCCGGTTCACATAGACGGGGTCCGAGGACGGCGTGTATTTTCCGTTCGAGTCGATGTCGAGGAAGAACACGTGGGTCGTGAAGGCCGGCGGCGTTCCGCTGCTGATGACCTCGCGTTGTCCACCGGCCACCGTCGTGACGCGCGACCCGAAGGTCCCGTCGGATTTCAGGACAACGTCGTTGTGCAGGATGTGGTTGTTGGTGGAGTCGCTGTCGGCGAAGTGGATGAAAAGGTGCCGGCTCGCCGTGGGCGACGCGACCTCGTCCGTCGTGGCGATCGTGGCCCCCGACGAGACGTCGGTAAGCTGGATCATGTAGTCCGTGGAACCGGACGCGACCTTTCCACCATAGGTTTGCGACCCGGCCGTGCTCATGTGAAGGTCGCCGATCAGAGGATGTTTGGTCGTGGACGAGGACGAGAGGTAAAGGTAGTCGGATTCCTTGGTCCACGTCGCGTCCCCGTTCGCGTCAAAGACGAAAAGGGTGAAGGTCCCGACCCCGAGAAGGGTCACGGACTCCGGGAACGTCCCGTCGGCGTCCGTCGCTTCTGTAATCTCCGTTTGGGCGGAGCTGGTCACGATCGTTCCCGCGGTCGTGGAGACGCTGTTCGCGCTCGACGTGGACAACCGGATGTCGGCGTTCGTGACGTCGAGCGTCGAGTCGGCGCTGAAGTAGAGGAAGTCGTTGGCGGAGTACCCGGGGAGCCCGTCGGCCTCCATGTAGCCCACGCCCGCGACGAAGGTGCTTGCACCTAGTTGCGCGTTGTAGGCGCCGTCGCGGTCGCTGGATGCGGTCGCGACGACCGTCCCGGCGGACCCTCCGCCGGTCGCCGTCAGTCGAACGTCGCCCACGGCCACGCTTGTGCAGCTCGACGCGAAGGCGAGGTAGTAGTAGTCGTCGAGGATCCCGGTGCTGCCAGCGTTGACGCGGCACACGACGGGCTGGGTGATGCTAAGCGAGGACAGCGATGAATACGTGACCGCGTAGTCCTTGTCGCCCTTGGCCACCTTGGTTCCAAACGCCCCGAAGCTCGTCGCTGCGTGCGTCGAGAGTGGGAGCGCGGCGGCCACCAAGGCCACGGCGATGCCGACACCGACGAATCGTACCCAATCTTGTCGCGCTGTCAAAACTTACTCCTCCCTTTTTTTTGAACCCGGACGGGCCTATTAAACGAATCGAAAGTAGCTGTTCCGATCGTCCCTCTCCGTTTCGGTGCAAGGCGAGGTCCCGCGGACCCCGCACGCAAGCCTTGGCGGCTCGCCTAGTTTAAGGTTCGCTCGTGACGCCTTGGGGAAAACACGCCATGGGCCCCACTGACGGGAAACGACGTAGAAGGTATCGGCAGGGAAGGGAAAGAGAGGGAAGGAGAGGGACCGGGGGCGTTTCCGCCCCCGGTGGTAGAGAGACCGCCTAGTTGTGGCGGCGCGCGCGCAGGCCTACAGCGACGAGGCCGATCGTCGCGACGAGGGCCACAACGCCGAGGCCGGGCGTCTCCGGCTCACTGGCGCCGGTCGTGCCCGTCGCACCCGGCGAGGTCGTCGTCGCACCCGGCGAGGTCGTCGTCGCACCCGGCGAGGTCGTCGTCGCACCCGGCGAGGTCGTCGTCGCACCCGGCGAGGTCGTCGTGCCGCCCGGGGTCGTCGTGACCGGGGCCGTAGGTCCGCGTCGAAGTAGGAGAACACGTTGGCGCCGCCGGCCGCTACGACCTGCGCGACGCTGGAGCCCCACGCGATGAGGTCCGAGTCGCCCGACTTCACCATCGAGCCGGCCTTGTACTTGCCGTTCTCGGTGTCGGTGAGGCGGAGCGAGTACGTGCCGGCCGTGTTCGTCGTGGCCACGATGGCGCTCGCGGAGTTGCTGAGGTAGACCCAGTCGCCGCCGTCGTACCGGCCGTTGTGGTTCACGTCAGCGTACACGAACTGCTCGCCCGTGACTTCCGCGCCCTTGCCGATCAAGGTGACGTCGTCCGTCTTGATGAGGTCGCCGACCTTCTTGCCGCCGAACCCTTCCGTCGCGAGGACGATGTCATCCTTCTCGATGCAGGTCGTCGAGCTGCAGGCTCCACTGTCAACGTCCACGACGAATGTGTCGTCGGTGATGCTGTCCGTGGTGCCGCCGTCGTACCGGATCATTTCGAAGTCGCTGCCGGCGGGGAGCTTCATCGTCGGGATGAAGTCCGACGCGCCGAGGCCAGCGACCGAGCCGAATTGCCCGGTGTCGGCGTAGATGCGGACGGAGCCGAGCGCGATGAGACCGCCGTTCGTGGTGGTCGTAATGCCGGCCGTCGAACCCTCGAAGTAGATGCGGTCGCCAGGCGTGAACGCCCCGAGGTCCGTGGCGGTGCCGCCGGTGCTGAGGTCCCGGTTGAAGAGGACCCATCCACAGTCAGCGAAGCCGCCCGTCTCGGTGGGGTCCGTAGCGGAGGACTTCCAGGTCGTGAAGTCCGCGTCCGTCGTCTTCACGAGGGTGCCCGGCTGGAACGTGTCGGCCATCGTCAACCGGATCGTGAACGCCGTGAGACTCGTCGTCGCGACCATCGTACCAGAGGTCGCGCTCGAGAGGTACACGTAGTCCCCGGGGTTGTAGACGCCGTTGGTGTCAAGGTCCGCGAACCAGCAGGACGCCGCCGTGGCCGTTCCGGCCGCGCCGCTCTCCTGCGTTTCGGTGGTCAGAACCAGGGTGCCGGGGGCTTGTGCGGCCGGACCCTTGGTCAGGCGGATGTCGTTCTTCGCAACCGTCTGGGAGCCGGTGGTGGCCGTCTGGTCCGCGTAGAACGCGAACTGGTCGACCGTGCCGCCGCCGCCGAAGTCGACGCCGATGACCGCGACCGTGGAGGTCGTGCCCTGGGAGACGCCGTCCTTCTTGACGATGAAGTCCGATTCGCCGTACTTGACCTGGGTGCCGAACTGGCCGGTGTCACCCGCGAGGCGGATGCTGTACAGGGGGATCGTGCTGGTCTGGCCGGCCGAGGGCGAGCCGCGGGCGATGTAGAGGCGGTCGCCGTCCGTGAAGGCTTCGACGGTCGAGACGCCGGGGTCGCTCCGGTCCTTGTTGAAGAGCGCGAAGTTGGCCGTGATGGAGCCCGTGCCGGCGGTTCCGGGGTAGTCCACGAGGTCCTTCTCTGCCGCGAACACGAACGTGCCCGGGGCGCCGCCAGGGGTCGTGGTCAGACGGATCGTCCACTGGGTGGAGCCTGTCGTCGCACGGATCTCGTTGGCGTCAGCGCCGGCCGTGAGGTAGACGTAGTCGTTCTCGTCGTAGCGGCTGTTCTGGTTGACGTCGGCGTACCGGAAGCCCACGGCCGTCGCGGCCGAGCCTACGGCGGCGTTGGTCTCCGTCTGGTCGTTTTGCGTGACGACCGAGCCGGCGGCCTGGCTGGCCGGGCCCTTTGTCAGCCGAATGTCGTCCTTCGTGACGGAGGCCGTGCCGATGGTGCCCGTGTTGAGGTACACCGTGTCGTCCCGCGGGTCGCCGCTGAGACCAAAGTCGACGTACAGTACTGTCCCGCCCGTGCCGCCGCTGGCGGCGAGCGCCACCACGGCGTCGATGGTCGGGATGAAGTCAGATTCCCCGAACTTGACCTGCGTACCGAAGCCAGCTGTCTGCGCGCTCGCCGGACCGGCGAAAAGCACAGCGATCATGGCCACAGCAGCGAGGCCCGTAAGCCCGGTTGTCGTGATCCTTCGCGTTGTGTTCATTCGTGTTTCCCTCCTTCTTTGATGTTGAGCCAGCCCACCATGGCCCGAGAAATGGCGCGGCGTACGTCGTACGCCGTCATATCCCTCGCTCCATGCCGGGCCCGATTCCGGCGCACCGCGCCGAAGCCGGAGCAGGCAACCTTTCGGCACCTGCCTTAGCCGACGAACTGCGTGTAATTGGTCCCCATTCATAACCCTTGCTTTCTGGCGTGTTGGGGCCTTCGCACACATCGTAACAGGAGGGATTTACAAAAAAAATACCATCCTAGCCGGTGGATGTTTCGTCGGCAGCCGACAGCGTGCGATGTCCACTCTCGGGCCACCGTGTTGGGGTCAAAGGAGGCCAAAATAGGCTCCACGCAGGACCGTGCCGTTGGGCACGAAAAGGGCGTCCACGTCCATCGGCCGGGGGAGCTTGTAAGACACGACCGCGCTCCCCCAGGGTTGCGGCTCGACCCGATAAGGGGTGAGCTGGACCTCCTGGAACGCGCTCAGGGCCGAGATCCGGCCCGGAACCTGGCTCCCGGCAGCGACAAGGAGGTACACGGCGGTCGTCTTGTTCGCGAGGAAGTCCTGGTTGAACCGGTCCCGGGCGATCGTCAGCGCGCCGTCGCCATCCAATGCCCTGAGGCCGTCGGGGGTCAATTCCCACGTCTCGTTGTCGAAGGCGAGGTTCTTCTGGAAAACGGCGTCCTGCTCGAACAGGAGGAGGCTCATGGGTACCTGCTGCCTAAGCATCCGCTGGGGTGGGACGGAGTTCGCGAGGTACTCCGCGAACGGGTCGTACCCTCGCGGAAACGGGGGGTTCGTGATGTAATTCCCAAGTGAGTGACGCTCAAGCACAACTTGGTTAACGGTGAACCTTTCCTCGCGGACGCGGAGGCCCGTGGCTGGCTCCAAGAACGGAACGTCCAGCCACCCAAGACGCAGGATCGCCCGGACGCCGTGCCCGGGACGCGAGATGTTGGCCATCACGGCCATGGTCCGGTCCCCCCAGGCGATCGCGTCGTGGCCGTACTCGAGCCGAAGCCGGGTCGCATACCCCACGACGTCCTCGTCCAAAACGAGCGTTGCGCCAGGGGGCAAGGCGGCCGCCAGGGACGGCAACAGCCTCTCGGTCCCGTCCTCCTCGCGCTCGTGGGCCACTTTCGACGTCGGATCGAGGTTGATGGCGAACAAGAGCAGCACGGCGAGCACCGCACCCGCCGCGGAGCGCCGCGGCCGCGGCGAGGAACAAGGCGGGCAGGAGCCAGATCCACAGCCGCCGCATGAACCAGGGATGGAACGTCGTGACGGGCGGCAGCAGCACGAAAAGAAGGTACGGGGCGCCGAGGAGGAAGACGGTCCCGAGCTCGGCGCGCTTGGAGACGCCCAACGCCAGGCCGACCATGCCCGCCAGAGCGAACCAATGGAACCCGTAGGCCATCAGGGATTCCCATTCGAAGCGGAGCGCGTAGTCACCCCAGTTCGGCGACGGGCCGTCCACCGGGACCTCGCACGAGTCGGCGCCGATGCGGCCCGCGAAGACGCGGGCCGCAAGCTCAAGCCCGCTCGAGCGGTAGTTGTCACTCACCGAGAGGACCACAAGGGGGATGCCGAGAAGGACGAGGCCCGCCAACGCGGCCGCGAGGGCGGTGCGTCGGCGCGAGGCCGAGATTCGGCGAACGAGACGCCGCACGGAGCGCCGGAAGGCGACGAGCGCGACGAGGAGGATCCAAGCAGCGACGACGGGGCCTTCGGGGCGCACGACGGCCGCGTAGGCGAGGCAGACCAACATTGCGGCAAAGGCCCAGGCCGAGGGACGACGCCGCAGGTGCAAGAACGCGAGGGCGCCGAACCAAAACGTAGCGACGGACGCGTTCTCCGTCATGAGCCAGCGGGCGAACCATACGGTAAGCAGCGAGGTGACAAAGAAGCCGAGGGCCAACGCTCCCCCGATCCGGGACGAGACGTGCCTCCCCACGAGGTAGAGACAAAGGACCGTGAGGAAGCTCAGGAGCGCGTTAACCCATGGCGCCCCAGCCGGTCCCGCGACGTACACGAACAACGCCGCGAGGGACGCATACCCGTACGTGGTCGCGAGAGCGTAACCGCCACCGGCCGGCTCGAAACCGGGGAGCAAGCCGTCGAAAGGACCCGAGACGACGCGGCCGCCGGTCGTCGCGATGATGACGGCGTCGGCATGGTAGAACCCGATGTCCATGCGTGCGTGTGTGAACCAGTGGTGCGCCGCCCCAGCGTAGACTGCGAACAACGCGCCGACCGCGACGGCCGCCCAGTCGGCAACCGGCCACCGGAGCGCGAGGCGTCGGCGGACCGTCAAACCGACGGCGAAGCACGTCAAGGCGAGCCAGGCCAACAGGATGGCGGGTGCGACCCATCGGAACACTCCAAGGCCCGCCGCGAACGTGCCCACGAGGCCGGCGCCGAACACGAAGGTGCCGGCGCCGAGGGTCGTCGTCTCGAGCGAAGGGGCCCAAGGCGCGGACGTTGTCGCGGTGAGGCGACCGCGCATGCGGACCCATGGGGATGGTGCGCGCGGGGATCCGTCCTCGTCCACGGCGGCCCTCAGCCCGACGTTTCGTTTGAGCTTATCGCGACCGTGCGCGCTCAGCCGGCCGGCTCCGCGGACGCGCCCAACGCGACCGGCGCCGAAGGCGCCAGGCGCACCCGCCGCAGGCGGAAGGCAAGAAGCAGGGCCCCGACGAGGTGGGCCCCGGTCCACGCCGCCGCGACGTGCTCGATCGATCCAGCGGGATTTTGCAGGACGATGAGCGAGGCGCCCATGTACGCGGCCGCCACGACGACGTTCAACGCGAACACGTCCGCCATCCTTCGCTGCACCAACAGGAAGGCTTCCCCGACCGCCCGGATCGTGACGAACGGCGTCGCGACGGCCAGCACGAGGAGTGCGAGCGGCGCTTCCCGCGCGTACGCCGGCCCGAACACGCCGAGGATGGGCCGGGCGAAGGCGACGACCACGCCGGCCGCAGCCGCGCCCAGCAGAAGGCTCACCGTGAGCGTGCGCGCGAGGATGCTCCGGAGCCGCTCTGGCGTGCGGCTTCCCTCGACGACGGCGGACCGGGCGAGCGCGTTGGGGCCGATGTACACGACCGTCGCGAAGGCGAAGGCGACAAAGTAGTGGGCGCCGGGCGCCGCGCCGAGGTTCGCGACGACCACGGCCGGCATCGCGAGGACGCTTGCCGCGTAGGCGGTGAGGCTCGCATGGTGCACGAGCGCGAAACGCCAGAACGTCTTCCCGAGCGCCGCCGGCGCCCCACGCAGGGGGACGTAGCCCGGCTGGAACCGACGCATGAGGGGGACGGCGAAGAGTCCGGCCGCGACGACGGGCGCCGCCCAGGCCGCAAAGACTTGGGCATACGAGTCCGAGAACGAGACGGCCGTGAGCCGCGCGACGCCGGTCCCAACGGTCAACGCGAAAACGGCGTGGCCGCCTCGGTACGCGGCGAGGATCGATTCCGCTTGGGCGCTGAGCGCGACCCCGACGCACGCCGCGAGGAACCAGGCTTGCGACGATCGCTCGTGCATCGCGAGGGGGTGTTCGAGGACCGATCCGACGAAGATCGTCGTGGCGCCTAGGACGAGCACCGCGCCCAGGGTCCACAGCCAGACGGCGTCCGCAGTGCGGGCCCGGGCGTTGGGCGGGGGATCCGGTAAGAAGCGAAGGAACGCCGACCCCAGGCCGAGAAGGCCGACCAGCGCGACGACGCCGGTCGCGCCGATCCAGGCGGCCGCCAGGCCCGCCCCGACGGGGTCGAGTCGTCGCGCCGCCACGAGCCAGAACAACCCGCCGAGCCCGGCGTTCGCGGCCGTGGCCAGCACGAGGAAGAGACCGTTGCGAAAAAGGGGATCGCTCCACACCGGACGGGCGGGAAGGGGGTCAGCCACGAGACCCTCTCCTTCGCCGGCCGCGCTCCACGGCGTCCCCGTACACGTGTTCGAGCAGGGCGGCTGTGCGGCGCCGATCGAACCGTTCCACGACCTCGGCGCGGGCGCGCAAACCCATCTCGCGGGAGCCGGCGTCGACGAGCTTCACGATCGCGCGGGAAAGGGCGTCCGCGTCGCCCGGAGGCACGAGGATGCCGGTCTCGTCGTGCCGCACGACGGCCCGCACGCCGGGGAGTCGTGTCGCGATGACCGGTCGCCCGCAGGCCATGGACTCGACGAGGACCATGCCGAAGATGTCCCCGTGCAACGATGGCAGGATGGTCGCGGTCGCGGCGCGGTAGTGACGGCGAAGGCCCTGCGCGTCGAGTTCGCCGGCAAAGTGGACGCGCGCCTTTAGTCCGAGTCGGCGCGCGGTCGTCTCGAACTGGGATCGACGGTCCCCGTCCCCCACCACGACAAGCCGCGCGCGGCCCGCCGAAGGATGCGTGAGGGCCCTGAGGAGTGTGTCGAGGCCTTTGAAGTCGTGGGCCCGATCGAGGGCGGCGACGAAGAGGAACGTGGGTTGCGTCGCGGGCCACGGCCACGGCCGAGCGTCTTCGCCATCCATGGGCGAAAAGAATTCCGTGTCGATTCCGTGGGGGACCTCGACGGCGTTGCCGAGCCAGGGGGCGACGCGGCTTTGGCGGGCGTAGTCGAGGGTCGGGACGACGATGGCGTCCATCGCGCGAAGTTGCCGCGGCAGCGCGTACCGAAGGTACGCGGAGAAGGCGGCGCCGCGAACGCCTTGGGCCTGGAGGTCCTGGTGGTACGTGGCGACCAACGCCACGCGTCGCTTTCGCGCGGCCCGGATCACGGAGCCGGCGCCGAAGATGAAGGGAAGGTGCAGGTGAACGACGTCGACGTCGAGATGTGCTTCGAGCCCCTTCAGCCGGCCGGCGTTGCCCACCCGCCAGGCGGCCTGGAGGCGATGCACGGGGACCCCGTCCAGGCGGCCGCCTTGGGTTCCCTCCTCACGCATGCAGGCAAGCTCGACGCTGAGGCCCCGTTCGGCGAGGCCCCGCGCGTTCTGAACCGCGACCGTGCCGGTCCCGCTGTGATACGGCGGCAGCCTCGGGGCCACGATGAGCGCCTTCAGGAGAGGCCCCCCGCATTCTTGCGTCGCCAGGGTCGGCGCCAGGATAGCGTGTTGAGCCGGAAGACGAAGTTGAGGCACGCGCCGGCCACGCGTGCCGTGCGGGAGGCGACGAACGCCTCCCACGGGAGGCGGCGCGCGGCAAAGGCCCGGAACGGGACCTCCCCCGCCTGCGCCGCTGGAAGCGGTACGGTCCGCGCTTCCCGGATCGCCCGCGAAACGGCGTCGCGGCCTGCCTTCCCGAACCGCCGGGCGGCAAGGCGCATGGCGATGCTTGTGAAGAGGAGGCTGGGCGCCAGGCGGCGGCGGTCGCCGGCGGAAAGGTGTTTTCGAAGGATGAGGCGCCGCCCACGCTCGACGTGGTAGAGCTTCGACGCGTCCAGCCGGAAGGAGTAGCGGTGCCTAGCGCAGGAGGCGGGCACGAGTAGGATGCGGAATCCCCGGCGGCGCGCCCGCCACGAGAGCTCGGTGTCGTCCTGATAGAGGAAGAAGGTGTCGTCGAAGCCGCCCAGGCCAATGTAGTCTTCTCGCCGCATCGCGAAGGCGGCGCCGGAGAACCCGGGGACCTCCGTGGGCATCGTCGGGTCTGCGCGCCCTTGACGATAACCGAGCACGAACCCGAGGCCCGTAAAATGGAGTCCGTGGCCGAGCGTGTTGATCCGGGCGGGGTCGTCGAGCAGGACGACCTGCGATGTCGCGATCGTCCCGCGCTCCCGAAGCGACTCGGCGAGGCCGCCAAGCCATCCGGGCTCCGCGACCGCGTCCGGATTCAGGAAGGCCAGGATCGTGCCGCGTGCCGCATCGGCGCCCCGATTGCATCCGGCACCGAACCCGCGGTTTGGGGCCTCGATAAGCGTGGCGTGGGGGAACTTCCTGCGGACGATGTCGACGGTCGCGTCGCGGCTTTCGTGGTCGACGACGATGACCTCGCGGGGGGCGGGCGCCTGCGCGAATACCGACGAGAGGCAAGCTTCGATCCACGGTTCGCTGTTGCAGGTGACGACGATGACGCTGGCGTCGGAGCGGGGCGCGGTCAACGTTGGGGACCCCTCGGTCGCGCGGGACGTGAACGGAATGGTCGGCCTCCTACGGCCCGCGGCCCGCCGGGTTGATGTGGCCCCGCAGCAGGACGATCATGTTCAGCATGATGGCCGTGGCGATCATTACGCCCCCCACGATGACGAAGGTGGCGGC
>JACPAO010000036.1:0-5881 GCA_016180755.1 Methanobacteriota archaeon
CCGTCGCGGATCGCGTCGACCGTCGCGGCCCGCAGCCGGAGACGGCCCTGGGCCTCGGCGACGCGGTCGACGAGGGGCTTCTGGCCGACGTCGACCATGCGGGCGCCCGTCTTCATGGACGCACCCGCGCCCCGCCGAGGATCCAGGTCGGGCCGCCCTCGGCGATCTCCTTCTTCCAGATGGGAACGATCGTCTTTAGGCGGTCCATGAAGAACGCGACCGCCTCGTAGGTCTCCGTCCGGTGCGAGCCGGCGAGGGCGACGAGGAGGATGGGTTCCCCGGCCTCGAGTCGTCCGATGCGGTGGATGACGGTCGCGTCGACGAGCCCGAAGCGGGCGACGGTCTCGCTCCGGAGCCGCTCGATCTCCGCCTCGGCCATCTCCGGGTAGGCGTCGTAGTCGAGGGCCTCGACGCGGCCGTGCTCGTTTGAGCCGCGGACGGTCCCGACGTAGAAGGTCACCCCTCCCACGCGGGGTCCTCGGAGTTCGCGAAGGACGTCGTCGATGCGGAACGCTTCGTGCTGGATCTTCGCGTAGCCCATGCGGGTTGCGGGGATGGCCGGGGTCGGGTTAAAGGGTTGTCGCGACCGCTAGATGTTCCCTTCTTCGCCGCAGGCGGGGCACTTTACGTGCGTGGGGCCCGCGGGGGCGCCGTAGTATTCGAAGATCGTGTGGCAGCGGGGGCATTTCACCTTCGACGGCTTGGGGCCAAAGCCCTGGGCGGGTGCCGGGGAGGGGCCAGGCTGCCAGCCGGGAGGCGGCGCCGGTTGCCAGCCCTGGGGGGCCGTCGGCGGGGAGGAGGGTCCATACGATGGCGGCGGAGGGGGCGCGGGCGTCCAGCCGCCGGGCTGGGGCCAGCCGGAGGGCGGCGGGGCGCCCTCCATGGGGCCCGGCGGGACGGCGGGCAGGAGGGGGTTCCCTTGCGTGTCGTAGAGGACCTGCTTCGGGCGCGCTGTGAGGTAGACGAGGGCGAAGATCGCGTAGCCGATGAGGCCCACAAGGGCGAGGAGGCACCACACGGCGATCCAGACGCCGGGGCTTGCGCCGCGGCGCTTTGCGTCGCGGTGCAGGAAGACGGAGACGATGGGGACGACGATCACGTAGATGACGAGGTAGAACAGGAGGAGTTGCGCGGGGGACGCGCCGGACGCGCCTTGAAGGAGGATGGACACGTTTCGTTCCTCGGGGTTCGCGGGGATTCCGTCGCGCCAGATAAACCAATTCCATAAATAGGGGCGTCCGCTTGGCGGCGGACGAGGGTTTCCTCCCATGGGTCTATTCTCCTGGCTCAAGCGCAAGAAGAACGCCGAGTCCGCGACCGCTCCCGCCGCCGCTCCTGCGCCGGCCCCGAAGGCCGCCGCCGCGCCCGCGCCGGCTCCTAAGGCCGCCCCCGCCAAGAAGCCCGCGAAGAAGGGCGGCAAGTAATCGGGGTGGCCCGTACGTTCCGCTGGCTTGGGAATTTCTTCCGCTGGCTTTTCGGGATGCGCCGGAAGCCCAAGTACGAGCTCACGCCCGCGCGCGAAGAGGCGCTCGACAAGGCTCGGAAGATGAAGGAGATCCGGAAAGAGGCGAAGGACGCGCCCGGCGGCAAGGGCCTCATCCGGAACCGGCCCGCGGCCGTCAAGCTGTACGGCGCGAAAAAGGGCGGGAAGAAGTAGGGCTGCGGGGTCGCGTGGGGCCGCCGTAGGTCCTTGTAATCTGGGCGGGTACCGTATGGCAAGCCCAGGCTCCAAGGGCCCGCCGCAAATTTCCCTCCTGGGTGTTCCGGCCACGTCCCCTCACGCTTGCCCTGCCTGCTCCGCGCGTCGCGGTTCCTTGGAGCGCGACACCTCGGCCGCCTTCGCCGCCGCGCGGGAGCCCGGCCGGAAGCATTATTACCTTAATCATACCAATTCATACTTGAGTAGGAATGCTGAAGTTGCACTCCCGCATGGGTCCTCGCGGCCAGACGGTCATTCCCAAACCGGTCCGTGACGAGCTCGGGCTTCGGCCCGGCGATGAACTCGACGTTCACGTCTCCGGCGGCCAAATCGTCATCGAGCCGGCGAAACGCCGGGAGGCGGTGGAGTTTTTCCTGCGGCTGGGCCCGAAGAAGCGGACTTTAAAGCGGATCGACTGGGAGAAGGAGCTCTACCAAAGGTACCGATGACGACGCTGTACCTCGACGCCTCCATCTTCCTCTACCCGGTGCTCCAATCCGACGCGAAGGCGGCACGGGCCGCCGGCATCTTGCGGGACGTTGCCAACGGCGAGGTGGCCGCCGTCACGAGCACCTTGACCTTCGACGAAGTTGTATGGAAGGTCAGGAAGAAATTCGGACCGGCCACGGGCATCGAGGCGGCGGACAGTTTCTTGGCCATTCCGAACATGCGGATCGCCGCCGTTTCCGTGGAGCACCTTCGCGCGGCCCGCGACCTCATGGCGAAGTATCCTCGGCTCCCGCCGCGCGACGCCATCCACGCTGCCGTGGCTCTCGCCGGCCCCTACTTCTTCAGGACGCCCATCTCGGTGAGCTTCTTCGGCAAGTACGTGCTCGTGACGTACTCGAGGCCGTACTTCGCGAGCGCCTGCTGTTCCGCCTTCTTGTTCTCCTGGAGCTGGAGCTTGATCTCCTGCTCCCAGAACTCGTCGGCAAACCGCGGGTCCGTGAGCTCGGCCTTGAGCGCCCCCACGTCCTGCTCCGTGAGCACGTCGTGCGGGAGGTCGTAGTTGAGGATATCCGAGGGCGTCACGCCGAGGAACTGCGCGTCGGGCGTCGCGAGGTACTCGGAGATGTGCGCCGTCTTGATGGCGCCGTACGCGATCGACGCGTGGATGCGGAACGACCACGGGTCACCGTCGGTGAACACGACGACGGGAAGGTCGTGCTCCTCCGAGATCCGCTTGATGAACCGGCGCGTCGAACGGGCCGGCTGGCCCTTGATGTGCACGAGCGCGCAGTTGTACTTCGTGTCGAACTCGTTCTCCACCAACCGGGCGTACATACCGCCCGTCTCGATCGCGATCAAGAACTTCGCGTCGACCTTCTTGAACTTGATCTTCTCCTTCTCCATGTTGTACGGGATGTTGTAGCCCGAGTCCCCGACGTCGTCCTGGCAGTGGATCTTGTGCGGCTTGCCGTCGCGCGTGATCTCCTCGATCTCGATGTCCCCGATGACCGAAGCGCCATCCTCCTCGGGCCGGAGCTTGAAGTCCTCGCGAAGGAGCTTGGTCACGATCTCGAGGTCCTCGGCGAGCATGTCGGACTCGTCCTGGCTGTGGAACTTCGCGAGGTCCCAGCCCTCGCTGATGTAGTAGAGTTCTCGAAGCGTGGACGATTTCGAGGTCTCGATCATCTCCTTGATGAAGTCCGCCATGTACATCGTCCGAAGGAGCATCATCGCGCCGTCGAGGGTCCGTGCGCTTCGCGTCGTGTTCGTCGCGCCGTACTTCCAGACGCGGTGTTTCTCGTCGAAGACGATGTTCTGCTTCGTCCGGCTCGGGACCTCCATCTCGGGCACCTTCTCGCGCGCGAGGTCCGCGTAGACCTCGGCCGCGATGCCCTGGATCGCCTCGAGCGCCTTCTTGCTGCGTCCGCCGGTGAGGTCGGGTTTCTTCGTCGCCATGGATCCTCAGGCCTCCGAACCGATCGCGTCCTCTTCCTTCTTGAGGAGCCCCTCGTCGCCGCGCCACGGGTCGGCGCCGACGATGTAGATGTCGTTGATGCCCTCGACGAAGAGCTCGGTCTCGTCGTGGTCCCCCTTCTCCATGTTGGCGAGCGTGTACGCGACGTCCACCTTCTGCGCGATGCCGAGCTGCGGCAGCTCCCACAGGATGTACCGCTCCGTCGTGCGAAGCGGCTTCGGCGTCGCGTCGGCCACGACCGCGTGCGACGGGATGACCGCGTACAGGCGGAACTTCTGCTTCTTGAGCGTGTAGTTCGTGACGCCCATCGTCGCCTTCGCGAAGAAGTGGTCGATCGCCGCGACCGGCGCCGCGGCGGGCGCCACGTCCTTCGACTGGTAGTCGATGAGCGTCGTCTCCCGCTTCCCCTTGGGCGGAGGCGGGCCCGGCGTCGCCGCGCCCTTCATCTTGGGCATCTTCTCGTACTCGACCTTGTCCTCGATCCATACGACGTTCATGATCTCGCAGATCACCTTGTCGAGGTTCGGGGGCTTCCGGTTGAGCATCTTCGACGACTTCTCCGCGATCTTGGGAAGGACCTTGGCGATGAGCACGAACTTCTCGCGCGTCTTCGCGCGTTTCGTCTGCTTCGCGAGGTGCCGCGCGAGGCCGCGCGCCGCCTCCTGCAGGGCGAGCTTCGTCTCCTTGATGATCTCCGGGACCTCGGCGACGGCCTCCTTCGCCTCCGACGTGAAGGGGATCTTCGTCGACGCCATGTGCACGAGCACGATCGCCGGTCCCACGGGCAGCCCCTGGCCGCCCCGCTGGTCGAAGCCGTACCGCCGCCAGTCGATCTCCTCGATCGCCTTCGTGAGCCCGCAGGCGCCCTGCTGGTAGAGGAGAGGCACACGGTTGCCGTACCGCAGCACCTTCACGGTCTCCTCCTTGGGAAGGTTCCCGCCGTAGACGATGCCCACCTCGATGACGAACGGGTGGCCCGCGTGGACGGCCGCCGGCCTCGTCGTCGACACGATGAACTCCGGCGACACCTCCTCCGTCTCCTTCTTGAGGCCCCGTTTCACGAGGACGTCGCCGATCGGCGACAGGCAGTCCGTCGGCGGCGACATGATCTTCACCTTCCCGAAGGCGTCAAGGAGCGACTTCGCCTGGTCCCGCGTGAGCTCCTTCGGATGCACGGTGTCCTTCAGGCCCGCGACCTTGAGGACCTCGCCGACCGTTCGCGCGCCCATCGAGCTGAACTCCGACTGGAGGAACGCCGAGAGCTTGTACCCCTGGTACCCGCGCGACATGCGCAGGATCGTCCCCATCTCCGTCCCCTGCGGGTGCGGCTTGATCTCCTTGCTCGCGGGCGGCACCTTGTCGTCCCCGCGCTCGAAGACGTGGGTCGTCCCGTCGGGCTCCACGAACGTGAACCGCGCGTGCGGGTTCACGATCGCGGTCGCCCGCATGTACTCCCACGGCGACTGCTTCCCCTTGATGTAGCGGCCGGTGAGGGCGACCTCGACGCGCGTGCCGTGCTCCTTCGTCCAGGAGTCGGTCTCGGTCTTGATGATCTCGGGCTCGTTCTTCTTCGTGTCGATCGCGAGCTCGACCTTGACGGCCGGATGCCCCTTGCCGATCTTCGACGTCACGACCGCGTGCTTTCCCGTCGTGAGCTGCCCGTAGAGGACGGTCGCGCTGATCCCTATGCCTTGTTGGCCCCGCGAATTGTGGCACGCGATCGGCGCCGTCCCTCCGACGAAGTTCTCCGCACCTGGCACCGAGAGGTCGTAAACGAATTCCGGTTGGTCCTCGAGGTCCCGGACTTCAACAACCTCAAGCACCGACAGGTCTCCAAAGTCGGCCCGGCGAAGCGCCTGGGTGCCAAGGAGGACGGTGGCAAGGCCTCCGGCCGTCCGGATGCCGGCGGGGAACGCGCTCATCGTTGGTTCGGCCACCGGCGACCTCGCGGTCGGGGCCGCGCATTCGGGCGGAAGGCGTGCGGGCACCACGACCCACGACCCCCGCCCGAGATTTCCAGCCGCCACATCAACCGGCCGGCCGGTCGTCGGGTCCAGCGAAAAGACGCTGTGGCAGTCTGTAACGCGAATCGAGCGCCCGTCGCTCAGGACCAATTCCACGACTGGGGCTTCCCGCCGGTGTCGAATGACGTGCGACACGTCGCGCATCTCGTAGCGTCCATCCGCATTGAACGCGGGAACCCGGAGGCCGGAGATTCGGCGCCTTTCTTGGCCCTCCGCAAGGAAGGAGTCGACCAT
>JACPAO010000036.1:5889-10948 GCA_016180755.1 Methanobacteriota archaeon
CAAGGAAGGAGTCGACCATCGGGCCGATGGACGTCCATTCTGCGGATTGCCCGCGAGCCACCAGGATGCGTTCCTCCGGGTGGAGACTCTGCCGCACTGCGTGAAAGCGGCTCCCGTAAAGGAGGGACCCGAAGACCTTCCCGAGGTTCTTCTTCACGATGCCGGGACCGTTGTCCTCGACGATCATGATGTACTCGTTCTCGCTCGGCCCCTGCTTGATCTCGCACGACACGTCCGGAAGGATCCCCGCCTCCTCGCACGCGTCGAGCGCGTTGTCGACGGCCTCCTTGATGGCGGTAAGGAGCGCCCGCGTCGGGGAGTCGAACCCGAGGATCTGCTTGTTCCTCTCGAAGAACTCCGCGACGCTGATCTCTTTCTGCTTCTTTGCGAGCTCCTCGGCGATGGGTTGGGCCACGAAGGTCAACTGCCTTGGGACGGACCGACCTGACGCTCAGGACCGGGCGGACCCCAGGTTCCCCTCAAGGCATCGGGCAAACGGCGCATCCCAATCCGAACAAACCCCCGCCGTTCCTTTAAATCTTTCTTGGAGGCGAGCTAAATACTGGGGCCGCTGAAATCCGACGCTTGTGACGTGGAGGATCACCGTCCCAGGGTTGGTCTTCGTCCTTGTATCCGGCTGCTTCGGGGTCGAGACGCTGCCCGCCACCCCGCCCCCCTCGCAACCCGCCTCGGACTCCCCCACGGCGGCCAACGAGTACCCCGTCCCCCGCCTGCGGCTTGCCAACGCCGAAGGCGTCGAGGGCCGCGCCCAATTCGTGGGCGAGGACATCCTCCTGTCCGCCGACGCCTCCTCCGACCCCGACGGGACCATCCGGAGCCGGTCCTGGAAGGTCTTCCACCAGACCGACCCCTCCTTCCTGCGCGAGCACGAAGGAGCCAACCTGACGCTCCGGCTCGAGGAGACCGGCGACTACACCGCGGCCCTCTACGTGACGGACGACCGCGGCGCCACCGCGCACACCTTCATCGATTTCTCGGTGAACCGCCACCGGGTCACCGCCGCCGACCTCGTCCTCTCTCCGGCCCTTCCCGTGGGCGAACTTCCGCCCGCCGTGAACCTCTCCCTGCCCACGGGCTCCGGCATCCTCGCCCTGAGCCTCAACGCGACGTTTCCACGGAGCGAAGGCACGCGCCTTCGCCTCGAGATCCGCGCCCCCAACAACACCGTACTCAACCGGACCCACGGCTCGGCCCCGCCCCTGTGGGCCGTCGCCCTCCCGGTCCCCGCCGCCTCCGGGAACTACACCGCCCTCGCCTGGCTCGACGCCGGCACGGCCGTCGCCGCCCGCTTCGAGTTCGTCGCGTGGTACGGCTACAACACGTAGGACCCGCACGCTTTATCGCCGCCCGCTCCATCCGCGGCGCCGATGTCCTCGTTCATCATCCATCTCCTTGTGCCGCCCCTCATGGCGGCGAGCCTTCACTACTTCCGCCTCCGACACATCTGGGCCTGGGTCTGGGTGAGCGTCCTCGTCGACATCGACTACCTCGGGTGGATCCTGTACGACCAGGGCATTCTGGCCGTCAACACGCACCGCGCCCTCTTTCACAACATCTGGTGGCTCGTCCTCGGCGTCGCCGGGGGCGTGTTCGCGTTCCGCCAGTACCGGCTTGGGTTCGCCGGCACAACGCGCCACGCGCTCCACGCCTGGGCCCACACGTTTCGCGGCTCCGGCTGGATGCTCGGCTCGTTCTACTACTTCAGCCACCTCCTCCTCGACTCGTTCCAGGGCGGCGTCGCCCTTCTCTTCCCTCTCGGCCTCTTCGTCCGCGGCCTCGACTTCACCCTCGCCTTCGACTTCGAGATCCTCGTCGACACGACGACCCAGGAGCCGTTCGTCGAGGCGGAGGCCTCCGCCCCGCCCGGGGTGGTCGACGTCAGCGAGGTCTACCGTTGGCTTTCGAGCGAGGAGACCGCGTTCCTCCTGCTCTTCGCCGCGGTCCTACTCTTGGGGCGCATCTACCGGGCCTACGCGGAACCCGTGAGGGTGGTGCGGGCGGTCCGCGCGGAAGCGCCGGAGGCCCCCGGCTCCCATCGCCCCCACAACGGCCCTTAACTACCTCGACGCGCCTACACGCCGTCGATGCCCACGATCCAGGAACGGAAGGCCGACCACATCCGCATCAACCTTGAGAAGGACGTGAAGGCCTCCGCGAACCCCTGGGACGGCATCCGCCTCCAGCACAACGCGCTTCCCGAGGTGGACCGCGGCAAGGTCGACCTCACGGCGACCCTCCTCGGCCGGACCCTCAAGGCGCCCATCATCATCAGCGGCATGACCGGCGGCGCCCCGGAGGCGCAGAAGATCAACGAGAACCTCGCCCGCGCCGCCGAGGAGCTCGGCCTGGGGATGGGCGTCGGGAGCCAGCGCGCCGCCCTCGTCCAAAAGGACCTCGTGCCGACCTACTCCGTCGTCCGCAACCACCAGATCCCGCTCCGCATCGCCAACCTCGGCATCCCCCAGCTCGTGAAGTGGGGTCCCGAGGAGACCCTCAAGAACGCGCGCGCCTGCGTCGAGATGGTCGATGCGCACGCGCTTGCGATCCACCTCAACTACCTCCAGGAATCCGTCCAGCCCGAGGGGGACACGAACGCCCGCGGCAGCTTCAAGGCGATCGAGTCCCTCGCGAAGGTCTTCCGCGTCCCCATTCTCGTCAAGGAGACCGGGGCCGGCGTGAGCTCCGAGGTCGCGCGCGCCCTCTCGCGCACCGGCGTGAAGGCCATTGACGTGGGCGGCTGGGGCGGCACGAGCTTCAGCGCGGTCGAGGTGTACCGCGCGGCCGCCGCCAACGACGCCCTCCACGCGCGGATGGGCCAGACGTTCTGGGACTGGGGCATCCCCACCCCCGAGAGCGTCAAGCAGGTCGTCGGCGCCGTGAACTGCAAGGTCCAGGTCATCGCGACCGGCGGCATCCGCAACGGGCTCGACGCCGCGCGGGCGTTGGCCCTCGGCGCGGACGCCGTGGCCGTCGCGGGCGCGGTGCTCCCGAAGGCCGCGCAGAGCGCCGCCGCCACCGTCGAAGAGCTGCGTTTCATGATCGAGGAGCTGCGCACCGCGTTCTTCCTCACGGGCGCCCAGAACCTCGACCAGTTCCACCAGACCGCCCAAGTCCTGTCCACGTAACCCATGTGGCCGCGCAACCTCCAGGAGTTTCGGCAGCGCCTCGAGGCCAACCGGCTCACGTGGCTCACCGCTGCGCTCCTCGTCGCCTTCGTCACGTCCGCGACCGCGATCCGTCTCAACGGACGCCTATCGGCGGACGCCAACCTGGACCCCCTTGACGCCCTCTTCCTCGCCTTCCCCGTGCTCGCGGTCGCCACGGCCTTGTCCATGGGCATCGAACTTTGCCGACCCTGGCTCGGCAGCCGGGAAGACGGCATCTGCCGCACGACCCATGCCTTGCTGTCCGTTCCAACGCTCCTTCTCGTCGCGAACGCCGTCGTCTCCATCGTGCCCGGCGCATCGGGGCTTGGGGTCCGCGCCACCGCGGAGGAGGCGTTCCGCGTCGTCGCCATCGTCCTCGTCCCCCAGTTCGTTGGGATCCTCGCGGGTTCGCTAATCGTGGTGTTCCGCCGCGGGGCCAAGCGCGACCGGTGGGTCGTCGCGGCACCGGCCCTGGCCGTGCCCTTGATTGTTTTCTGGCAGAACCCCGACACGTACTACGTGCCGTTCCTGCTCACCATCACCCTCATGCTCGCGATGGCCTACTTCCGGCTCTACCTTCCCGCCCCACGACCCGTCTGGCCCGGGCCGGACGTGGGATTCCAGGACGGGACCCCGACCTTCCGGCAAGCGCACCCGTGAGCCCAGCGGCTGCAACCATTCGTCGAACCCGCTAACGGCAAAACCTAAGAAGAGGAAAAGGCAGGAATCTTGGTGGCACCGTCCGCCGTCCGTCGCATCCTAGAGTCGACGCGCGTCCTCTGGTCGGTCCTCGTGCTTGGCGTCGCGGGGCTCCTATTGTACTTCATGCGCGAGAGCTGGCCCGAGTTCGGCCCCCCCGATCCCGCCGCGGACACGAACGTGTGGGGCGTCATCCTCTGGCTGCTCCTGCTCTACGCTGTCCTCGCCGCCCAGATCAGCCGCCCCCTGGCCGCCGACCCTCGGGTCGACCGCTTCCTCGCACGAGGCCTTGCGGCGCTCCCCGCGGTCCCCGTCCTCAACGTCTTCGTCCTCGCCCTCATCGTCCTCGTCGAGCAAGGCGAGATCATGCCCGGCGACCTCCATCCGGCCATCCTGCGGCACTTGGTCTTCCAACCCACGCTCCTCGGCCTGTTCGGCGCCGGCTTCCTCGCCCTTCGCGGCCGCGGCAGCCGGTTCGAGCGGGGCTCGTGGCTCGTCGGCGCAACGTTCGCGACGCTCTTCATGGTCGTCTACCCGTACCTCAACGTCGACGGGTTCGTGGTGAACGAGTACGAGTACACCCTTACGCTCTTCCTCCCGTTCCTCCTCTTCCTTCCCCTTCGCGTCTTCCAGCCACGCCCCCGACCCGCCCTTCCGGGCGACGCGGACCCGTTGCCGCCCGTCCTTCCCCCGACGGACCCGGCGCCCCCGCGGCGCACGCTGCGATAGTCGCGGCTCCACCGGAAAGGCCGCGCCCGCCGAAATCAAAGGCTTAAAAGGCGGCCGCTTGTTCGACCGCGCCTAAACATGGCTGCCACGCCCGACCGCCGCACCGCGCTCCTCAACCTCGAGGCCGCCCTCACACCCTACGTCTCGCAGGTGACGGAGGAGCTCAAGAAGTACATCGGCCCCGCCCGCGAGCCGAAGGAACTCTACGACGCCGTCCGCCACCTCTTCGACGCCGGCGGCAAGCGCCTGCGGCCCGTCATGTGCCTACTCTCCGCGCAGGCCGTCGGGGGCGACGCCACCGAGGTGCTCCCTTACGCGGCCGCCATCGAGATGACGCACGTCTTCACGCTCATCCACGACGACATCATGGACAAGAGCCCCCTACGCCGAGGCGTCCCGACCGTCCACACGAAGTTCGGCGAATCTACGGCCATGCTCGCGGGCGACACCCTGAGCGCCCTCGC
>JACPAO010000037.1 GCA_016180755.1 Methanobacteriota archaeon
CTCCGAGGCCATGTGTGCATCCAAAACGCACAGGGCCCCCGGAGGGGACCTCTATTTCCTTTTGAACCGCCCAGGACCGCCTAAGGTAACAGCATCGACAACGCGCCGACACAACCTTCAAATGTAGGGCCCGGCTGGCTCGGGACCCATGCACGCCAAAGTGCTTGTGAGTATCCTACTGGTCTCGACCCTTCTCGGGGCCGGCTGCCTCGACAACAACGCCCAAACGAACGACGCCGGCAACATCGCGAAAGGCGGCAAGTCGCGCCTGCCGGCGCCGAACGCCCAGGGGTTCTTCGCCACGCTGCCCGACGGCACCCAGGTCGACCCCAGCCTGCTTCTCGACGTCCCGCCGCTTCTTGGCGCCCAGCGCTTCATTGGCTACAGCTCCTTCGAACCGACCCTGGGCGTCCACCCGAAGAGCGGGGCCGTGTTCATGAGCGCCCTCGACTTCAAGGGACCTAACGGCCTTCCCCAGCCGTTCGTCCGCAAGACCGCCGACAAGGGCCTCACCTGGACCGACGTGAGCCCCCGGCTCCCCACCGGCAACCCGAACCCGCCGGTGAGCTTCGACCCCTTCGTCATCTCGGACCCCGTGACGGGGCGCATCTATACGAGCGACCTCGAGGCGCTCGTGTGCAACTGGCTTTCCTGGAGCGACGACGAAGGGAAGTCCTGGCTCACCCAGCCCATGGGCTGCGGGCTCCCCTACGGCGTCCACGACCATCAGTCAATCATCACCGGGAAGGCCCGCCTCGCGCCGGCGACGGCCTACCAGAACCGCATGCTCTACTACTGCGTGAACCGCATCGGGGACTCGAGCTGCGCGGCAAGCCACAACGGCGGCATCACGTTCGGCCCCCTCGTCCCCGTCATGCTCGGCGTCGACGTCGAGCGCGGCGGCTTCTGCGGGGGCCTGCACGGCCACGTCAAGACCGACAACGCCGGGCGCGTCTTCCTGCCGAAGTCGCAATGCGGCCAGCCGCACGTCGGCGTCTCCGAGGACGACGGCGCCACGTGGAAGGTCTACCGGATCAGCCCCCGCGGAACGCGCGGCGGGGACCACGAGGTCGCGATCGCCGCGGACGCGTCGGACAACCTCTACGCGTTCTGGATCGGCGAGGACGGCCTGCCCCGCCTCTCCATGAGCAAGGACCACGGCAAGATGTGGACCCCCGAGCGCAACGTCGCCGCGCCGGGCCTCACCGCGACGGACAAGCCCACGATCCACGCGACCGCCGAAGGGAAGGTCGCCTTCGCCTACATCGGCACCAACCACCCCGGCGGCTACGGCAAGAACCGGGCCGCGGCGGACTGGGCGGGCGCGACGTGGAACGGGTACATCGGCGTCATGACCGACGCGCTTGCGGAGAACCCGATCGTGCTCACGACGACGGTCAACGACCCGGCCGACCCGATCGCCATCAACCAGTGCGGCGGCGGCCGTTGCCAAGGCTTGTACGACTTCATCGACATCGAGATCGACGGCGAGGGACGCCCCTGGGCGGCGCTCGTCGACGTGTGCCACGAGAAATGCATCGCCGACTTCGCGAAGGACCCGAAGTCCGCGCGGCACGAGGAGTCCCGCGGCTTCACGGGAACGCTCGCGACGGGCCCGGCCCTCACGAAGGAGGGCGGGGCGCTGCCACTGCTACCGGCCCTGCCTTCGCCCGGCGTCCCAAAGAGCTAACCGCCTCCGGGCCGAAGTAGCGGGCGAGCATCGCCCAGTACCAGTCGGGGTCGGCCATCTCGTAGAGACAGTGGTTGCCCCAAGGTAGGATCTCGACGCGCACGTTGGGGTTCGAGGCCGCCGCCGCGCGCAGGTCGCGCGCCTGCGAAACGGGCACGAGCATGTCGTCCTCGGAGTGGACGACGAGCGTCTCGCACATCGCGTGGGGCAGCTCCCGGAGCGCGGACGAGGCCTCGAGCAGGCCGGCGTGGTCGATCCCGTAGTGGGCCGCGCCGGCGCGCACGTAGTCGGCGAAGTCGGTCTCGGGCGCTCCGGAGAGCCGAAGCACGAACTTGAAGAACGCCTTCACGCCGGCGAACTCGCGGTTGGACCAGTCGACACGGCCGGTGAAGCGCTCGATGATCGCGGCCGGGTCCGAGAACGGTGAGACCGAGAGGACGCGCCCGTCGACGAGGCCCCCGCCTCGACGGCCGGAACGGCCCGCGGCGACGAGGGCCGCGCTCGCGGCAAGCGACTCCGCATAGAGGTGGACGGGACCCACGTCGGGCTGCCGCTGCATCCAACGGACGGCGGACTCGATATCCTCGGCCTCCTTGAGCCCCGGCGTCGAGTACCGCCGCTCCGATTCGCCGATCCCACGAAGGTCGAGCGTGAGGATATGGAAGCCCCATTCGCGGCGGATCTTCACGCTTCGGGCGCGGATCCGGTTGTTGTCCTTGCTGGTGAAGAGGCCGGGAAGGAGGATGAGGCCGGGTTGCCGACCGGGGCGGGGGGAACGGCCGAGCCATCCGACGAGCTTCGTGCCGTCCTCGCTCGGGAAGCGGACCTTCTCGAAGTCCTTGGGGTACTTCCTGAGCGGCGACGTGAGCCGGGTCATGCGGGGCGGGACGCTCGCGAGGTAGTCGGCGAAGAGGAGCATGCCGTTGAGCCAGTTGCGCGGGCCCGTGAGCGACCGGGGCTTCGCAGGCAGGCCCGCGAGCGAGTCGACCGTGGCGTGGAACTCACGGCTTGGCGTCAAGCGGGACCCCTGCGGGCGTCGGGACGGCGAGGGTGGCGCCCGAAGGCACGCGCCTCGCGACCCGCCGACCCACGACGAGCGCGGTCTCTGTCCCGAGGATGAAGGCGGCGCTGAGGACGATGTCGAGGATCCAGTGGTTGCCGGTCGCCATGATGCTCACGGCGATCGCGGCGGGGTAGGCGAGCCACGCCCAGCGCCAGGGGGACGACGTGAGGCGGATCGCGAGGAAGGCGACGAGGAACGCCCATCCGAAATGGACGCTCGGCAGGGCCGCGTAGGGGTTCGTGAACTGGAAGATCCAGGGCGTATTGCCGTTGAGGGGGAGGCTGTGGTCGAGTGTGTCCCGGAGCCCGGCCGCTGGGATGAAACGGGGCGGGGACAGGGGGACGAACCATTGGAAGCCGAACGCTAGGAACGTGAAGGCGAGCATGGAGTCGCGGACCTCGGTGTAGCGAGGGAACCGGTACCAGTATGCCCACCCGAGGAAGCCGAGGGTGAGGAGGAAGTGGGGTCCGACGTAGAAGAAGACGAGCAGGCCCATCCAGAAGGGGCGGGCCTCGAAGAACTGTTGGAAGTGGGGTTCGACGAAGAGGCCCCAGTCCAGCTCGAGGTTCCACAACCAGAGGGCGTTCGCGTCGGCGAGGGCCTTCTCCGCGCGGAAGCTGAAGTTGCCAAGCTCGTAGTAGAGGACGGCCGTGAGAAGGAGCAGGGCCTCGACGGTGAGGATGCGTCGGTTGAGCCGGCCTAGCTTGGGCATTCTTGCGCCTCGAAGACTTGGGGGGATTAAAGCTTCCGCATGGCGATGGCCTGTTCGTAGATCCTTAGGAGCTTCAGGGCGACCGGGTTCCAGTGATAGGCCTTCGCCTGGTGCGCGGCGGCCTCCACGAAGCGCCGACGTTCCTCGGGGTCGCTGCGAATGCGGTGGACGGCGTGGGCGATGCCTTTGGGGTCCTCCGGGTCCACGAGGATGCCGGCGTCGCCGACCACCTCGGGGAGGCCCCCGATGCGGGTCGCGATGACCGGCGCGCCCATCGCCATGGCCTCGAGCGGGGCGAGGCCGAAGGCCTCAAACCGGGCCGGATGGACGAAGGCCAGGCACCGTTGGAGGATCCCGAGTTTTCGCGGCTCGGGGACCCAGCCTGGAAGCTGGACGCGGTCCGCCACGCCCACCTCCGCCGCGAGCCTTTTCAGGGTTTCCTTCTCGGGGCCCTCCCCGCAGATCAGGAGGCGTACTTCGGGGGGCATTTGGGGAAGGGCCCGGATGAGGGTATCGTAGCCCTTCACGGCAACGAGCCTGCCGACGGCGACAAGCGTGTCGGCCAACGGTTCGTCGACGGGTTGGGCTTGGGCCCGAAGCGCCTCGGCGTCGACGCCGTTCGGCACCAGGGCGAACCGGTCCTCGGGGAAACCGTTCGTCTTGAGGTCATCCCAGATGAACTTGCTGATTGCGACGATGCGGTGGCTTTCGGCGATGTAGCGGCGCGTCCATCGGTCGTTCAGACGGCTGAAGAACCCGAGGGCGCCGCTGCCCTCGCCGAACGTGTTGTGGTACGTGAAGACGCGGCCGGCCCGGCTTCGGCGGAACGCCTTAGCGTAGCTCGGGGACCAGCGGAAGTGGAAGTCGACGACGTCGGGGTCGATCGCCTCGATGGCCTCCTCGAGGTGGGGGGTCTTGACAAGGGGCGGGTTGTAACGCTTCTCGAGGGAGAACTTCGAGGGAAGCCGGTGGACGCGGATCCCTTCGAGGTCCTCCTCGGCCGCGGTGCCCTCGAGCTGGGCCGTAAGGACGTGGACCTCGTGGAGCCGGGCGTGGCGCTTGCCGACCTCGAGGATGCGGCGCTCGATGCCGCCGGCGTACGGGAAAAAGAAGGGGTTGAGGTGGAGGATGCGCACCGGGCGCGGCCTCCTTCCTAGCCTTGGACGGTCTCGGCGTAGACCCTCTCGAGCATGGGGACGCAGGCCTGCGTCGAGTACCGCTCGGCCGTGCGCCGGGCGTTCGTGCGGATCGAGCTCGGCGCGTCGAGGGCCTTCATGAGGGCGTCCGCCGTGGAGGCCGCGTCGTGGGCGGGGAACAGGTAGCCGTTCTCCCCTTCTTCGACGAAGTCGAGGTAGCCCCCCATCGCCGTCACGGCGACGGGCTTGCCGACGGCCATCGCCTCGAGGAGCGTGAGGCCTTGGGTCTCGACCTCGCTTGCCGACGCGAACGCGTCCGCCGCAGCGTACGTCTGGGGGAGCTTGTGGCCGGGGATGTGTCCTTCGAAACGGACGATGTCGTCGAGGCCGAGGGCGGCGGAGTGCTCCTGGAGTTCGTCGTTCGCGGGGCCCGGTAGAGGATGACGCGTTCCCCGTCCGTGTGGCCCCAGTCCGCGCGGATGCGGCTGCCGTCAATGTAGGGGTTGAACCGGTCGGTGTCGATCCCGGTCGGGACGATCCGGATCTTCTCCTTGTGGTCGGGGTACTTCACGGCGAGGTCGTTGGCGGTCGCGCGGCTCGGCGCGACGACGGTCGCGGCCTTCGCGACGAACTTCTTGTTGAGGTACCGGGTGCCGGCCCGGTAGAGGGTCTTCCAGCCGAAGGGCGCGTACCGGACGAGGGGTTCGAGGACCGTGTGGTGCGTGAGGACGAGGGGGACCTTGAGCTTCTTCGAGGCCTTGTAGCCGCGAAGCCCCATGGGTCCGGGCGCGTGGACGTGGACGAGGTCGGCGTGCTCGCGGCGGACGCGGCGATTGTTCTTGAGGGTCCGCTTGCTGGGGTAGAACGCGATGGGGAAGTCGGGGTAGAGGTGGAAGATCTTCCCCCCGTAGAAGTGGACGTCGGCGGCGTCCAGGAGGGGGGGTCCGGCCGAATAAATCGTCACCTTGTGGCCGCGGCGCTTGAGGCCCTCGCGGGCGTTTAGAAGGCTTGTCGTCACGCCGTTGGCGTGGGGAAGGAAGGTCTCGGTGAACATTACAATGTCCATAATCCCCGAACCCTTTGAGGTCGAGCCAACGTCTCGACCTTCCCGTATTCTGCGCGGAAAAAGCTCTTTCCTTAAGTAGGCTTTGGATGGAAACGCGCGTTCCAACGTTACAGCAGTGGACTCATCTATCGGCGTTTAGCGAAGCCCGCGTCCTCCCGTCCGGATAGCCTTATGCTCGCGCCCCGGATGCCTGCGGCGTGGCAGCCAAGAAGCCCCGCGCGGAGGCGAAGGCCCCGCGCTCGCACATCGTCCGAAACGAGAACGAGGCCGCGTTCCTCAAGGAGGTCAACGACTTCTTCGAGAAAGGGTTCCGGCCGGTCCAGGACATGCGGGTCTTCGCGGCGTTCGACCGCAAGAAGGGCCAGTGGCGCACCCTTTACGTGATGCCGCTTGTGCATTTCGAGGAACTCAAGGCGTTCCAGACGATCCCGACGGGCGACGAGGAGGAGCCCGAGCGGATGTTCGGGTAGGATAAGGCACCGTTCAACGCGGTCGCGAGAACCCATATGAGGCGGTCGCGACCTCGTTCTCCCTTGTGCGTTGGGCGGTCGCGGCCGCATTAGGGCTGGCTCTAGTTTCGGGCTGCGTCCAGGAGGAGGCCTCGTTGGCGGAAACGCGAGCGCCCGTGGCGACGCAAGATCTTCAACCGGCCCAACAAGGCAAAACGCAGACAGAGACCGTGACCTTCGAAAAATCGGGCCCTCTGACCCTTGGCATTCCGGGCTCGCCCTGCGGCGCGGGCCATCCATATGCGACGGCCAAGTTCGATTGGATCATCACCGCGCCGAAACGGGCACCGCAGGACGCGACCATCCGCAAGTTCAGTTTCAAGGGCGAACATCAGGGAACGGTCTTCGCCCTGGCCCAACGCGAATGGCGCGTGTTTGCCACGGACGGGACCCTTCTGGCGCAATGGGGAGGCTCCGGATTCGGGGCATCCTTCAGCTCGTCACAGCACCCTCAAGGAACGTGGCCCCCGGGGACCTATGGCGTAGAAGTGAGGGTCTGTGTCGGGACGCCCCACACGTACACATTCCAAGGCACGGCGGAGTTCCGCTGGTAGGCTAGGCCCGAGTGCGCCCGAATCGCACCGCCCAGGCCGCGGCAATGACGCCGACCAGGAGGGCGGCCACACCCGGCCCCGGAGATCCGATGTCGCCCAGCTTCTTGTCCAGCCCTGGGTTGAGGAAACTGATGTTGTAGGGTCGCTCGGTGTCGAACCCAGGAAGATCGATTTCCTGCTTGCCCGGCGCCACGACGAAGCTTCCATTGTACGAGTGGCCCTCGACCCGTTCCACAAGCCAGTCCTCGGGTGCTCGGATGACCACGTACTCGATAACGGGCTTCGGAAGGTCCGTGTAGGAGGGGGCGGCGCTTAGATTGCCGTAGGCCGTGACGTTTCGGCCTCCTGATAGGATGATTCGGGAGGAGCGGCCGGCTTCGAGTTCGAAGCCGAATTCGCGTATCTCCTGGGTCTCGAGCTCGGAGGTCTGCGTGAGCTTGTCCGGGAGCTGGTACGCCTGC
Organism: Methanobacteriota archaeon; assembly: GCA_016180755.1. Taxonomy (GTDB): domain Archaea; phylum Thermoplasmatota; class E2; order JACPAO01; family JACPAO01; genus JACPAO01. Next base: position 7,192 of record JACPAO010000037.1, read on the forward strand.
TTGTGGAACACGTGGCCAACTTGGCGCCACGTCGTCGCGTACACGGGTCGCTGGATGGGCGCCTTCGTGTAGGGCGCATCGGGCCGTAGCACGATTGCGTGGGGGCCTAGGTCCGATTGGTTCGCGTGAAGCGTGGTCTGGGCCCATCGGAACGCCTCCTTTTCGACGGCGGAGACGACGCCGTTTCCGTCGAGGTCGACGGACGGCCAGAGATCAGCGCGCTCCTGCAGGCTGGTCTCTTGGTCCACGGAGATGGTAATCCTGGAGAAATCGGGGCTAGGCGCGATGAGGACCACGCAGAACGCGTCGGCGGGCGGCGACGACGCCGCCGGCGCGGCCAGAAGGGAAAAGACCACGAGAATCGGCACCGGAACGAGCGAGGCGCGCATGGGACGACGAAGCCGAGCCGGCCCTAATATAGGAGGAGGCTCGGCAGCCGGCGACGACGCGTTCGTCGCAATATGGCTCGCGCTCGTCTAAGCGGAAGTAGGGGAGTATTGGCCTATCCCGAATAGTAGCTCGCGTCGTAGGGTTCCGGCGGCAATCCCTTGCGCTCGCGGATCTTGCGCGTCACGCCGTCGAGGAGGCTGTGGGGAAGCGGCTGGAAGCCTGTGTTCTCGGTCGACCAGAGCGCGCGACCTCCGGTGGCGCCGCGGATGGCGCTCGCGAACCCGAACATCTCCGCGACCGGCGCGGTCGTTTCGATCGTGACGGCGTCGCCCTCGGACTTCATGTCGACGATGGTTCCGCGGCGTTGGCCCATCTCGCGGGTGACGTCGCCCATCCGCTCCTGGGGGACGGTGACGACGACCTTCTGCATGGGCTCCATGAGGGTCGTGCCGACGACCGTCATCGCGCCGTAGATGGAGTTGCGCACGGCCGGGATGGTCTGCGCGGGGCCGCGGTGGACGGCGTCGTCGTGGAGTTTTGCATCGACGAGCATAGCTTTGAGGCCCATGATCGGCTCGTGGGTGCGGGGGCCGCGGTTCACGACCTCGTCGAAGGCCTCCTTCACGAGTTCCATGGTCTCGAAGAGGTTCTGGATGCCCTTCGTCATGTCGACCATCACGTTGGTGCCGTTGATGTGGGTGACGCCCTTGACCTCTTCCTTGCTCCAGCCGAAGCCCTGGAACTTCTTCGCGACCTCGTCCTTGTGCTTGCGGACGTCTTCGGGGATCTCGTTGTTCCGGAGCGCCGTGATGATCTCTTGGGGAAGCTGCTCGACCTCGAAGTAAAACCGGTTGTGCTTGTTCGGTGACTTGCCTTCAAACCCGCGGTCCGGGCCCTTCCCGGTGACGCTCTCGCGGTAGACGACGATGGGTTCGGACCCCGTGATCTCGAGCTTGTAGTCGCGGGCGATCCGGTGCATGACAACCTCGAGGTGGAGTTCGCCCATGCCCGACATGAGGTGCTCGCCGGTCTCCTGGTTGATCTGGATGACGATCGTCGGGTCCGCCTTGCTGATCTGCCGGAGCACTTCGACGAGCTTGGGAAGGTCCTTCGTGTGCTTCGCCTCGACGGCGACCGTGACGACGGGGTCGCTCACGTGGACGATGCGCTCGAAGGGGTCCATGTCCTTGTTCGTCGTGACGGTGGAACCGGCGACGGCGGTGCGAAGGCCCGTCACGGCCGCGATGTTGCCCGCGAGGACCTTGTCGACCGGGATGCGGTCGGCGCCGACCATGAGGCCGACCTGTTGGATCTTGTTCGTGCCGGGTTGGCCCAGGACGTGGACGTCCATGCCCCCGGTGATGGTGCCGGAGAAGAGGCGGCCGATCGCGACCTCCCCCGCGTGGGGGTCCACGACAATCTTGGTGACCATGAACGTCAGGTCGCCATAGTGGTCGCAGTCCATCATGGCCTTGCCCTGCTTCGTGCTGATGTCGCCGTGCCAGATGTGGGGGATGCGGTACTTCTGGGCCTGCAGCGGCGAAGGGTGGTGCATGATGACCGCGTCGAGCAGGACCTTGTGGAGGGGCGCCTTCTTCGCCAGCTCCTTCTGGGTACCCTTCTCGCAGTGGTTGAAAACGTCCTTGAACGTGACGCCGGCCTTCTTCATGTAGGGCAGCGAGACGGCCCAGTTGTTGAAGGCGGAGCCGAACACGACGCTGCCGTCGTCCACCTTGACGGACCATTTGCGGGTGGCGTCGTCGGGCGCCATCTTCTGGATGAGGCCGTTGATCTTGGCGATGATTCCGACGAACCGCTGCTGCATCGCCTCGGGCGTGAGCTTGAGCTCGTTGACGAGCCGGTCGACCTTGTTGATGAACAGGATCGGCTTGACCTTCTCCCGCAGCGCCTGGCGCAGCACGGTTTCCGTCTGCGGCATCGGGCCTTCGACGGCGCAACACACCGTGACGCAGCCGTCGGAGGCGCGCATCGCACGCGTGACCTCGCCACCGAAATCGACGTGGCCGGGCGTGTCGATGAGGTTGATCAGGTAGTCGCGCCCGTCGATGTGGTGGATCATCGAGGCGGCGGCCGAATAGATCGTGATGCCGCGCGCCTGCTCTTCCTCGTCAAAGTCCATGACGAGCTGCTTGCCCGCGAGCTCCTCCGACATGAGACCTGCGCCGGAGATGAGGTTGTCCGACAGCGTGGTCTTGCCGTGGTCGATGTGGGCGGCGATGTCGATGTTGCGGATCCGGTCCAGATCCAGCATGATGTCCTTGGC
>JACPAO010000074.1:0-22056 GCA_016180755.1 Methanobacteriota archaeon
CGTTCCTCATTTTCTGCGCGCTCCTCTTCGTCCTCAGCATCTCGACGGCGATCGCGAACGGCGGCAAGAAGCGACGCGTCGAGCTCGCGACCCTCCGCTACCAGCCGCGCCTGCAGGGCCTCAAGGACTGGTTCATCCGCGGCGACATCGCCGAGGCCGAATACGAACGCATCAAGACCACCCTCGAACCCGCCTTGAAGGGCGAGACGCCCGACGCGCGGGCCCAGCACGTCGGCAGCCTCCTATCGAACTACGGACTGTTCGCCATCCTCACGCTCGTCGTCCTCGTCCCCACCGACATCATCATGTTCTTCGAGTTCGACGACGACGTCTTCCTCCTCGCCGTGATCCTCCTACTCGCGACGGCCTTCGTCGTCACCACCTCGGTCCTCGCCATGGTCCGCGGGTCCCAGCTCAAGAACGACGCCGCCCAACTCGCCAACGACTTCGAGAAGGAGATCACCCGGCTCGAGGAAGAACTCCTTCGCGCCGGCCACAGCCGCAAGCGGGGCGCGGCCCCGTCCTATCCCACGGCGGGCCCCGCCTTCTCGCCCTACACGCGCCGCTAGCCCAAGGACGAAAGGGTTAAGCAAAAGGCGCCGCTCGGCGCCCGACCATGCGCGCCGCTCCCCTGCTCCTCGCCCTCCTCGTCGCCGGCTCCTTCGCGGGCTGCAACGGCGAAACGACGCCGCCGTCCGCCGAGTGCGCGACCAAGCCGAGCGCCTCGAACCTGCCGCTCTCCACCCCCACGAACCCCGTCGTCATCTGGAACACGACCATGGGATGCTTCGCCGTGGAGCTCTACATGGGCAAGGCCCCCGTCACCGCCGGCAACTTCCTTAACCTCACAAAGAGCGGCTTCTACGACGGCACCCGTTTCCACCGCGTCATCGCAGGCTTCATGATCCAGGATGGCGACCCGTACTCGAAGGACCTCTCCAAGAAGAGCCAATGGGGCACGGGCGACCCCGGCTACGACATCGCCGACGAGTTCCCCTGCAAGGACGGCTTCGTGAGCCACTCCTGGCCAGCCGACTGCAGCGCCCACGGCGGGCAACTCTACTCGCACGCCAAAGTCGGAACCCTAAGCATGGCGAACTCCGGGCGCCCCCACGACGGCGGCAGCCAGTACTTCGTCATGGTCGCCGGCCAACCCCGGACCGACCTCGACCCCAAGCATCCCATCTTCGGCGTCGTCGTCTGGAACATGAGCGTCGTCGAGGCCATCAGCCGGACGCCCACCGGAGAGTCCGACCGACCCCTCACCGACGTCGTGAACCGGAGCCTCAAGGTCCTCTAGACCCCCGACGATAGAGCGGTTTCGCCAAAAACGTCATTAGCGACCCCGTCGCTCGTCGCGGTCCGTGAGCGGCGAACTCAACCCGATTGTGACCGTGCCGGCCCCGCCCCTCGCCTCCCCCATCGACACGGCGGCCCCGACGCGCCTCGGCGGCTACCTTCGGGGCCCCGGCCGATGGCTCGGATGGGCCGCCATCCTCATCGTCCCGCTCTTCATCCTCTCCGCCGTCGTCGTCGACGAGGTCCTGGTCCAGAACTGCATCGTCGGCCAACGACAGACCACGTCGTTCTTCGACCGCTACGTCTACGACCACCGCTGCCTCGACCGCACCGCGTTCGTCATGGGGGCCGTCTCGTACGTCTGGATCCTTGCGTTCGCCCTCGCCGTGGCGAGCGCGTTCACGACGTTCCGCCACCCCCTCAAGCGGGCCCCCGCCCCACGCGCCGGCGACAAGCTCCAAGGCGTGAAGGACTGGTTCATCCGCGGCGACATCGACGAGACCGACTACCAGCGCATGAAGCAGATCGCCGAGGCCGCCGACAACCCCAACGGCGCCGGCCGGGTCGCGTCCGCCGCCGCGGTGTTCCTGCAGTCGTTTGCCATCGCGCTCATCCCGCTTCTTGCCTTCTGGTTCCTGTTCATCGGCGTGTTCGTCGATGAGATGGTCTGGTTCACCACGTACAGCGAAGAGTACCCGATCGTCGTGAACTGGATCACCGGCGGCCTCCTCGGCATCGGCCTCATCATCTTCGGCTCCGTGCGCGCCGCGAACCTCCGCAAGTACCGCACCTCCTACGAACACGAGCTCGGCCAGCGCCTCGAACGCGCCGAAGAGGAACTCATGCGCAAGGCCCGGTCGTTCCACGGCGGCCCCCGCGTCCTCGCCACCCCCACAGAGGAGACGAGCTCGTTCACCCCCTACCGGGCGCGCCGACACTAGCCCACGCGCCAACGCCCTGACGGGAAACCCTAAATCCCGCGAGCATCGACCCCCGAGCCGTGGGCGAGCCGACCCTTCGACCCCTGGAGCTGCCCGCGCACCCGGCGCTCGGGGCGCGCGCGTTCCGCGCCCTTCGGCGATGGCGACGCGGCCCCGGCCGCTGGGCCGGCCGATTCGCCTGCCTCGTGGGGATCCTGCTCGTGGTCTGGTTCTTCGCCCAAGAGAACATCATCCTCGCCAACTGCACGAACCCGGACGACCGGAACCAATGCCTTGGCGACGCGGCCGCCACGACCAAGGCCGTGTGGGCCGCCGGATTCCTCTGCATGGGATTCCTCGTCGCCACCTGGGCGGCGGGTGTCCTCGAATGGCAACGCTTCCGCGTTCGTCGCCGATCGGTCGCGCAGGTCTTGCCGAGCTCCCGGCCGATGCCGTCGGAGGCGCCGGCGGGCCTCCTCGCCGCCCAGCGCGCCCTCACCGACCCCACCCTCGACCACGCGCAGGCCGCCGCCGCGCGCGACAACCTCCTCGTCTGGACCGCCCTCCTCGTGCCGGCGATCTTCACCGAGATCACGCAGACCTACCGCTACCACTACGCCACCGGAGGCACGATCGAGACGAGCTACGACATCGCCCTCCTTCGGTTCCACTTCGGCCTGACGCTCCTCCTCTTGCTGCTTGCGTGGCGAGGCCTGCGCGCCGGCCTCCGCCTTCGCGCGGCCGCCAAGACCCTATACGACGAAGCGCTGCGCACCCTCGCGGAGCAGGAACAGGCCTTCGACCGTCTCGCACGCGGCGAACCCGTTGGGGCCCCGCCCCCGGCTTCCTTCCGACCGTGGGCCCCCCGCCTCCTTCCAAAAGGATGAAAACCGGACGCACCTTGGCGCGCCCAACCCCCAGGTGAACCGGATGGGCAACCCGAAAGTCAAGTTCGAGACCACGATGGGAACCTTCGTCGCCGAGATCTACCAAGACAAGGTCCCCACGACCGCCAAGAACTTCCTCCAATACGTCCAGGAAAAACACTTCGACGGGACCATCTTCCACCGCGTCATCAAGGGCTTCGTCATCCAGGGCGGCGGCTTCACACCCGGCATGAAGGAGAAGGCCACGCGCGCCCCCATCCCCCTCGAGACCAAGCTCATGCTCAAGCACGAGGACGGCAGCCTCAGCATGGCCCGCACGAGCAACCCCGACTCGGGAACCAGCCAGTTCTTCGTCTGCCTCGGCGCGCAGCGCGCCCTCGACCCCAAGGGGCCCCGGGACGGCTACGCGGTGTTCGGCAAGGTCGTCTCCGGCCTCGACGTCGTCAAGAAGATTGGCGAATCGAAGACGACGAGCAAGGGCGGCCATGACGACGTGCCCGCGCAGGACGTCGTCGTGACGAAGGCGACGCTCGGCGCCTGACCGCTCGGTCTCCACCCGACAGGCTCGTCTGGGGCATTCCTGCCGGAATCTTCCCACACGGCGCTTGCCGAAAGATTCTTAGGTCGACGCTGACCCTCTTCGACGCCGTGGCGCGGTCCGATGCAGCCATCTGTCTCGCGCTCTTCGCCGCCGCCGTCCTCGTGGCGCCGGCCGGCCAGGCCGCGCAGACAACGACGCCGTTCAACCTGGGCGATTACGAGAACGAGCAGCTTCTCTACCTCGAAGCCCAATCCGCCTCGGCCGGACCTTTCCTCAGCCCAAAAGCGGACGCTGGAAGCGCGACGTCCTACACGGGAGCCGACGTCGCGGCCGGCGCCGCGGCCTCCCTTGGCGCCTATTCCGGCACGCGCCCCGCCCCCCTCGAGTTCAAGCTCGCCGCGCCCCTCGGCCACAACCTCTGGCTCAACCTCTCGAAGCCCATCGTCGGAGCCCTCTTCTTCCAGACCGCCGCGTCCACCATCACGTCCCGCGAATCCATGACCATCCAGGTCGAGCTGTGGGTCGGCGGCGTGCTCGCGGGCGGCGACTCCTACGTCTACGGCGCCAACGTCGTGACCCAGCCTTGGATCCCCATGTACTTCAAGTTCCGCCCCGAGGTCGCCACCGTCAAGGCGATGGACGAGGTCACGCTCAAAGTCTACCGTTTGAGCGGACTCACGGAGATCACGGTCGGCACGGCCGGGGCGCAGCAATCCTACGTCGAGCTCCGCTACTTCGATTCGGACCCGCTCGAAGGCGCCCTCTACCTCGAAGGCCGCCAACTCATCGCCTCCTCCCAGGCGCCCGGCGGCGGAGAATTCATCCTTCTCGCGGCGGGCCTCCTTGTGGTGCCCGTCGGGCTCCGCCGACGCCCCGCCCTCCTCCTGACCATCGTGTTCCTCGCTCCCGCCCTGGGCGGATGCCTAAGCGGCGCCGCCGATTCCAACCTCGCCGACGCCGAGGCGACCGCGCATCCGACGGCGACGGCGAGCGTGAACCAGACAACCGACGACGACCTTAGGGTCGCCGGGAAAGGGGCCGTCGAAGGCTACGTCCGCGACGGCGACAACGCCGGCATCCCCCTGCGAGGCGCCCACGTGGCTTTCCTTGGGACCAGCCTCTTCAAGTCGACGAACGTGCAAGGCCACTTCGAGTTCGAGAACATGACGCCTGGGACCTTTGTCTTGCGCGTCGACGCCGAAAAGTTCGCCTCGTTCGAGCAGCAGATTGTCGTCGAGGTCGGGACGCGCTCGTGGGTAAACGTCTCCCTCGTGCGGCCCGGCGCCCAAGGAGACCAGACGCGGATCCACTCTCACGACCTCTGGGGCGAGGAGACTGTGAAGCCCCTCTTCGAATCCACGTTCCTGCCCACCTCGTACCCGTACGACCTTCCGCCCTCGGCGAACACGTGGCAGGCGTACAGCTCCTGCGCCGGCACCGTCTGCGAGACCCCGATCCCCCTGCCCCTTGGCACGCTGGTGCTGCCCGGGACCGCCATGGTGGAGGTGGCCCTCGACTGGCAGGCGACCGGCGCCGCCCCGAAGGAACTGCAGCTTCGGATCGTCACAAGCGGCAACAAGACCGCCGACCAGCTCTTCGTCATGAGGGGACCGAAGGCGGTCTACCGGATCCCCATCTTCCCCAACGAGGCGGACTCGGGGCACCAGACGGGCACGGATTGGTCGTTCTATGTTCGCATACCGCCCGTCGCGAGCCTCTACAACCCGCACGCGCCACCGGAGTACATCGGCGCGACCGTCCGGGCGACCGCCAAGATCCACAAAGGAGTCATCCCGCTCGAACCGACGCACCGAAACTTCTGGAACGGGGCCGACCAGGTCACTGTCATCCCCAAGACCGAGAAGGTGGCGAACCTCCTGTGCTGCGGAGCCCCCTACTACCCCGGCCAGGTCTTCTGGGACCCGGCCAAGGGCGTCTTCGTCCCACCCGGGACCAAAGAACTCCAAGGCACCTTCGCCACGACCGTCCAGGGAGCCGGCAACCCCTACCCCTGGAAGCTCGTCTACCACGCCGCCAACTCGCCCGCCGCCGGCCCCTGGCAGCCGGTCCCCCTAACGAGTGCCGGCGGGGGAGCGTTCACCTTCACCCTGCCCGTAACGCCCGAGATGACAGACCAGTTCTACCAGACGGTCTCGAAGTGGAGGTTCACGATCGACGACGATATCCCGCCCGACCTGCGTCCGGCCATCGTCCCCAACCATGGGACGCAGCAGAAGTTCAGCATGAGCGCGACCGCGGTCCGCGACCCCGCCTTCAACGAAGGCACGCCGTAGGCAGCCTCAGAACTCGTCCGCGAACACGAACACGACCACGAGCCAGCCGATGAGCACGACGGCCCCCATCACGATGCCGCTGATGGCCATGCCCCGGCCCTTCACGAGCCCCGTCCGCGTCTGGACCGTCCCGACGACGCCGAAGATCACGGCGAGGAGGGATGGGATCACGATCATGAAGAACGGCACGATCCCGACGATGCCCAACACCATCGACGTCACGGCCATCCCGCTCGTCTTCGGCCCCCCGTACGCGCCGACTGGGGCCGGCGGCGCGGGCGCGGGAGGCGCCATGGTCCCCGAGAACCGGGGCGCCCCCGCGGTCCCCGCCGGAGCGAAGACCGGCGACGCCGTCGCCACGGGAACGGCCCCGGCCATGACGTAGTTGCACTTGGGGCACGCCGCGGGGCCCGCGGAGGCCGGGGAGAAAGCGTGCGAACAGTTGGGGCAGATGATGCGTACCACGGAGGCGACCGCCCACGGGTATCCCGGCTGCGCTCATATCGATTTCATTCACGTCTCTCGCCACAAAGGCTATTCACCGCCCCCGACCTAGCCATGCGGTCATGCCGGTGGGCCCCGCAGCATCGCGAACGGCCCAGGCGCCGATAGAGGTGGCCCGCGACCGGCCCGGCCCGATGGCCGTCGCCCGCGCCGGCTTCGGCCTCATCCTCGTCCTCATCGTCGTCCTCGCTGGCCTCGCCTTCGTCAACAGCTTCTTCCTCGAGCCCCCCGCCCCCCGCGGCCCCCAGCAGCCGTCCCAGCAGGACTCCGGCGGTTCCGACTCGGGCGGCGGCAAGACCTGCAAGGACTTCATCCCCATCCTCCAGTGGACCTTCTTCATCCTCGCGGGGCTCACGGTCACGTTCTTCGGGCTCGCGGTCGCCCTGCGTCACCGTTTCCAGAACAGGATCGCGACGAGCGTGTGGGGCGTCCTCGCCATCATCGGTTTCTTCTTCTCCCTCCTCGCCCTCGGCGCGTGGCGGCTCGTCAACTTCTTCTGCAACGAGAACGTCGACTGCGTCAACACCAGTAACGGCGCCCACGACATCTTCCTCCTCCTGCTCAGCCTGACGCTCCTCACGATCGCCGCCGGCATCTTTTTCGCGATGAAGATGCGGCGGAACTTCTTCCTCACCGGCTGGGGAATCATCGGCGTCGTCCTCTACGTCCCCGCCATCCTCTCGGGCTTCGCCTGGTACATCATCCGCGTCCTCTGCAACCCGCCCCTTAGCTGCATCGCCGCTCAGCAGGCCCGGCAGAACTTCCTCGACGTCCTCGCCGCGACCGGGTGGTGGAGCCTCCTCGTCGCGGTCGTCGCCTTCGGGATCGGGTACCTCGTCCAGCGCCGCTTCAAGTTCAACATGTTCGCAAGCGGCTGGGCCGTGGTCGGCATCCTCGCCCTCCTCCTTGCGGGCTTCAGCTACTTCGGCCACGAGTACGTGCAAGGCCTCCGGATCCCGTACTGCGAATACACGCCCGAGGAGGAGACGCAGAACGACACCGAGCGGACCTGCGAGGAGACGAAGGCCGGCCTCCAGAAGCAGCTCAAGACCATCCTGTTCTGGATTCTCAGCATCGCCGTCCTCTCCGGCGGAGGGTTCTGGTTCTACCGTGATCGACCGAAGAAGTTCTTCTCGAGCCCCTTCGCCATCGTGATCTACATCGCGCTCGCGCTCAGCCTCCTCGTGTTCCTGCTGCTGCTTCTCTCGAACAGCATGTGCCCCGGCGACGAAGGCGAGAACACGGGCGACGACGGCGACGGCAACATCGGCAACGGCAACCAGGGCCGACCCGGCCAGGGCGGCGGCGGAGGCGGCGGGGGCGGCGGCCCCGGCGGCGGAGGAGGGTTCGGAGGCATCGGCGGCGCGCCCGTCGCGCCTCCCATCCCGCTCGACCCCACGGTCCTCCTCTGGGTCCTCGCGATCGTCGGCGCGCTCGTCCTCGGCGCGATCCTCTACATGGCCCTCAAGAAGCGCAAGGAGGTCCTCGACAAGCAGGCCGCCGCGCTGCCGCAGCCCGAGATCCCGCCCGCCGAGCGGGCCGGCCTCATGCGCATCCTCAAGCAGCCGGACCTCACGAGCAAGGAGGCCATCATCGCCGCCTACCGCAGCTTCCTCGCCTGGGGCTCCGCCCATGGCCTCGACAAGAAGTCCCACGAGACGCCCCTCGAGCACGCGGCGCGCGTGCGCGAAGCCTACCCGGTGCCCGAACGCGCCATGTACTCGTTCGTGCTCGCCTACGAGGTGGCGCGGCTCGCCGACCGCCAGCCCACGCCCGAGGAACGACGCACCGCCGTGAAGTTCACGCAAGAGATCGACTCGATGTCCCGCGAGGCAGGGGGGCCGGCCTGATGGACCCGGTCGTCACCCTCCTTCTCATCCTGGGCGCGGTCTTCACGGGCGCCGTCCTCTGGTTCCGCCTCGCTCACGACCCCGTCGGATACCGCGAACGCCGACGACGCCTCAAGACGGGCCTGCAAGGACGCCTCGACGAGTGGCTCTACTGGCAAGCGCCCCTCACCGCGCCCCATGAAGAAGCTCTTCACCCACGAACCGCAGCCCGGGGACGCGCCCTGGTTCCGCGCGCTCCAGGTCGTCATCCGCGCCGAGGCGCTTCGCACCAACACGGAGCCCCAGAACGCGTACGCGAAACTCCAGGCGCGCTATCGCAGCCCGCTCGCGCTCGCGTTCCTCCGCGGACGCGTCCGCCGCGCCATCCAGACGTACTGGCGCAGCCGCTACTCGGGCCCCGACGCGCTCTTCTATCCCTGGTTCTTCCTGGTCGCCTACCCGCGCTACGGCCGGCGGCACCTGTACCTGGACACGCTCTCAGCAGCCCTAGAGGAGTTCCGAAACGCATGACATCCGTGAACGTGAAGCCCGCGAACAAGATCGCCCGCGACCTCGTCGATTCCACCCAACGGGTCATCGTCGGCCGGCCCCAAGGCGTCCGCCTGGCCGTCTACGGGCTCATGGCCGGCGGCAACTGCCTCTTCGAGGACGTCCCCGGCCTCGCGAAGACCCTCCTCGTCAAGACCATCGCCCAGGCCGCCGGGCTCGAGTTCAGCCGCATCCAGTTCACGCCGGACCTCCTTCCCGCCGACATCACGGGCACCTACATCTACAACATGAAGACGCAGACGTTCACGCTCCGAAAGGGCGCCGTCTTCGCCCAGATCGTGCTCGCGGACGAACTCAACCGCGCCCCGCCCAAGACCCAGGCGGCCCTCCTTGAGGCCATGCAGGAAAAACAGGTCACCCTCGAAGGCACCCTCAACAAGCTCCCCTCGCCGTTCCACGTCTACGCGACGCAGAACCCCATCGAGAGCGAGGGCGTCTACATCCTGCCCGAGGCCCAGCTCGACCGGTTCATGCTGCGCGTCTCGATGGGCTACCCGAGCGAGGAAGAGGAGATCGAGGTGCTCCAGCGCGTCGAGAGCTGGGACGGGGCGCCGCCCAAGGTGAACCGCGTCGCAAGCCCCTCCCTCATCGAGGGCGCCCAATCGATCGTCCGCAAGGTGTACCTCCATGGCGACCTCAAGCGTTACCTCGCCCAACTCGTCCATTCCACGCGCCGCGACCCCCGCGTCCAGGTCGGATCGAGCCCCCGGGGCGGCATCGCCATGATGGCCCTCGCGAAGGCCGCCGCCGTCTACCACGGCCGGGACTTCGTCACGACCGACGACGTCAAGGAGATCGCCACCTCCGCCCTGTCCCACCGCATCCTCATGCGGCCGGAGGCGAACGCGCGCGGCCAGAGCGCCGACGACGTCGTCCAGGACGCCCTCAACCAACTGCCGGTGCCGAAGGTCCCCATGGTGGCGGCGCGCTGATGGAGTTCCGAGCCACAAGGCGGCTCCTGCACCTCGGGGTCTTCGTCGGCCTCGCCGTCCTAGTGGCCCTGCTCGAGGGCACCTGGATCCCGTCCGCCGCGCTCATCCCCCTCATGGGCGTGCTCCTCGTCGCCTTCCTCGAGGTGATCCTGCCCCTGCCCATCACGCTTCGACGCCAGATCGACCCGCCCGGCAACCTCCTCATCGGCGACGAGGCCACCGTGGAGGTCCGCTCCCGGCCCGCCCCGCTTCCCATGAACCTCGTCATCGACGACGGCATCCCGGAGGGCCTTGCCGTCGTGCCGGGAAGCCGCGAGGCCTTCGAGGCGTCGGCGCGCGGCGTCGCCGTCGCCCGCTACAAGGTGAAGCCCCGCCGCCGCGGCGAATACGACATCGTCGACGCCACCGTCCGCCGCGTCAGCATGCTGGGCCTTTTCGAGCGCTCCGAGACCCTCCCCGGCGCCACCCACGTCATCGTCCTACCCGCCGGCGCCAAGCAACTGGGCGTCAAGGTCCGCCCACGCCCGCCAGTACGCACGAGCGAGATGAGCCGCAGCCTGCGCGCCGGCGCAGGGGACGAGTTCTACGCCCTACGGGAATACCTCCCCGGCGACCCCCTGGGAAACGTGAACTGGAAAGCGACGGCCCGCATGAACCGCATCATCACGAACGAGTTCCAACCCCAGGAGCCCCCCCGCTACCTCCTCTACGTCGACACCCGCGCCACGACCGCCGAGGTTGGCGAGGCCGACGCGTTCGAACGCACCCTCGAGCTCGCCGCGATCCTCGTCGAGGCCCTCATCGAGGCCCGCGCCCACGTCGGCCTCGTGCTCCTGAGCTTCCACAGCGTCTTCCTCGTGCCCAGCCCCGGCGCGAACCAGCTGCGGCGCCTACGCCAGCTCATCATCGACGCCCAGCCCGGCCAGGACGCCCCGCTCATGGACCTCGTCCACGCCGGCGTCGCGCACCTGCCCGCGAGGGCGGACGCCATCCTCCTCACGGCGAACGCGTACGACCCCACGCTCGCGCAGGCGGTCACGTTCCTGCGCGCGCGGCATGGACGCTGCAACGTCCTCTTCCCCGGCTTCCCCGAACCCTCGGGGAAGACCCTCGACGCCGCCGCCCAACGCGCGGCCGGTGTCCTCCTCAACACCGAGCAGTCCACCGTCCTCGCGGGACTCGCCCCCTACGCCGACGTGGCCGCCCAATGGCCGCCCGGCGAACCCATCCTCATGACCCTCGGCCGACTCGGCATGGCAGGTCGAACCCGATGAACCTCGAGCTCCTCGAACGGTACCGGATCCACATCCTGAGCGGGGCCCTCTTCGCCGCCGCGCTCGCGACGACCCGCCTCGCGTTCGACGGCCGCACGACGACGTACTTCTTCATGGCGCTTCTCGGCCAAGCCATCGCCGGGGCCCTCGTCTTCCTCTGGGGCGACCGCACCCGGCCCCGGGCCAACCTCGGTTGGTTCCTCGTCGTCCTCGCCCTCGGCGCCGCGGTCGGCTCGACGACCGAGACGACCCTCGACCCGGCCTACTTCCGGATCCTTCCGCTTGGCATCCTCGTGGGCTTCTTCCTCCTTCACGACCTCACGAGCACGCCGAGCCTCATGCTCGGCTCCGTCGTGTTCAGCGCCCTCTTCCATCCCGAGATCGAATGGCACCTCGAGGGCGACGCGCGCGCCTGGTGGATCGCGATCAGCGTCCTATTGGGTGTGGCCGCGTCGACGCTCGAGCGCGAGCGGCTGCAGGCCCGCGCGGCCCACGTCACGCCGTGGTCGTGGACCGTCATCCGGCTCGCCATCGTCGTGCTCTTCACGTTCGCGATCCTCAACTTCAAGGAGCAGATCCAGATCGGCCGCCTCTTCGAGATGTTCGGGGCCGACCCGCGCGGCGAGGCGGGCCGCTGGGCCCTCTTGTCCATCCTCCTCGCGGCCCTTGTCGGGGCCACGTTCCTCCTCAGGGGGAAGAAGGCCGCCCAGCCGCCGGGCCAGGCCCCCTAGTCCCGGCCCGACGACCCGAGGGCGACCGGCCCTGAATGGTAAGGGTTAACCGGTGACCCCGAAATCCGCCGGCCTACCTTGGCGTCCCCAGCCACGATGAAGCGGTCTGTCCGCCTGAGCAAGATGGCGCTCATCGAGTTCCTGCTCCTCGGCTGGCTCGCGCTCGCCCTCGTCGTCGTCCTCTACTTCATGGGACTCTTCGAGGACGGCGCGACCCTTTACGACTTTGGCCACGTCACGCTCGACTGGATCACGATCTTCCTCGCCTACTTCCTCCTCGCCTTCCTCTACCTGGGGATCCGGCACCTGCAGTCGCGCGGCGAAATCCCCGGAGGGGCCGCCCGGATGGGAGAGGCCGAGCTCGACTTCGTCGCGTACGCCCTCGAGCATCCGGCAGGCAGCGTCACCGAGGGCGCCGCCATGGCGGAGTTCCTCCCCGCGATCCTCGGCCACGTCCACGCGGTCGCCCACGGCGACGGGGCGACCTTGGAGCTCATCGACGGCGGCGTGATCCAGCAGGGCCTGGGCGCCGGAAACGCCCAACCCTACCAGGGCCTGCGCCAACCCGCCGGCGGGCTCGTGGCCGTCGCCATGCAGACCGGGGAGACGGTGAACCTCCCCGACATCATCCGCGACCCACGCGCCAAGCAGGGCCCCCCGATGCCCGCCGACGTGAAGAGCCTCCTCGTCGTCCCCATCAAGCACGGCCAGAAGACGCTCGGCGTTTTCCGCTTCTTCTCGCGTCACGGGAGCCATTTCGGCGGCCGGACCCCCGACGTCCTCAAGCTCATCGGCTCCTACACGGGCGCAACGATCTGGCGCAGCCACGACACGACGAAGCAACGCGACCTCATGGCCGAGCACATGGCCGCCCTGACGACGGCTCAGGATGCGCGCAACCGCCTCGAGAAGCTCGCGGAGCAGATCCAAAGCGTCTACTGGGTCGTCGACGCGAAGCGCGAGAAGCTCCTCTTCGTGAACGACGTGTACGAGACCCTCTGGGGCCAGACCGTCGAGTCCCTCACCAACAACCCGGGGTCGTGGCTCGGCGCCGTCCACCCGGAGGATCGGCCGGGCGTGGAGGCCATGCTGCCGAAACAGGCCGAGGGCGGGTACGACGTCGAATACCGCGTCGTGCGCCCCGACAAGAGCGTCGTCTGGATCCGCGAGCGAGCGTTCCCGATCCTCGGCGACGACAAGAAGCTCCTTGCCATCGCGTCCCTCGCCGAGGACGTGACGGAACTTCGCGGGACCCAGTACGAGCTCCAGAACCTTCGCCAACGGCTCGAGTACGGCCTCGAGCGGGGCCCCATGGTCTTCTACGCGGCGCGTCCCGGGGGCGACTACGGGCTCAACTTCGTCAGCCAGAACGCCGAGAACGTGCTCGGGCACCCCGCCCGCACCTTCGTCGACGAGCCGACCTTCTGGTCGGCGCACCTCCACGCCGACGACCAGACGCGCGTCTTCGAGGCGTTCCCCAAGCTCTTCGAGAAGGGAAGCCTCGTCCAGGAGTACCGGTTCCTCCACAAGGACGGCACCTACCGGCTCCTTCGCGACGACATGCACCTCCTTCGCACCGCCGAAGGCGAGCCCATCGAGATCGTCGGGTACTGGCTCGACATCACCGACCGCAAGCGCGCCGAGGAGGGCCTCGCGTACTCCCTCAACCGCATCAAGGAGCTCCAGGAGAGCCGGACGCGCCTCCTCAACACGATCGCCCACGACCTCGCCTCGCCGCTGACGCCGATTGGCCTCCAGGTCGAGCTCCTCCAGATGAGCATGCCCCAGGCCTCGGACAAGCAGAAGAAATCCTTGGAGATCCTCCTTCGAAACGTCGCGCACATGCAGCGCCTCGTCGAGGACCTCAAGGACCTCGCCCGCCTCGAGGCCGGCCAGCTCAAGATCGACCCGAAGGACTCGGAGCTCACCGGCATCGTCCAGAAGGCCGTCGACTCCTTCCACGAGACCGCCAAGGAGCGCGGGCTCTCGTTGGCACCCAAGATCCCCCCTTCGACGGTCCCGGTGCACGCCGACGAACAGCGAATCACGCAGGTCGTGTTCAACTTCCTCACGAACGCCCTCAAGTTCAGTCCGCCGGGCGGCAGCATCGCCGTCGAGATGACGTCGGACGCGAGCCAGGCCACGGTGCGCGTGCGCGACCAGGGCCGCGGCCTCAGCCCCGAAGAGATCGGCCGCCTGTTCCAACCGTTCAGCCAGGTGCACGACCGCTCCCAGATGAAGGAGAAGGGGACCGGACTCGGCCTCTTCATCTGCAAAGGCCTTATCGAAAAGCACGGCGGGAGGATCTGGGCCGAGAGCCAGGGCCACGGGAAGGGCTCCACGTTCGCCTTCACGATCCCGCTTCGCGGCGCCGTCCTGCCGAACGCGCCGGCCCCGCCGCAAGGTGGAACGCCCCTGCCGAGCGTCCCGACGCCTTCGACCGGCGCGCCGCGGGAAGAACCGATTCCGGCGAAGCCAAGCAAGCGTCCCCGCGCGGCGGCCGCCACCAAGGCCCGGAAACCGCGCTCCTCCAAGTAGCCGCGGGCCTCCAGCGGCTCGGCCGATCTTTGCGGGCTCGCGGCGCAATCAAGCGGTTGCCCGCGCAACTTCGACCTGGCGCCCGCTTATGATTCTCCATAGCATGCCAGGAGCCGGTGGATGCTCGCTTCGTGGCCACTCCCCCGTTTGCCGTGCATCCACCCGCCCACGAACCTTCAAACGGCAAGGCTGCCCTGTCGGCTCCGCCACTATCACGCTTACCCCCGGTGACGCGCATGATGATTGATTTCGACCGCTTGGAGAAGACCCTTAACGCCCTGTCCTATGCGAGGCGGCTTGAGCTGTTGTCGCAGCTGCGGATTCCCAGGACGATGGACGAGATTCGCCTCTTGCCCGGCCGAGCCCGCTCGGGAACGAGGCCGGAGCGGCCCATCTCCCGCCAAGCCGTGCAAGCCCATCTGGATCAACTCGTCGATGCCGGCTTCGTCCGGGTGAGGGCCTCGCCGCGCGCCGAGCGGAAGAGCCAGCGCGAGTACGTTCTCGACGAGTCCCGCCTCTTCGCGGCCACGGAGGAGTTCCGCGCCATCGCCTCGATGCGAGGCAGGGGAGACGCGTACCCGGACGCAACCCAGGCCCTTTCCGATGCGCCTCGGCACTCCTTCGAACCCGGGCCCAAACTCCTGCTAGTGCACGGCCTGGGAGAAGGCCGGGCGTTCCCACTCACCCGAGATAGGCTGAAGGCCGACCGGGGATGGATCATCGGGCGCAAGTCCGGACTCCATGTCGCACTTGAGTACGACCCGTTCGTCTCCGGAGAGAACAGCGAGATTGTGCCTCGAGCCAACGGGTTCCGCCTCCTCGACCTGCGGACCGCACGAAACGGCACGAGCCTCAACTGGCCGCGCCTTCCCGTCGGCGCCGACGTTCCCCTTGAGCCCGGCGACCTAGTCGGCGTCGGGCGGACGCTCCTCCTGTTTCGCGCCTCTTAGCGCCGACGGCTGAGCCTTATAAACGGGCGCAACGAGCCCATTGCCGACCTTCTTACGCCGGCGCGACGTCCGGCACGACGGGTGGAGCGTTTGTCGTTCATGGCGGCCCCAGGCAGTTCCCGCGTTGTCCCGCTGGTCGTTTCTGCGTGCCTCCTCATGACGCTCGCCTCCATGGGAGTGCCGCCCGCGGCGGCGAAGCCTGAATACCTTGATCGCCCCGACGACTTTGGCCTACGGTTATACCTCACGGACAACGGCATGTCGGCTGAGCCGCCCACCGCGTCCACCCCTATGTTGAGGCGGCTGCCCCTCGACCCGGCAAAAAACGTGAGCGCAGGCGGGCGCAACGTCACCGGGTTCGTACCATGGTGGAGAGGGTACGACTCCGCGTACGCGACGTACCTTTTGTGGCCCCCGCACACGGTGGAGAACGTAGGGACTCTGAAACCCCAAAGCACGATCACGCTGTTCCTAACGACCCGGACTTCCACCCTCAAGATCACGAAGGTCTTCTCAGGATTGTGCGTGAACTGCGACGGAGTCACGTACGATGGAGATGGCTCCCAAATGTATGATCCCGCGGTACAGGTTTCGCCCGGCGAGTACAAGAAATTCGTGGTCCCCGTCGAATATTACGAAGACCGCCCCCTGGCGCCCGGCGACCAGCTTCGCATCTTTGTGAACGCCAATGTCGCCGTCACGTCCGGCGTCCCGGAGATCTTCTTGGCGTACGGCTCGCCCGTGGCGCCCTCCGGCGTCTGGATGCGGGGAATCCTGGACCCGAAGCATCCCGGCACCACTCAGGACCTGTGGTTCCGTGACTTCGGCGTCCTCTCGGCCGTCGCCCCCACCGAGGCGTCGCCCAAGGCGGCCCCTTGCCCAGAATGCAACCTCGTAAACGAATTCACGATCTCCCTCGGGAGGTACGTGTTCCCGGAGGATTTACGCGTCAACGGCGACCCCAGCGTAGAATTCTGGATGCGACGGCATTCGGCCCAGGTTGGATCGTTCAACTATGGTGACTTCGTCGTCGCCATCACGGGAATCGAGCGTCAAGTCGTTGAACTTGTCGTGAACGGAAAAGTCGTCGGACGATCAGGCGAAGCCATGAGCCTGCAGATCTCCTATTGGGCTGGCCCGGCCGGAGACGGCTCTGGCTGGGTTGATTGGTGGGCCATGGGGGCCGTCGTCGGCCTGGCCCTCGACCAAGATTCCTTCAAGGCAGGTGACTTGTTTTTCCTTCAGTTGCGGGTAACAGCGCAGGAGGCGGCGGGCCAGCGCGGCCTTGCAGTCCTGTTCGACAGTCCGCTGACCCCGACAGGCGTTTCCTTCGGCGTCTTGCAGGAGCCCTACGAACCCAGAACGAAGGGCACCCTGCGGGCCCTTCCGAGGCCCTTCGACGCGGCCACGACCTCTGGGACGCCGCCTGAGGACGAACCATCCATCCCCGGCCTGGGCCGCGGCGTCCTCGGCTACGAGGGCGTTTCCGCCATGATTCTGAGCGTCGCCGCGTTCGCCTACTCGCGCTTTGGGCGACGCTAGCGTCCCGTTTTGTCGCATCCCAGACCATCCGGCATTCCCTCGTCGAAGGGCGGTTGGCGAACGGCCCGCCCCAGGACTTCGGCCTCATCGGTTTGGCGGTTTGTATCGCTGCGCCGGCCAGGTTTCCCTTGGCGAAGATCAATCACCCCGATTGGCGGAACGGGACCCTGGCCGTTCGGTACGTGACCCTTCGCCGTAGGAAACATATTACTCCGACGGACCTCTCCGTCGTGCGAGGGTGGAGCTGGCTCTCGGATCCGACAGCCTTCCCAACTTTGCCGCCGCGGCGGCCATTCTCCTGCTGCCGCTTGCCGCATGGCGGGTCTCCCGCAAGCCCTATCCCACCTTCGTCGTCGCTCTCCTGGCCCTGTCCTGGGCCGGGTTCTTCACGTTCGCTGGCCTTCGGGGCACCGGCCTGGAGAGCGTGGGAAACGCGGGCCGACCCGTCTTCGCGCTCCTCGTGCCGCTCGTCGGCCTCTACGTCGCCGTCGCGCTGTTTCGCCCTTCGCCACGCGACGGCGTCCACCTCGGCCTCGCCGGCGCCCTCCTCGCCGCCGCGGCAACGGCGGTCGCGCTCTACGCGAACGACGCCTCGCTATTCGGGCCCCCCGCCGCCGGCACGGAGGTTGGACCACTCGCCCTGTTCGCTGCCGCGGGCCCTTTCTTGTTCGCGGTCGTCGCGCTGGCTCTGGCCCGCTCGATCCCCGAACCTCCCTCGCCCTGGTCGGAGTGGGCACTCGCGCACGCCGCCACGGGATTTTTCCTCGCACCCGCGTTCGTCGCGGCCTCCGCCGCGGTGAACCTCTTGGTCGGCTCCGACGATCCCAAACCGGGAATTGTAAGTGAAGGCCTTACGGCCGCCGCGCTCCTTCCCCTCATCCTCGCGTTCGCCCAAGTCC
Source organism: Methanobacteriota archaeon (assembly GCA_016180755.1). Lineage (GTDB taxonomy): Archaea > Thermoplasmatota > E2 > JACPAO01 > JACPAO01 > JACPAO01. The sequence goes on from JACPAO010000074.1 coordinate 17,711, forward strand.
TTCGCGTCCGCACGGTCTCCGTCGGGACCTCGCTCCGCAGGACGCTCAACAGTTTCCTCGCCCTCATGGCGCTTTCGGCGGCCACGGGGCTCCTCGCCAGCCTCGTCTTCATCGCGGCGCCCCCGGAGGGCGCCAGGCTCGACCACATCTTCTGGGCCGTGTGGACCGCACTCGGCGTGTTCTTCATGGGCTTCTCCCTTTTCGGGTCGGCACGCGCATCCCTGCCTGCGTTGGAACGGTTCCAGGCGGTCCGCCAACTCGGTACGGGATCCTACGGCAAAGCCATCCTCGCCCGCGACCGCGCCCTCGACCGGGAGGTCGTCCTCAAGCAGCCCACGGGCGAATGGCTCGCCGACGCCGAACAGCGGACAATGTTCCTTCGAGAGGCCCGCCTTCTCGCGCGGGTCCACCACCCCAACGTGGTAACCGTCCACGAAATCCTCGCCGACGAGAAGCCGCCCCTGCTTGTCCTTGAATACATGGAAGGAGGCAGCGTCCGGGACGCCCTCGAGAAAGGTGTCCGACTTCCGCCAGCCGACGCCGCCCGCATCGCGTCCGACCTCCTCGAAGGGCTTGCCGCCATCCACGACGTCGGCGTGGTCCACCGCGACCTCAAGCCGGCGAACATTCTCCTCACCAAGGGCGGACTCGCCAAGGTGTCCGACTTCGGCGTCGCGCGGTCGGAACGCGAAGCGCAACAAGGCCTCACGCTTGCGGCGACCGGCTACCAGCCCGGAACGGCCGTCTACATGAGCCCGGAACAGGCCCGCGGCGACCGCGTCGACGCGCGCAGCGACCTCTACGCCGCCGGCGCCATCCTCCATCAGATGCTCACGGGCCGCCATTACCTCCCTTTCGAGGGCAAGAGCGACTTCGACGTGCGGCGCCTCATCCAGGAAGCCAAGCCCGCCTGGCACGCCTCGGTTCCCGCCGCGCTCAGGCCGTTCCTCGAACGGGCCCTCGCGAAGCCCCCCGGCCAACGGTTTCCCGACGCGCGCGCGATGCACCAGGCGCTCACCGCCGCCCTCGAGCCTTCTCCCAAAGGGACCCCGGCCGGCCCTGGCGCCGGCCGAGTACCCAAGGCCCCTCGCGCGTAACGAACCCGTTGCACGCCCAACAACCCTCCTGGGAATCGAAATGGCATCGGGCGCTGTCAGACCTTACGGAGGCAACTCCGTGGACAACAACACACGAAACGTGATGAATCCGAACAACGCAACCCAAGCCCGTACCGCGACCGTCCTTGTCACCATCGGCCTGGTTCTGGGAGTGGTCCTTGCGACCGCACCCGCTGCCATCGGTGAAGGAACGCGGCATCCCTTCTTCCCGACGGAACCCACCGGCCCCGGAAGCGGCCTCTACCTCACGGAGGACGGAATGACGACCAAAGCCCCGAAGAAAGGCGAACCCCACGCCTTGTCCGTGGTCACAAGCACGCCACTCACGTCGGCCAACACGTTCACGCACATGGTGACCTACAAATACATGGTCACGTGGGGCGGGTACCGGGCCCCGTCGACCGCCGCGCTCTCCAATTATCCCGTCTCCACCGTCCACCTTTCGGTGGCGCAAGGAACGGCACAGCTCGCGGTCGTGGGCGCCCTCTTCTTCGAGGAGACCCCCGACTTCCTCTTCCCCGACTTCTGCAGCCAGGACTACAGCGCCGCCGCTTCGGGCGAAGCACCCACCGTGCTTCGTGCCGGCTCGTTCCAAGCCTTCACCGTGACGGGCTGCGAGCTGCCGGAACTCGTCGAGGGAACCAACTACCAATTGCGGCTCTTCGTAAGCGTCGACGCTCTCGGGCCCGTCCCGCCCGTCCTTGTGATCGGGTACGGATCGCCCGCGACGCCCTCCGGCGTGTGGCTTCCTGGAGTCGCTGATGCTGAGCACGCCACGATGAGCTTGCGCCTCTACGTCGAGTCCGCGAACCAACTGAGCCAGGCGCCGCCAACGGACAGCACGGACGAGCGCATCTCGTGCCAAGGCTGCAACGTCCTCGGGGCCGTTGACGTGCCGCTCGGGTCCTACGAGTTCGAGAAGGCGGCGAAGCTACAGGGCGGTGCCGTCCTCAACCTCTGGATGGAGTTCCCGCAGCCGGAGGCGGCGGCCTACGACAACGGTCTCTTCCTCGAGTGCGCCTACTGGGCGGGGGCCATCAAGGTCGAACTGCGCCTCGACGGCGTCCCCGTGACAGGCCCAAGCGGCCACCCCGGCGCAGTCGGGATTGACCTAGGCGAAGGACCCCGCTACTGCTTGTTTGGATTCGGCACCAGCCTGGAGAACGTGGGAGTGGAGGCGGGAGACGTGCTCTCCCTCGTCCTCCTCGTCCGGGCGCCGGGCATCGACGATGTGCGCGAGCCGACATTCTTCTACGGCAGCAAGGAGAAGCCGACAAGCCTCGCCTTCGGGATCGACCCCCGAGGCCAGCTGTAGGTGCTCGGCGGCCTCGGTCGGCCAGCCCGCCGGCCGAGGCCTCCCCTTTTCGCCACCGCCCCCAAACTCTAAAACCATCCTCGGCTTCGACACGGCCGCGATGCTCCGCGCCGCCAAGAACGCCCTCCAAGTCGAGTACGCGATCCGCGACGTCGTCTTGCCGGCGCGCGAGATGGAGAAGCAAGGCATCGAGATCCTCAAGCTCAACATCGGCGACCCGTGCGCGTACGACTTCGACACGCCCCAGCACATCAAGGACGCCCTCATCGACGCCGTCCAGAAAGGCAAGAACGGCTACTCCCCCAGCGAAGGCATCCCCGAACTGCGCGACGCCATCGTCGCCCGCGAGAAACGCCGCAACAACGTCGCGTACACCCCCGAGGACGTCTGCGTCACGACCGGCGTCACCGAGTCCCTCCAGATGCTCTACGCGAGCGTCCTCGAACCCGGGGACGAGGTCCTCGTCCCCGGCCCAAGCTACCCGCCCTACACCTCGCTCGCCAAACTCTACCACAGCCGCGCCATCTCCTATCGGACGAAGGAGGAAAGCGGCTGGCAGCCCGACGTCGACGACCTGCGAAAACGGATTACGCCGCGGACCAAGATCATCTCCCTCATCAACCCCAACAACCCGACCGGCAGCGTCTGGGGACGACGCGTCCTCGAGGGCATCGCGGGCCTCGCGGGCGAATACGGCAAACAACTCTTCCTCGTGAGCGACGAGATCTACGACGAGATGACCTTCGACGTGAAGCACAACGCCACCGCGAGCCTCGCGAAGGACATCCCGATCGTCACGTTCAACGGCCTGAGCAAGATCTACCTCGCGCCCGGCTGGCGCATCGGCTGGACCCTCTTCCGCGACCACAACGGCGCCCTCGCCGACGTCCGCAAGGCGTACATGAACCAGGCCCGGCTGCGTCTGTGCGCCTCCACGATCGCGCAGCACGGGGCAGTCGCCGCCCTTAACGGCCCCCAGGACCACGTGCCCAAGGTCGTCGCGAAACTCAAGGCCCGCCGGGACCTCGCGCACAAGCGGCTCAACGAGATCCCCGGCGTGAGCTGCGCCCGGCCTGACGGCGCGTTCTACGCGTTCCCCAAGATCAACGCGCTCGAGGAGCCCGGTGCGCCGTGGCGCAACGACAAGGAGTTCGTCCTCGACGTGCTCCGCGAGGCCCACGTCCTCATGGTGCACGGCAGCGGCTTCGACTCGACGTTCGGGAACAACCATTTCCGCGTCGTCATCCTCCCGCCCGAGGAAGAGCCCATCGCGCTGGGCGACGCCTAGCATCTCTCACGCCTCATGCTCTCACGCACGCCACACGGAGATCCTCACGGGTCTCTTTCTTTTTGGCTAACAAAACATCCCCACTTACACGAGGACGTTTTGGAGCCACTGGGCGGATTCGAACCGCCGACCTCTGCTTTACGAAAGCATTGCTCTACCGGCTGAGCTACAGTGGCATGAGCGGCAGAATCGTAACAGACCTACCGATCCATTTCAAGAAGTTACTCTTCTCCCACGTACCGTTTTACATTGACCGTGGTGAGGTACTCGTCCACGACTTCCTCCAGCGACACTTTCGGGACGGTGATGGACAACAAGTGAAGTTGTGTATCCTCGCCCGCGACGATTTTCTCTTCAAGTTTGAAAATGGCATATCCTTCAGGAAGTTCGATGACTTGCGTCGTTTGCCCCTGCTCCAGCGTCGTAACCTGACTGGCCCAAGACGCAGGAATCACCGACACTTTCACGTATCCCAAATCCGACTCGATCCCATCAAAACCTGCATGCACATCCTTGGCGACGGTGGCAAAATCCTCACCGGTTTGAACGCGTGCGTACGCCGTATCCACCAGTTCTTTACGCGGCTGCTGGGTATCGGTGTGCGCAAGTACCGCCTCTGTCATTT
>JACPAO010000074.1:22097-22826 GCA_016180755.1 Methanobacteriota archaeon
CAATCGATTCCACAATCCGTTTCTTAAATTCCTCCGTGGTCCAACCAAACGTTTCGGAAAGATTTTGTACAAACACTTCCTCACCGTCCTGCGCAATCACCTCTTGGTAATACTGCTCAACACGCTCTTGATCAAGCTCAATCTCATAGGTCTGGGCTAATTTCTGAATAGCCATCTTATTGATAAGCGTATCAGCAATCGCAACCTCAAGCTGCGTTTGAGCAGGCGCCTGTTCTCCCGCGTCGTCAAAATACTGCTGGAGCGCGTCGTATTCTGTCAGAAACTCTTTTATCGTCCCCGTCTTGCCGTCCACAGACAAGGCTGGAAACGGAATGACCTGAGCCAGGCTCCGCACAAACGGATCCGTGACTGGACGCTGATAGACCTGAATGGTGGCAACTCCCATGAGGAGCACAATCGCCACCAGAGCGAAAAGCGCTTTCCCTTTTGGGGAACGCAAAATCCGTTTCCATGCAGGCGAGACGGACGGAGGAGATTGTTCCTGGGAATGTTCGCAATCGTGGTTGTGATCGTGTGAGTCGCAGACGTCAGTCATAATCAGAAAGAGTGTTAAAGGCTTGTTTATCGAAGAAGTAATACCACCATCGTGTCGGATTCGCAACCGGTGTCGTTGTCTGGTTGTCAAGCACGAGTCCCAGCGGATCGCTTGCATTCCCCATTCCCTGCTCTTCACCGTTTTCAGACTCAGGTTCATCCTCCCCAATCACG
>JACPAO010000154.1 GCA_016180755.1 Methanobacteriota archaeon
TGTTGGCGATCTTCTCGGTCGCCTTTTGCACCGGCAGCATGGCGAGCGCGGCTGCGAAGCCGGCCACGAGGAAGCCGAGCGGGACCTTCCCTTGGAAGAGCTTCTCCTCGAGGAAGAACTCGATGGTGTTGCCGACCGTGACGAACGTGCTGCCGATGATGATCGCGAACATGGCGCCGCGCGTGACGCGCTTCACGATCACGTCGACGCCCATGAGCTGGTAGCGCAGGATCGCGTACATGAGGACGAACGATCCGACAACCTCGAGAAGCGGCGCGACGACGAGCCCGAAGTCCTCGGCGAGCGCGTAGTAGTAGTGGCCGGTCACCCGGTCCCCGTTCGCGAACGCGCCCTGGCCGAGCACCTGGATGCCCGTGATGGCGATCGTGGAGAACACGAGGAGGAAGAAGGTCGCGGAGAGGAGTTGGATCCGGTGGCGCTCCTCCTTGCTGTCCGTTTCCCAGGCGTGGTAGACGAGGAGGCCGAGGGCGACGAGGCCCATGAGGGCCGCGTACAAATTGTAAGAGACGTTCTCGAAGACCGGGACGACGAGGTTCACGAGGAACGGGGCGGCAAGAAGGAGGGTGAGCGAACCCCGACCCCCCGACTTCAGCCACCCCCACACGGGTCGCGGGAACACGAGGACGAACCAGAAGAACAGGCTGAGGAGCAGGTACCCCATGACCTGGTTTATCGCGAGCGTCGCGTCGAGGGCCGTCGCGTCCACGTCAAACTTGAAGAGCGAGTAGAGGCCGTCGGTGATGCTCTTGACCGCGCTCGTCATGTAGAGGGCAAAGAAGACGCGGTTGTAGATCGTCGGCTGGCCACGGCTGATGACAAGGAGCGACAGGAGGGCGAGGAGAATCCCGACGCCGATGGGCGTGACGATCCGCGCCCATTGCGGGATGGCGACGGGCGGAGCGCGGGCGCCTTGGACGAGGAAGCTCACGTTGTCCGAGGATCGTTCCCCGTCCGCGTGCGTGACGGTGAGGTTGGCCCAGTGGTCCCCCGCCGTCCGGAAGCCCCCGATCGGGGCGCGCTCGCGCGAGACGGAGCCGTCGCCGAACCGCCACTCGTACGTGACCGTCTTCTCCGGAATGTGGCCCTCGTCGAAGAACTGGACGCGGTCCGAGACCGTGGGCCCATGAGGCGTGTAGTCGGCCACCGCCGGGTGGGCCTGCGCCGGAGCCGCGAGAAGCAGGATGGCGAGGGCGCTGGCCAGCGTGGCAAAAGGGGCCGTGCGGGTCAACTGTCCGGTGTTACCGGGTCCTTCTAATTAAGCCTCGCGTCGGATCTCGCCCTTTTCACGGGCGGGCCCGACGCTTTCGCGGTCGTCGTCCCAGGCGCCCGTGGGGTACGGCAAGGGCGTGCGCTCCACTTCGAGGCGGGTCGCCGTCGGGTAGACCTCGACGATGGCGCACGTCCCGGCCGGGAGGTGCGCATGGAGGTCTTCGAGGATCCACGGCGCGATCTCGATGCGCGAGGCCGCGCGGTTGATCTGAAGGAGGTGAAGCGGCACCCCGTGCTCGGCGACGAGTGCGTCGAACCGGGCGTCCAACCCCGCGGCGGGCGCGTCCACCACGCCGAACAGAAGCGTGCCGTCGTCGCTTGCGACCTCGAAGGCACGCTCCTGCGTCTGGGCCATCCGTTGCAGGCGCTTTCGCAACTGGACGCTGTCCTTGTACGTGGACGCGCAGAAATGGACCGTGGTCTTGAGCCGATCCGTGAGGGCCCGCCGCACGACGTTCCAGGCCGTGTCGCGACTGCCCCGGCACACGTTGCTCTGGTCGTTGAGGAGTTCGAAGCCCCGGGCCGTGAGCTGGTCCATGTTGGCCTCGCTGAACTCGAGCTCGTTAAGGTTGAGGAACGCGACGCCGCGCGAGGAAAGGTACGAGGCGAGCGCCAGCAGACCCTCCTCTTTCCCGGGGATGGCAGGGACCTCGCACCCGACGCGCATCTTCGTCGCGAGCGCCGCCTTGAAGAGGGCGTCGTAGGGACTCTTCTCCATCTTGTCCCACCAGCCGTTGGGCGGATGGAACCGGATTTCGTCGAGGCCGGCGTCCGCGAGCTTGGGATACCACGCGGGGTCGGCGACCGCCTGCGTGTACATGTGGATGTGGAAGCCTGGCCCGAAGGCCGCCTTCAACGCCCGGCAATAGTGCGCGACGCGTTCCGGGACCTTCATCGGGTCACCGCCCGTGATGCCGACGCCGCGCGCATTCATGGACCGGGCCTCGGCCACGAGGGCCTGCACGTCGTCCGCGTGGAGCTTCCGCTCGTTCGCGAACGTCACGTCCGTGTACATGCGGTCGCGGCCGACCGGGCAGTAGAAGCAGTGCGAGTCGCAGAGGCCCGAGACGTAGACGACCATCTTCGCGCCTTCCCGGCACAGCTGGCACCCCAGCGGCAGCGGGCCGTTCCAGAAGTTCGTGCCCAGGGTCTCAAGCGGCAAGGGAAGCGTCGAGGACCCGGGCCGGGATAAAAACCTTGCCCGGGGGCGCAAAGGGGCCCCCGTTCCCCGTCGGACCAAGAATCAGGCCCCCGACCGAGGGAAACCTTATCTTGGTACGAGTCTCCCCGCGGCCGGGGACAAGAATGAAGGTCGCCACGCTTTGCCTCTTGATCATCACGAGCCTGCTCCTCTCCGGTTGCGCCGACCTTTCCGGGTCCGGCGGCCGGAACGTGGCGAAGCGGGCCGGGACCCCCGCCAAGTCCCTCCTCACGGCGGCCGAGTCGTTCCTCAACCCCATCGACCTCGACCACCAGCACAACGACCTCTCGCTCCACAACCTCTCGAACCACGCCGAGTTCGTCGGACGCGTGCCGGTGGGCGGCGACGGCATGCCGGCCGGCGGAGAGGGGGAGATCGACGTCGTCGGCGACTACGCCTACGTGGCCATCTTCAACTTCGGGTTCGCGATCGTCGACCTCAAGGACCCCGCCAACCCGAAGGTCGTGGGCCGGGGCCAGATCCCGCTCCCCGCCGCCGGGCCATTCGGACACTACACGGCCGACCTCAAGGTCGACAAGACGGGCGGCTGGGTCTTCCTCGCGCTCGAGCTCAGCCCGTACGCCGGGATGCTGATCTTCGACGCACGGGACAAGACGAACATCAAGCTCGCCGGGTTCTGGGCCTCCCCCGGGAAGCTCCTCGGCTGCCACATGATCGAGTACGCCGAGATCGGCGGCCAGGAGTACGTCTTCTGCGCCCCGCTCGACGCCGCCATCTACGTGGGCCTCCTGTCGCCCGCCACGGTCGCCCCTGCACGCGAGGTCGCCACGGTCGCCCGCTGGGTCCCGGCCCACCCGCTGTGGGCCGCGTACGTCGCCAACGGGCCGCAGACCGGCGTCGCGGCGACGGTCCTAAGCGGCCACGACGACATGACGTTCCAGCCCGATCCCCTCACCAACAAGCCGACCCTGTTCGTCAGCATGTGGGGCCTCGGCGTCTGGTTCGTCGACATCTCCATCCCCGCGGCCCCCGTGACGCTCGGCGGCTGGATCGGCGGCGGCGCGAAGCTTTTTGCCGGCAACATCCACACGACGATGGCGTTCAAGTCCGAGAACCGCCGCATCGTCATCGCGATCCCCGAAGTGGCCCGGCCTCCGGCCATGTTCGTCATCGACGCGACGGACTTCAGCAACCCCAAGCTCCTCTCGGAGTGGACCGCCCTCCCCAGCTTCAAGAACGCCGCCGGCACGGACGTTTCCGGGAAGTTCTCGATGCACAACTTCCAGATCGTGAACGGCCACGTCTACATCGCGATGTACCACGGCGGCATCTGGGTCATCGACGTGCACAACGAGACCGCCCAGAAGGCCCCCCAGCCCGTCGCAAGCTACCTCCCGCACGAACCGCGCGCCGACGGCCGCCCCTACGAGGTCGGCGCCTGGGACGTCGTCGTCTGGAAGGGGTACACTCTCACGGCCGACTCGAACGGCGGCTTCTACGTCCTCCACCGCGCCGAGGACCCGGCGGGCGACGCGTCCTACGCCAGCTTCGCGTAGAAGCGGGCCTCGTGCGGCCTCAAGCGTCCGGCAACGCGGAATGGTCGGCGGGCGGCGGCTCGACGTAGAATTCGGAGAAGTACTGCTTGAAGGTCTGCTGGAGGACGATCCCCACGTCCGCCGGGTAGGTCGGCCCCAGTGTCTCGGGCGCCGGGAACACGCGTGTCTGGAGCTGGCATTGCGTGGTGCACTTGAGCAGGTTGCACCCGTTTCCCGCATTGAGCACGATGCGGTCGGCCCACGCTGTGTCGTTGTACAGGATGCCCAACGGGTTCCGGCCGACCAATGTCGCAATCCGGCCGTCCGCCCCGGCAGGGGTGTTGATGTTGCACCCGAAGCCCTCCCATCGGAGCTCGAGGCCGGCCCCAAGGGCCTGCGTCGTCTGCCACTCCATCTCCATGGCGGCGCCCGCGATCCGGGTGAAGTTCCCGGAGAGCGACCACTTGATGAGGAAGCGGTCGAGGCCCTGCTGCTGCAGTTGGGCGGCACCGCAGGCCGAAACCGCGTTCGTCCCGGCGGCGGCCGGTCGGAAGCCCACGCCGCAGCCGAGGGTCCCGCGCTGCTCTTGGATTCGGCTGAACGCCTCGTCGAATGGGATCTCCTCCAGGTGCCACGAGACGTCGGAGACCTCGCCGGCCGCGACGTCGATCGTCCGACCCTGGCTTTGGTAGCCGAGCGCTTCGGCCCTCACGTAGTGCGTGCCGGCAGGGATGCGGGACAGGACGTAGCGGCCATCCGGTCCAGTCGTCGCCTCGAACCCCTCGAGCTGCGGGATCCACACCGTGCAAGGAGCGGGGCGAGGCTCAGGAGCGCCACGGTGCCCAGGGACCAACGGGCCACGAAGGCTCACGAGTGCCGACCGCCGTATTTAATGTCACGGCCGCCAGGACGGGGCGGAACGTGTAATTGCCCGCAAGGGGCATGGGGGATAGAACATGCGCGGCGAAATCGTGAGCTTCCAACTCATCGACCTGGGCGGGACGCTCGATGTCGCCGCCCTGCGGGCCTCCCTTCGGGACCGCGAAGCCGGGATGCGTCCCGGCGTCGGCAAGGGCACGCCCGGGTACGTAGAGTTCCCGGAACCCATCACCTTCGAGCTCGCGCCCCTACGGACGACCGGCCCGCTCGGCGCCATCGAGGCACGCGTGTCCGTGGAATATTTCCCCATCGGCGCGGCAAGCGTCCGCTTCCGGTTCCCAGTCACGGTCAAGAACCTTGGAGAACTCCGCGAATGGGGCCGGACCCAAGTCAAATGGCTCGGCGAGGACGTCACCCTCGAGACCGCCGCGCGACGCCTCGTCGAGCAGGACCGACCCCTGTGGGACCTCGCCCTGCGGGACCGATACCCGTCGAAGATGCTCCACGAACTCTACACGGTCTTCGCCTTCTCCCAGGTCGACGAGGAGCCCGACAAGTTCCTCGAGCGCCACGGCCCCGAGATCGCCGGGCTCCTCAAGGGCGAGGACGGCACGAAGCTCCACGCGAAGGAGGTCAAGGAGGCCCTGCGCGAGTGGTTCAGCTACTACAAGGACGACGTCATCGTCGTCGATTGGGACGCCGCCCTCATCGTCGACCGCAGCCCCGAGTACGAGGACCTCCTCTTCGTCCTGGAAATCGCGAACCTGCAACTCCTCCAGTTCCTGTCCTACGACGACTACCTCGAAGACGCGATCGCCCGCGGCTACGATGACCTGGGCCGCATGTACCGGCGCGGCGGGATCCTCAACCGCGCGCGCAAGACCGCCCACGACCTCAGCCTCCTTCGCATGGAGGTCGCCGAGCTGGCCGACGAGGCGGACAACATCACGAAGTTCCTCGGGGACTGGTTCCTCGCGCGGGTCTACGAGGCCGCGAACGGGAAGTTCCACCTCCCCCAGTGGCGCGCGACGGTCGACGAGAAGCTCAGCGTCCTCAACACCCAGTACCAACTCGCGAACGCCGAGCAGGACAGCCGCCGCATGCTGATCCTGGAGGTCCTCATCGTCCTCCTCTTCATCATCGACCTCGCGGGCCTCTTCGTTCTGAAACTTGTTTAAGCAGGCACCCTTGTCCTTGAAACGGGTTCAGGGATGGACGACCTCGACCGCAGCATCCTGCGCATCCTATCGAGCGACGCGCAGACGAACTTCAAAACCATCGCGGAAAAATGCCGGACGACGGTCGGGACCGTCCACAACCGGATCAAGCGCCTCAAGGAGGACGGGATCATCAAGCGGATGATTCCCGAGCTCGACGCGAAGAAGCTCGGCTACGGCATCACCGCCATCATCCATTTCCAGATTCAGGGCGCGCACCTTCAGGAGGTGGAGCAGGACCTCGGCCGGGACCCCCACGTCTGCAGCATCTACGACGTCACTGGCGAGTACGACGCCATGATGGTCGCGAAGTTCAAGGACATCGAGGACCTCAACGGGTTCGTGAAGCGCGCGCTCACGAACCGCTTCATCACCCGCACGAGCACGCACCTCGTCCTCAACGTTGTCAAGGAGAGTTTCCACCCCCGGATCACGTAGAGTTCGGCCGCACTCGCACAAGGCTCAAATATGGCTGGTCCAGGTAGGGCGTTCGGTCCCATGCGAGCCCTCGCCGTGCTAATGCTTGTACTGTCGTTGTTCTTGGCCGGTTGCACGAGCGGCGAGGGCGCCGCCACGTCCACCTCACCCACGCCCACCCTCGCCCCCGAACCGACCGTGGATGCCGCCACCGGCTCCATCGCAGGCAAGGTCATCGACGACGAGGCACGCCCCATTGCCGGGGCAACGGTGGCCATCGGCAAGGATTCCCAGTCCACGACGGACGAAGGCGGAAAGTTCACGTTCAACGACCTGCAGCCCGGCTCGTACGTGGTGAACGTCGCGCGACTCGGCTTCGAGCAGGTGGGCCGGAAGGTCGAGGTCCGGGCCGGCGAGGTCGCCGAACTCACCCTCACCCTCAAGTCCATCTCGCTGCTCGACGAGCCGCGCACCCTGACCATCCCGAAGGTGTCCTACATCGTCTTCGGGAACGCGTACACGCAGTTCGCCACGCAGCAGGTGAACGCGAGCGGAAGCCACGAGGCCACCTGCCAGGGCTGCTTGCCGGTGATTCATTTCGACGCCAAGCCCAAGGGCATCCTCACGGAATCGCTGTGGACGTGCGGCTGCACGCCGCCCGCCATCAATCAAGACGTGTGGATCAAGTACCTCAAGGACTGGACCACGGGGGCCACGTTGGACGGCACCGTTCTCATCAACACCTACCTGTCGAACCGCGAACAGTTCCTTTGGGGGGACGGGGCCGTGAGCGCGGCCAAGACCGCGAAGGACAACCGGATCTTGTTCATGATCCACGCGGGAAACTACATCAACCACGAAAACCGCGTGAGCACCTGGCACTCGTTCGTCTACAACGCGGACGAGTTCCCCGACAATTTCACCGCGATGCCGCCCGCATAGGCCGCCGACGAGCGTGCTAGCCAGGGCCCCTTTCACGTGACCGAACGCCGACCCACCTATCGGGCGGGCGCGAAGACGGGCTGCGGGACGACGGGCGGCGTCTTCTCCGCGGTGACCCACGTCTTGAGGTAGGTGCTGAGCATCCGCCGCGTCTCGGCGGGCACGCGGAGGCTGGTGGCGAGCTTCTCGATCCTTCGGATGTCGCCCGAGGAGAGGTGCCCGTCCTCGACGGCGTGGCGGATCTCGCGGACGACCTCCACGTTGAGGTCGGGGAACCGCAGCTCGATGTCGATGACACGCAGCTTCGCGACGAAATCCGCGATCTTGCGGTCGAGCGCGAGGAACTGGGCGTCGTCGATTTTCGCGTGCTCGTGACGTGCGTGGAGCTCCGCCCGGAGCCCGATGAGCTTCTCGACGCCGGCCTCCGGCTCGTTCTTGGAGATCGCGTACGCCATGTCGGCCTCTTCCATGAACTGCCGCAGCGTCTTGCGGCGCTGGCGGACGCGGTTCCATCCGAAGAACGCGCCCGCCCCCGCGAGGCCGATGCCCGCGATCGAATAGATGGTCTGGGCGACGCCGGTGGCCCACCAGGGGTCGTCCTTCGCGGGCGCGCTGCCGGAGCAGTCGCCCTGCTTGATGCTCCCGCCCGGGTAGTTGATCTCCTGGCAGGGCTCCGCGCTCGCCTGCGGCGGCAGGAAGAAGAGGAGGACGGCGACCGCTACCGCGAACCTACCCGTTGTCACCGAGGACCAGGGTCCCCCTGGCGCCATTTAAGTTTTGCTTCACGGGGCCTTCCTATCCATGCGTCAAGGGGGCGGCAGGAGGGAGAAATCCTCCGGAAGGAGCTCCCCGAAGGCCCAGGTCTGCCAGAGATCGACGCGCTGCTGGAACGCGATGCCGGGCTTGTCGGGGTCCGGGCCGTGGAGCTGGAGCCGGGCCTTCGGCACCCCCTTGAGGCCCCTGACCTGGTTCTGCGTCCAATGGTAGGATTCCCGGGGCTCGAACTCGTGGGACATCATGGTGCCGATGAGTTCGCCCTGGTTGAGGTTCTTGTTGTAGAGGAGGATGATGACCTCGTTGAGGCCGGGCGCGCTCACGGCCCGCTTGAAGAGCATGTCGGAGACGGCGTCCACGATCCCGGGCTTGAACTCCACGACCCATTGGCAGGGCCCGCACATGAGGTTGTCGAGGACCGTGTTGTTGATCGTGTTCTGAAGGTAGTTCACGGTGTACTGGCCGCTCACGACGCCGGTTTTCGTGAACGACTCGTGGTACACGTCGGGGATGAGGATGGCCTTGAGGACGAAGTGGACCTCGGCGATCTCCCCGGGCGCGACGACGACCCTCTTCGCCTCCTGCTCGTAGCCGACCTTCGCGGTGAGGACCACCCGTTCGCCCGGCGGGACCCCGTTGAACGTGAACGCCCCGGCGTCGTCGGTCTTCGCGAGCCCCACCCCGTCCACTTTGACGTCGGCGCCGGGGATGGGTCGCCGCTCCTCGTCCGCCACGGTGCCGACGATGGGCTCACCGACGCCGTGGAGCCCGGTTCCCCGACGCATCCGGCGAGGAAAGCGACGGCGACGAGGGCGACCACACCACGGGTCATCAAGGCCTCGAGCTTCCGTGCCTGGATTAAACGCTTGCGGCGGACGCCGACGGGGCCCGAGGCCCGGCCGTCGCTAGTCGCTCTCGATACGGGGCGCAAGGAGGTACGTCACGTGCCCGTGGCCCTGGGCGAAGTCGAACTCGACCCGGACGGGGTAGTCGCTTCCCAGGGCCAGGCTGATGTCCGACGCGCCGTCCGCGGCCTTGACCATGTTGCTGAAGTAGTCGAGGGAGAACAGGGACTTCGTCCGCTCGCTCGCCTTGAGCTCGACGAGCTGGTTCTTCGTGAGCTTGAGGTTGACCGTGTCCGTGTCGCCTTCCGCGTTGAGCTCGAAGGCGTTCTCGTCGCAGACGAGCGCGATGTGGTCCGACACGGATTCGCTGGCCTTGATGCCTTGGCTGAGTTCTGCGCCCTTCACCTTGACCTTGTTCGGGAGGTTGAGGTTCGGGACCTTCGGGTCCGGGATGCCTGCGGTGTCGGTCAGGGACATGCGCCGCACGAGGTTGCCGACCGTGACGACAAGCCGGTTCTGGTCCTCCTTGTACTCGAGGCCGATGGTGTCCTCGCTCGAGGCGAGCTTGAGGATCTCTTTGAGCTTGTCGAGGTCGACGCCGAGCTCGATGTCGGTCGCCTTGTACTCCGCGAAGGCCTTCGACCCCAGGCTGAGGTCGACCATGGCCACGTGCGCCGGGTCGACCGCCTTCAGGGAGACGCCCTCGGGCGTGATGTGGAGCTTCACCTCGTCGACGAGCGTCGTCGTGGCGTCGATGACGGACTTGAGGACGTTCGCTTTCAGCTTCGCCTTGAACATCTGCCCATCCTACCGGAGCCGAGAACCGACGTGGCTCCAAACGCCCGCCGTTTAAAAAGCCTGCAGAGGAAACGAGGGTGAAACGGGTCGGGCGCGCCCCCCGGCGGATGGTGCGCCCGGACGGGTCAGTATTTGCGCCACCGGTGATCGCATTTCGTGCAGCGCAAGAACATCGTCTCGGGTTCGTCCGACTTCCGGGTCTGCTGGGTACGGTACCAGGCCTCGTTGTTGCCGCAGTTCGGGCAGTCGAGGTTGATCTTGGGCATCACCTCGAGCTTCTCGCGCGCGGCGTCGTCAAGGATGAGCATCTCCTTGTCCGCGGCCTCGCTCGTCTTGAGGGTGCGCGACTTCACGGGCCCACCGAGGACGAACCCGCACTTCTTGCACGTGGGCTTCCCGTCGACCGGGTAGAGCATGGATTTGTCATTGGGGCAGAAAGGCATGGAGGAGGCGTCGGATGGGCCGAGCTTCGATTAAGCTTGCGGTTTCCCTCAGGGCCGCGCCGACGGCAGGCCGCGTCGGACGTCGGCGACGATCCGGTCGTGGTCGAACGCAAGCGGCGGGAGGGCGTCAAGGGGCCAAAAGCGCGCGTCCTCCGCGTCGTCGCCCGCCTTCGGGGCAGATGGCTGCACGCGGACGCGGTACACGACGCTCACCGTGGGACCGCGCGGATCCCGTCCCGGCTCCGAGTAGACGCCGACGAGGCCCACGACCTTGCCCTCGAGCCCCGTCTCCTCGCGCAGTTCCCGGACCGCCGCCGCCTCGACCTTCTCGCCGGGCTCGACGAACCCGCCCGGAAGGCACCATCGACCCTTGAAGGGTTCCCGGCCCCGCTTGACGAGGAGGATCTTCCCATCCTGGACGACGACGGGGTCGGCCGTCAAGGGAGGGTTGTTGGGTCGCTCAACTTGGTCGAGCGCCTCGAACAGGCGCCCCGCGAGCACGCCCAAGGCCGTCGCGGTCTCGAGCGAGTACGCGCCTTCCGTGAGCTCCAGGTGGAGCGGCGCGAGACTGTGCAGGTCCTTCGGGACGCCGCGCGGCCCCAGCCCGACGACGAGCAGGAAGGAGGCGCCCTCCCGCGTCTTCCACACGAGGTCGCGGACCTTCACGACCTTCGTCGGATCCGGTTTCCGCGTCGCCAGGACCACGGTGCCGAACTGAGGCGGGAACCCGCCCTTGGGAAACGGGATGGGGTGGAAACGTCCCGCCTTCGCAAGCTCGACAAGGTATTCGCCGCCCTCCCCGATCGTCGTCGAGTCAGCAAGGAGGCCGGCGAGCGTCTCGGGCGTCTCCCGTTCGGGCACGTTGCCTTCCTTGTCGCGGTAGGCGTGGAAGGGGAACCCGATGGGTGCGAGGTTCATTCCAAAACTCTGACATAGCGGGGCCGCGCGTGCCACGGCCCTCCGCATCGCTTCGTGAAAGTGGTTCGCATCGTACGAATTGTAGAGCCCCATCGTCCAACGGCCGAGGCGCACGCCCACGCGACCCTCACCCGGTCGCAGTTCATGAACTCCACGAACCGAAAGCCTCGAAAAGGCGCCCCCGAATCGTCCCTGACCGGTCCGGCCATGGTCCCCCAGGCTTCTGCCTCCCTCGGCGCCGACATGCTTCGCGCCCTCTCGACGTACGTGAAGGACTACCAGGCCGCCTTCGAAGCCGGCCGCGCCGTCGGCCTCCCGGGCCTCGACAAGATCGACAACGTCGTCCTCACCGGCATGGGCGGAAGCGGCATCGGCGCCAGCCTCGTTGCCGCGCTCGCGCGAGACACGTCTCCGAAGCCGATCACGGTCCTCAAGGACTACCACCTCCCCGCGTTCGTCGGCCCGCGGACGCTCGTCATCGCCACCTCCTACAGCGGGAACACCGAGGAGACCTTGCTCACCGTCGCCGAGGCGCAGGAGCGGAAGGCAGCCATCATCGGCCTCGCCTCCGGAGGCACCCTCGCGGCCTTCTGCCAGAAGAAAAAGCATCCCCTCTACAGCCTTCCCAAGGACCGCCAGCCCCGCGCCGCGCTCCCGTTCCTTTTCGGAGGCCTCGCCGGCATG
>JACPAO010000155.1:0-3726 GCA_016180755.1 Methanobacteriota archaeon
CCTCAAGCCCCCCCGCTACGAGGGGAAGAAACTCAACGTCGGCAAGGCGCTCGCCGGCCTCCCCCCGCCCGGCCAGGGCGCCGTCGCCAACCACCTCCCCCACCCCCTCCCCGCCGACAAGGTCGCCCGCATCCGAAACCTCGCGCCGGGGCGGAGCCTCTACACGTACCGAAGCGGGACCGGCAAGGTCCACGGAAACTGGTGGCGCCTTCGCCCCGACGAGCTCGCCCCCACCGTCACGGGGAACTCGCGCTTCGTGCACCCGACCGAGGACCGCCTCCTCACGGTCCGCGAGCACGCCCGCCTCATGGGGTTCCCCGACGACTTCGTGCTCCGCGGCGGACGCAACATCCAGTACGACGTCATCGGCGAGGCCGTTCCCCCACCGCTAGCGAAGGCGATCGGACTCGAGGTCCTCCGACTGCTGCCCGAAGGGCCACCGCAAACCGGCTAGGCCTAAACGAACCGGCCGACCTGCGGGGTCCGCTTCGGTGCAGGCGATTCCTGCCGCGTCGCCGCCGAGCGAGGCGACAACCATCGACGGTCCACGTACCACGTCGCCCAGGTCAGGCCCGCGCCCCAAAGCATCGCCAGCCAGGCGAGCCAGACCGCCATCACGAAGAACATCCAGGCCTCCAAACTGCGGAACGGGTTCGCCCGCCAACCAATCAACTCGCCGACGGTCCAACCCAGCCATGGCCCCGCCGCGCCGAGCGCGACGAACCCTCCATGGAACCGCCGCGCGAGCAGGAACGCCGCCACGCCCACCGCGCCCGCGATTGCCAGGCCCGTCCACACCGCGTCCGGATACGAACCCGCCAACCCCACCACGTCCCGCCACGATTCGGCAGGGCTCTCGCCGGCGGGCACCATGCCCGGGATCCAGATGGCGCCAACCAGGTACAACGCGAGCGCGCACGGAAACACCGCCCACCGCCACATGCCAAAACGCACCGCTGGCAGGGCCTTAACCGTCGCGTCTGTGCCCGCCGCGCAGACGGCCCACCCTGGCGAGCAGGCCGCCTCCGCAAACGTAAAATCCCACCCGTGCTCCGCCGTGCTCCAATGGCGAACCGGGGGTGGGCCCTTCTGCTAGCGGCGGTCATCGCAAGCGGGTGCCTCGGCGGGGCCGAGCGAGAGACTGCCCCGGACCCCGGCCCCACCAACCAACCCGCCGCCATCCTTCACGTCCCCGCCCTCGACCCGTGCCCCTACGGCTGCTACGAGACCACGATCGCCGCCGACCCCCAGGGACGGACCTTCGTGACCGAGGTGAGCGGAACGGCCATCGCGGTCTCCGTCGACGGCGAGAACTTCACACGCCTCAAGCCGCCCCCCTCCGCCGCCCCGTCCCTCGACGGCTCGCGGGGGGACGCCCTCCTGGCGGTCGGCCCTGACGGACGCCTCTGGTACGTCGCGCTCACGGGTGAAGCGAACGGCGGCTACCTGCGCTACCGCGGCATCCAGGTCGCCTCCTCCTCCGACGGGGGCGCCACGTGGTCGACCAACACCCTCGTGAGCCGCCTCCAGAACCCCCAGGCGCCCGCCCAGTTCGCCGACCGACCGTGGATCGCCTTCGGCCCCAACAACCTCGTCTACTTGTCCTGGTTCGACGCCTTCTACATGAACGGCGTCGCGCCGGGCGTCGGCGGCCTCTACCCGGGCGCCTACGAACTCTTCGTGGCCCGAAGCGACGACGGCGGCAAGGCCTTCAAGACGTTCCGGCCCGCCCACGCCCTCGTCCCCGACGGGCAAGGCGCCACGGGCGGCGCGCCCGTCGTCGACTCGAAGGGCCGCCTCATCGTCCCCTATTTCACGTTCCCCGTACTCGCGGGGGGCGCGGCCTCCGTCCGGGTCGCCGTCTCGGACGACCGCGGCGACACGTTTACGAACCGCGTCGTGTCGCCGACGGGCGGCTCCCGCTTCGCGGCCCTCGCGATCGACTCCGACGACCGACTCACCTTCGCCTGGAACGGCGCCGACCCCTCCCTGCGCCTCTCCGCATCCAGCGACCGCGGCACGACCTGGACCGAGCCCGCCCGCTGGAACCCCGCCGACCAACGGATGACCGCGTCCCCATGGATCGGCGCCCGCCCCGACGGAAGCCTCGACGTCGCCTGGTACGCCTACAACAACCAGTCGGGGACCTCGGACCTGTTCCTCGCAAACGGCCCAAGGCCCACGTCGAAGGAATCCCTCCCGACCACGACGGTGCTCGTGGAACCGGGGATCGCGGGCCTCGCGTACTTCGGCGCCAACACCGACTTCGCGCACGCCGCGCGGCTACCCGACGGACGGCTCTCGCTCATCTGGTCCGACCGCGTGAAGAGCCAGGCCTTCGCCACGACCTTCGGCCCGTAGGCGAAGCCTTCGGACGACTTCCACACGAAACTCGGCGACCGGCCCCCAAACCCTTTTAACAAACCCGCAACTTGGCGCGAAATAATGGTTGCGCCCGACCACCACACGGAAGACCTCCTGCGCGACCTCGCCGTGAAAGCCGCCCACGTCCGCAAGGACATCGTGCAGACCGTCTACGACGCGGGAAGCGGCCATCCGGGCGGCTCCCTCTCCTCGACGGACATCCTCACCTGCCTCTACTTCCACCACCTGCGGCACAACCCGAAGGACCCCCGCTGGGCCGACCGCGACCGGTTCGTCATGAGCAAGGGCCAGGCGAGCCCCCTCATGTACAGCATCCTCGCCCGCTCCGGCTACATCGCAATCGACCTCCTCAAGACGTTCCGCAAAGCCAACTCCCTCCTCCAGGGCCACGTCGAGATGAAGGTCCCCGGCGTCGAGTTCACCACCGGCTCCCTCGGCCAAGGCCTCTCCGGCGCCATCGGCATGGCCCTCGCGGCGCGCCTCGACAAGAAGGACTACCGCACCTACTGCCTCCTCGGCGACGGCGAGACCCAGGAAGGCCAGATCTGGGAGGCCGCCATGAGCGCCTCGCACTACAAGCTCGACAACCTCTGCGCCATCCTCGACCGCAACGGCCTCCAGATCGACGGACCCACCGAGCAGATCATGAGCCTCGGCGAGGTAGCGAAGCGCTGGCGCAGCTTCGGCTGGCACGTCATCGAGATCGACGGCCACGACCGCGACGAGATCCTGCGCGCCCTCCACGAGGCCGAGCAGACGAAGAACCAGCCCACCATCATCGTCGCGAAGACCGTGAAAGGCAAAGGCGTCTCCTTCATGGAGGGAAGCCTAAGCTTCCACGGCCGTCCGCCCAACAAGGACGAGTACGTCAAGGCCATGCAGGAGCTCGACGAGATGATCCAGAAGGCCGAGACGAGCATGGGGGTGAACTAGTTGGTCACGCTAAGCCCCTACGCCCTCACCGGCGCCGAGCCCAAGATGAAGACGACCCGCGACGCCGCGAGCCAAGCCATCATCAACCTCGCCCGGAAGGACGACCGCATCGTCGTCCTCGACGCGGACCTCGCGCTTTCAACGAAGACGATCCGCTTCGGGAACGAGTTCCCGCACCGGTTCTTCGACATGGGCATCCAGGAAAAGAACATGATGGGCGTCGCGGCCGGCCTCTCCACCTGCAACAAGATCCCCATCGCGGCGACGTTCGCCGCGTTCGCGACCGGCCAGGTCTACAACACGATCCGCCAGTCGATCGCCTACCCCAAGCTCAACGTCAAGATCTACGCGACCCACGCGGGGATCTCGGTGGGCGGCGACGGCGCGACCCACCAGATGCTCGAGGAC
>JACPAO010000155.1:3815-8579 GCA_016180755.1 Methanobacteriota archaeon
CCCCAACTTCACCGTCCTCGCCCCGAGCGACGCGACCGAGACCGTGAAGGCCATGGAGGCCGTCATCCAGCACCACGGCCCCACGTACCTCCGCATCGGACGCGAGGACGAACCGGAACTCTTCACCGAGTTCGACGACTTCCAGATCGGCAAGGGCTACATCCTCGTCGACGGCTCCGACGTCACGATCGCCGCCTGCGGCATCATGACGAAGAAGGCCCTCGAGGCCGCCCGCAAGCTCAAGGACGACGGGATCTCCGCACGCGTCCTCGAACTCCCGACGATTAAGCCCCTCGACGAGGCGACCATCGAGAAGTGCGCCCGCGACACCGGCGCGATCGTC
This sequence comes from Methanobacteriota archaeon, assembly GCA_016180755.1. Lineage (GTDB taxonomy): Archaea > Thermoplasmatota > E2 > JACPAO01 > JACPAO01 > JACPAO01. The sequence goes on from JACPAO010000155.1 coordinate 4,159, forward strand.
ACGTGCGAGGAGCACAACATCATGGGCGGCATGGGAAGCGCCGTCGCCGAAGCCCTCAGCAAGCGCCACCCCACCCCGCAGGAATACGTCGGCGTCTACGACTCGTTCGGCGAGTCCGGATCCGCCCGCGACCTCATCGAGAAGTACGGCCTCGGCCACAAGCACATCATGGACGCGGCGCGGCGCGCCGTCGCCCGGCGCGGACGGCACGAGGTCGTTGCGCGGCGGGCCTGACCGGCGCGCCCCCAAGCCTCCCCCCATCGGCCGTTGGACAAAGAACGGCAGGCCCGTGACAAATCCTCATAACCCCGCCCCGCCACGTCACGGCCGTGCGGGCGGCGGTGCTGGCGACGGCCTTGGCCTTCCTCGTCCTGGTCTCTGGGTGCGCAGGCGACGCCCCATCGGGCCCGGCCTCGGCACGACCTTCGGAAACGGCCGCCGAAACCGCCCCTTCCCCGACGAACGAAACGTCGGCCCCCGCGCCGGCGCCTAACCGGACCGCCCAACTCAACGTCACCATCCGCGACGCGCCCGCGAAGGCCAAGGCCGACGCCCCCATCACCATTCGTTGGGAGCTTCGACTCGACGACGACAACGCATCCAGGGCCGGCCTCACGACGAGCCTCCGTTGGGGCCCGACGAGCCGGGCGGACGACGCCCTCGCCGACGACGCCTACGCCAACGAGGCCGGCAAGACCGAGGGCGCCGAAGCGCCCGGAGACTTCGAGGCGACCTTCACCGTCGCGTCCGCCGGCACCGTCTACGCCCGCGCCCTCGCCGTCGACAACGGGACGCCGCACTGGAGCCCCGAGGTCTCCATCGTGGTCGAGGCCGTCATCCCGCCCACCATCCACACGGTCAACATCTTCGCGGCGGGACCCATCGGCACGTTCGTCGGCATGTCCAACTCGATGAGCATCACGATCAAGGCCGGCGACGGCGTCAAATGGCACAACAACGACAACGTCGCCTCCCACAGCGCGGAGGCCGACGCCGGCGCGCCCGAGGCGTTCCACAGCGGCGGCGCGGGCGGCGGCCAGGACACGGGGATCGTCTACTTCACCAAGACCGGCACCTACGCCTACCACTGCGGCGTCCACCCAGGCACCATGACGGGCCCCGCGGGCGGCCGCATCGTAGTACAAGCCTGAGGCATCCGAGAGCCCTTATCCGTTCGAAGACCGTTCCAGGTGCGCATGCACGTCGGCGCCCGTGTCGCCGTCTCTTTGGCCCTCGTCCCCGCGTTCCTCGCCGGCGGCGCGGCCCTCGGCTACCTCGGCCTCCTCGCAAGCGACGGAAACGGCTGGTACGTCCTTGCCGGGATCGCAATCGGGGCCTTCGCGCTCGGCGCCGCCGCCCCCCAACGATGGACCCCGTCGATCGCCCTCGCCGCCCTGGCCGGCGCCTATTGGCTCTTCGCCTACGCCGACGGCACCGACGCGTGCGACGGGCGAGCGAGCTGCGAAGACAACCTTGGACCGTGGACCACCTTCTGGGTCCCGACGGCGTTCGTCGTCTTGCCCACCCTCGCCGGGGCGGTCCTCTGGCGGCGCGTCCGCCGCGGCCCAGAACCGCAGGCGCCGCCCGAGGCGCCGCGTCCCTCGCCCCCGTCCTAGGCGCGATCCGCCACGAACGACGGCACCGGTCCTTTCACCGGCGGCGCCGGGTCGATCCGGAACCGGCTGAAGTACGCGCGGATCGTCGGCCTACCCGTGAGCCACAACAGGACGGGCGCGGTCAACACGCCCCACCCCAGGCTGGGCGTGACGTTCACGACTTCCGTTCGGCTGAACACGAGGCCCACCAACAGCACGCCCAATGCCTCCACCGCCAGCTGCGTCCAAGCGATGACCCGGATCTGGGCCCACGTCGACGGCCGACCCCGGCGCAACCCGCGAAGGAAGAGCGCCAGGTACCGGAACGCGACGACGCCCAGCGCGATGACGAACCCCAACGCCGACACCATGGCCGTGTTCGACGAGATCCGCACGTAATCGCGCAGCTCCGGCGTGGATACGTCCGCCGAGCCGACGACGGCCGCCTCCACGACTTGCGCCGCCTGCACGATTCTCACGACGAGTCCCAGGAAGGACGCCATGCTGACGACCGAAAAGATCCCCGCCACCAGGAGCGCGAGCTTGAGCGCCCGCAGCGCCGCGGGCGGCTCCGTCGGCCGAAGGAACAGGATCCGGTCCGAGGACTGGCCGCAGTGAACGCAAACGATCGCCAAGGGAAGCGCCGCCGGGCCTCCCCAACCCGTCCCGCTTGAAAGCGGCCCCGGTCGGGTGGCCAAAACTATTTGACCGACCGCTCCGTGGGCACGAAACGGGGCACTCGGCCATGAAGCTCTTCATCGACACCGCCAACCTCGCGCACATCAAGGAGATCGCCGGCTGGGGCATCCTCGACGGCGTCACGACCAACCCGACCCTCATCGCGAAGGAGGGCGTCGACTTCAAGACCCGCATCCACGAGATCTGCAAGGTCGTCGACGGGCCCATCAGCGCCGAGGTCGTCGCCACCGACGCCGAAGGCATGGTGAAGGAAGGCCGCGAGCTTGCGAAGATCCACAAGAACGTCTACGTCAAGGTCCCCATGACGGGCGCGGGCCTCCAGGCCTGCAAGAAACTCTCCGGCGACGGCATCCGCGTGAACGTCACGCTCATCTTCAGCGCGAACCAGGCCCTCCTTGCCGCGAAGGCCGGGGCGGCGTTCGTCTCCCCCTTCATCGGCCGGCTCGAGGACATGGGCCAGGACGGCATGCCCCTCATCCGCGACATCTGCCAGATCTTCCGCAACTACGGGATCAAGACCGAGGTCCTCACCGCGAGCGTCCGCGACCCGATCCACGTCATCGATGCCGCGAAGGCCGGCTCCCACATCGCCACCCTTCCCTACGAGACGTTCCAGAAGATGCTCAAGCACCCGTTGACCGACATCGGCCTCGCGAAGTTCCTCGAGGACTGGAAGAAGACGGCGACGCCCTTGAAGGCGGCACCGTAGGCGCCGGAGGGCGCACCTTAGCCCGAGCGGGGCTTCTGCCGCCGGGCCAGCAACAATCCGGCGGCGACCAACGCGGCGCACCCAGCCACAACCCCGATTCCCGGAGACGCCTCCGCATCCTCCGCAAGCGCGGCCGAGGCGTCCGTCGTTCCCGCCGGCGCGGTGGAAGTCGTCTCCGGCGCGAGCGACGGTGGAACACGCGCGATCAGCCGACCCGACGCCCCATCGACCACATACGTGTGGGAGAACGCCTGGGCCGGGCCCGCCGGGCAATCCGACCACTCGGAGCCGCAGTCCGGCGAACGGACGAACAGGACGATGTCTGGCGACCCGTCACGCGTCGTGTCTGAGGTCGTGCCGGCCTCAACGTTCAGCTCGGTCGCGAACAGTGACTCCCGCGTCCAATTCGGTTCGTGAATCGCGACCGACCAACGCGGCTCGTTCGCTTCTCCGGAGCGAAGCGTCAACGCGATCGTGTGGTTCGCGAGGTTCATCGCCCCGTCGTTCGGAGCGCCGTCGTCGGGCGCCTCAGGGAGGTCCACACGCACCTCTACGATGCCCTCGCCGTCCGGCCCGGCGAGGCCTTGGACGGGCTCGAAGTACACGGAACCCCGGCGGAAGTCGTCGAACCACACCGGTTGCCCGGTGGCCCCCGAGCGCAAGAAGCGTCGAAGCCGCGAATCCTCGCCGTCAAAGTCGACCTCCAGGCGGTCTGGGACGGCGTCGCCGTTCAAATCCCGCATAGCCCGGATCCAATCCATCGTGTAGGCGGGGTCATGCCAGTATTCAGCCAGGGACGGAAAATAGTCGTCCGAAACCCAGACCACGGAATCGTCGCGCTTCGCAACCCCACTGCCCCCGCGACCGTCGAAGAACCATTCGTCGGTCCCATCGCCGTCCAGGTCCGAGAACCCAATCGCCGCGTGGCGGACGCCCGGCACCACCTTGTCCGGCCCAGGGGCCCCATCAGGACCCCGGACGATGGAAAACCGTGTTTCCCGCTGCTCGTACGACGTGGCGGCCGTGGAACCGTAGTACCCTAGCACGACATCGCGGCCGCCTAATTGGTTTTCCCCGGCCGGGGCCACGAAGCCATCCCCTCGAAAGAGGCCCGTGTCCCTCGCCCACGCAATCTCCCCACGGGCGCCGTCGAGCATGACGGCGCGGGCCGACGCCTCGGAAAGGTCTCGGCCGCCGGCGGCCGTGCACAGCGAAGTGTGATTGCCCCCCCAAGGGAAGGAACCGAAAAGCGCGTCGGGTACGCCGTCGCCAGAGTAGTCGCTCCGGTCCAGCAACGTCGCCAGCTGATCCGGGAACGCCGCGGTCGCGTCGTTCGGAAGCCTCGGCGAAAGCTTTTCCGACGACTCCGACTCGTTTGAGCAGGTCGTTCGTTCGACGCGAACCGGGCAACGTTTGTT
>JACPAO010000156.1 GCA_016180755.1 Methanobacteriota archaeon
GGGTCCCGAGGTCTACACGGCCCTTGCAGACAAGTAGGAACGTGCGTCGTCGGACAAAACGTCTTAATTAGCTTGAGGCGCGTGCCGCAAGACGATGGACCGTTCCGGATGGACCTACATCACGATCGCCGCCATCGCCGAGGCGTTCTTCGTCTCCCAGTACTTCCTCAACCCGCGCGTCAACGCGGCCGGGCTCGTCCTCCTGTCCTTGTCGGCCCTCCTCGTCCTCGCCCTCGCGTTCTGGCGGTCCCTCGACAACTTCAGCCGCGGCGCGATCGTGATCGCGGCGCTCCTCTGGGCGTTCATGGTCTGGGGCGGCGTCCACAACCCGCAGGAGAACGACCGAAACGTGGCGATCTCCTCGGTCCTCCCGCTGACTCTCATCGGGACCGTCCTCCTCGTCTGGTTCCTCCAGCGCGGCGAGACGTAGTGGGCTACACGCCGAACGGGAAGAGGCCGGGCCAGAAGGCGTGGACCGCGACATATCCCGCCACGCCGACCAGGACGTCCGTCACCACGTTCGGCCACGACTCATACTCGAAGAGGCCGCCGCCGCCCTTCACCGAGATCCGGCGAAGGCCCCCCTCGACAAGCTCGAAGCCGACGATCGCGCCCACCGCGAGCCACGGGCCGACGCCGACTACGGCGAGACCGACGCCTGAGGCGACGTGAACAAGCGACCACGCGTCGACGGCCTTCACGCCCTTGCGGCTCGTCACGGGCGCCGTTTGCGTTCGGACTATGAAAACCATTCGATGACCGCCGCGCCCGCACCGCAACGCCTTTGCACCCACCCTCGGCTCGGGACCCGCTTGAGGCGCGGCCACCCCGACGGCGAGCGAGTCCAGGAGGCCCGCGGCCTCGACCGCGTCTTCTCCCCGCGCGCCGTCGCCGTGGTCGGCGCGTCGACCGACCCCAACGCGATCGGCCACCAGGTCCTTCGCAACATCCTCGAAGGCGGGTACCGCGGCGCCGTCCATCCCGTCAACCTGCGCGGTGACGCCGTCCTTGGGAAAGACGCGTTCCGCAGCGTCCTCGACGTGCCGGGCCCCGTCGACCTCGCGGTGATCGTCGTCCCGTCCGCCGCCGTCCTCGGCGTCGCGGAGGACTGCGCGAAGAAAGGCGTGAAGGGGCTCGTCGTCATCAGCGCGGGGTTCCGCGAGGCCGGCCCCGAGGGAGCCGAGCGCGAGCGACGCCTCGAGGGCATCCTCCGCCGCAGCGGCATGCGGATGGTCGGGCCCAACTGCCTCGGCATCATCAACTCGAACCCCTACATCCGGCTCAACGCGATCTTCGGGGTCGCCACCCACCGCTTCGGGCCCCTTGCGATCATGTCCCAGTCGGGGGCCCTCGCCCTCGCGCTCCTCGCCCACTCCGCCGACATCCACCTCGGCGTGGCCCGGTTCGCGAGCATGGGCAACAAGGCCGACGTCTCCGGCAACGACCTCCTCCTTCTCTGGGAGCACGACCCCGACGTGAAGGTCATCGCCATGTACATCGAGAGTTTCGGCAACCCGCGAAACTTCGTCCGCATCGCCCGACGCATCAGCCGGACGAAACCGATCCTCGTCGTGAAGAGCGGCCGGAGCACGGGTGGCGCGCGCGCCGCCTCGAGCCACACGGGCGCGATGGCCGAGGCCGACCGGTACGTCGACGCGCTCCTCGACCAGTGCGGGGTCCTTCGCGCCGCGACCGTCGAGGAGCTCTTCGACGAGGCCCTCGCCCTGTCCCTCCAGCCGCTGCCGCGGGGGCCGCGTGTCGGTATCATCACGAACTCGGGCGGGCCCGCGATCATGGCGGCGGACGCCCTCGACGCGGCCGGCCTAAGGCTCGCGGACCTTTCGGCGGGCTCCCTCGATGCCCTGTCGGCGATCCTGCCGCCCGAGGCGACGCCGGGGAACCCGATCGACCTCTTGGCGGGCGGCGGCGCGGCGGGCTACGCGCGGGCCGTCGAGGTCCTCGCGAAGGACCCCGGCGTCGACGCCATCGTGGTCATCTGCACGCCCATCATGGCGGACGACACCGGGATCGCCGAGGCGCTCGTCCGGGCTTCCCGGACCGTGGGGGCGAAACCGGTCCTTTGCGTGTTCTTCGGACGCGCGGCCGGGTCGCCGGGGTCCACGCGGCTTGTGGACGGAGGCGTTCCGAGCTACGCGTTTCCCGAAAGCGCGGTGAGGAGCCTCGGCGCCATGTGGCGGCTCTCGCAGTACCGCTCCCGCCCGGAGGGCAAGGTGCCGCCGCTGTCCGTCGACGCGGACAGGGCCGCGCGGTTCCTTGCGCCGGGGCGAGAGCGGCCGGACGGTTGGCTCCGCCAGGACGACGCCCTCGAGCTCCTTGCTGCCTACGGCTTCCGGGTGGCGCGGTTCAAGATGGCGCGCTCCGCCGACGAGGCGGCCGCCTTCGCGTCACCTTTCCGGTCGTGCTCAAGGCGGAGGCGTCGACCCTCGTGCACAAGACGGACGTGGGCGGCGTCAAGCTCGGCCTGCGCTCCGCGATCGAGGTCCGCGACGCCTTCCACGCGATGCAGAGGTCGGTGCGGGCGGCAAAGCACGAACTCGAGGCCGTCCTCGTGATGCACCAGGAACCCGCTGCCCGCGAGGTACTCCTCGGCCTCACGCAGGACCGACGCTTCGGGCCGCTCGTCGCCTTCGGCCTTGGGGGCATCTACACAGAGGTCCTTCGCGACGTCGTGTTCCACCTTGCTCCCCTTACGGACGAGGACGCGAAGCGGATGGTGCGTTCGATCCGCGCGTTCCCGCTCCTCGAAGGTACGCGCGGGCAGCCGAGCGCGGACCTCGAGGCCCTCGAGGACGCCCTCATGCGTCTCAGCCGGCTCGCCGTCGACCACCCGGAGATCGCCGAGATGGAGCTCAACCCGTTCTTCGTCCGGGACGCCGGCCAGGGCGCCGTCGCCATCGACGCGCGCGTGCGTGTCCAGCGGTAGCGGAAGCGCTTCCATGATAAGGCCGCGGCCCATCCCGCGCCGTGCGTGGGAAGCCAACCCGGCGGGCCGCCCTGCGGCCTGACCTCAAACGCGTGCTGGCGCGGGCCCGGTCCCTCGTGGGAGCGCTTGCGCGACGACGTCGGGGCCCACGCATCAGGCGGATCCTCCTCGCCCTGGATCCTTCGCCCGCCTCTCGGTTCGCCGTGGGCTGGGCGCGCATGATCTCCGCCGCGGCGGGCGCCCCGGTGACCGTGCTTTCCGTCGTGGGGCCGAAAGCGAGGTTCGACGAGTACACGGGCGACCCCACGCCCCTTCTCGCGCGTGAGCTCGCGCTCGCGAAGCGGACGGTGGCGCGGGGCGTCTCGGCGCTGCGGGCCCGGGGCGTCCGCGCCGGGGGCGTGGTCGCGCGCGGCGAACCCGCCGACCAGATCGTCGGCGCGGCCCGCCGGGCCCGGGCCGACCTCGTCGGCCTCGGTTCGCGCGGGCGCGGGAGCGCGGGGCGACTCCTTCTGGGAAGCGTCGCCGATGCCGTGAAGGACCACGCCGCGTCGGCCGTCCTCATCGCGAAGCGCCCGGCCCGGGCGCGTTCCATCCTGGTCGCCCTTGACGACACGCCGCACGGCCGCCGCGCGGCCGGCCTCGGCCTTGCGCTCGCGGCCGCCCTGGGGGCCGATCTTCGCGTGATTCGCGTCCTCCCGCCGCCGCCCTTCTCGACCGCCGAGGAACTCGCGCGACGGTTCGGGGACCTCGGCGCCCGACTGGCGCACCTCCTCGGACGCGGCCGGCACGCGAAGGTCGAGGTCCGGGTGGGCCGCGAGGCGGACCACCTCCTTCGCGCCGCCAAGGCGCGCCCGGCCGACCTCATCGTCGTAGGCTCGCGAGGCCTTCGGGGCGCGTCGCGGATCCTCTACGGGAGCGTCAGCAACCGGCTCGTGCACCAGAGCCGCGGCTCGGTCCTCGTCGTCCGGTAGCGTCAATGCGCAGGTTTTTGACGGCGCGGCGGCGTGCAACGGGCGCAAGCGGGCCGGTGGTCTAGCGGTTATGACAGCGCCCTTACAAGGCGCAGGTCGGCGGTTCAAATCCGCCTCGGCCCATTATTCGCAACGGAATCGCGCCGCGGTTTCCGAGTCCGTCCACAACCGATAAATACGGCGCTTCCCGCCTCCAGGCCGCATGCTGCGGCGGGACCTGCTGGCGGCGTCGATCGTTTTCGCGGGCCTCCTCTCGGGCTGCGTCCTTCCCGACGGCTCCGCGCTTGGCGAGTGGGAGCAACAGGTCCGGTTCTACCTGGAGGCGGAGTCTACCACGAGCGGCGGCTTCCTGGCCCTTGCCTCCGATGCGGCCTCCACCGAGTCGATCACGGTTGACGCGTCCCCGACCTCGGGCCTCTCGACCGCGTCGCAGACCATGATTGGCGGCGCGGCCCCCGTCTCCATGTTCGCGCTCCGCGGCACCCTTCCACGCGACTATTTCCTCAACCTCTCCAAGCCCGTCGTCGGGACGCTGTTCTGGTCCTCGACCGCCTCCTCCACGGCCGAGTCGTCGACGTTGCGCGTCGACGCGTTTGTCGGTTCCGCCCGGATCGGGGGTCAGGTCGTCTTCATCGACCCCCTCTACGAGGCTGGAGAATGGGTCCCGTTCCACGTGAAGTTCCGCCCAGAGGTGACGAGGCTTTCCTCCGGCGAGACCGTGACCGTGAAGGTCTCCCGCTACAACGGTCTCGCCGACTTCCGCATCGGGACCGGCGGCAACCACCAGTCCTTCCTGGAGCTGCGATTCTTCGACTCGAATCCCCTTGCGTCGACCCTGTACCTTGACAACCGGACGCTCGTGAGCGCTTCGGGCGGCGAACGACGCGTCCTCGCCGTCCCATATGTGGACGATGGTCCCGGTCCGACGGCCGCGCCGCAGGCCGACCCGCCGGGCTCGGCTCCGCCCTCGGGGCCCGGTCCGGGCTTCGTCGTGGGCGCCCCGATCGCCGGGCTGGCGCTTCTTCGCAAGAAGGGTCGGGCGGGATTCGTCCTGTTGATGCTGCTGGCGGGAGCGTTCTCTGGTTGCATCCGTGAGGAGGACACCGCCACGAAGGCGAACCCGTCGTCGACGGGCGAACCACTTCCGCAATCGACGGGAAACGCGTCGTTCGAAACACGCGAGGAACTCAAGGCGTCGGGAAAAGGCGAGATCGAGGGGACCGTGCGGGACGAACTGCAGATCCCGATCGAAGGGGCCCACATCTCGCTCCTTGGCACGTCGCTCTTCTCGACGACCCCACGCTCGGGGCTGTTCCGCTTCGGGAACCTGAGCGCCGCCTCGTACACGATCCGCATCGACCGGGAAGGCTACTTGGGGCTCGAGCAGTTCGTCCGCGTCGAGGTGGGCAAGGTCACCATCCTCAACGTGACGCTGGCGCGTCCGTCCGCGGGCGGCGGCAACGCGAAGGCGCACGTGCACGACATGTTCGGGGACGCGACGACAAAACTGGTGCAGAACGTGGAGTTCCTCCCGACGGGCTTTACGGGCCTCGCAAACGGCGAGCCCGGGAAGACCCTCAACACGTGGGTCTGCCTCTCGGCTTCCTGCGGGGACATGCTTGTGCCGATCGACTTCCACTCTCCCGTCCCGCCCGGTTCGGTCCAGATGGAGGTCACGGTCACGTGGACGGGCGGCCCGAAGGAACTTGGGCTTCGGGTCATGACGACCGGCAACGGGAGCATCGAACAGCACTTTGCGGCGCGCCCGAGCGGCGAACCGTTCCACGTCGTGTTCTTCCCCAACGAAGCCGACCCCGGCCACCAGGAGACGACGAACTGGCAGTTCTGGGTCCGCATCCCGACGGGCCTCGAGACGTTCAATCCGCTCCAGCCTCCCGCCTATTCCGGCGGCAAGATCCGCGTCGTGGCCGTCGCCCACAAGGGCGTCGTGCCGTTCGAGCCCGCCCATCGCGACTTTTGGCAAGGCGCGTCCGAAATCGCCCTGTTCTCCGACAAGAAGCTCGAGTCCTTCCACATGCCCGACTCGACCTTCCCCGCTGGTGACCTCGTGTGGCGGCCGGGCAAGAACCTCTTCGTCCCGCCCGGCACGATCGAGATCCGGGGCTCGTTCCGTTGGACGAACCAGTTTGACGCGCCCTATCGCTGGAAACTCCTCTACGCGCCCGCGAACGTGCCCCCAGGTATGAACGAGTGGCGGCTCGTTCCGGGCACGGCCGGGACGACCGGGACGACCGTGACGTTCACGCTGCCGGTAAAGAGCGGCGAGACCGACCAGTTCTACCAGTTCCAGTCCTATTGGATCTTCGCGCCCGACGACGACCCGGACCGGGACAACGACGTCCTCACGAGCTCTTCGAGCTGTTCGTGCTGGAAGGACACGTTTTGGCTCACGGCGACGGCCATCAAGGACCCTTCCTATGGGGATTGAGGCGCCCGACCATATGTCCCCGGGCGCGGCTCTCAACTCATAAATAGGGCGTTCCTCGTCCCCGGCGCAATGGGGCCAACGGAAGCGAAGCCGGAACCCCCGAAGGAGCCGGACTCGCCGGGCGTCTGCATCTCCATCATGGTGAGCGAGAAGCCGGTGCGGCTCCACGGCAACACGCCCGGCGAGTTCCTCGAGACGCTTAGCAAGTCGAACCTGAGTTGGGTGAACTTCGCCGTCGACAGCCTGGAGACGGACGGGGCGCGAATCGCGAGCCTCCTCGGTTTCTCGGGTTCGCTGGTCGACGCGGTTCTCTCGGGTCCCTTCCGCAACTACGAGGACCGCGAGACCGAGTTCGGCCTCCGGTTGCCGGTCGTGCGCGTCATCGGAACGGACGTGCTCCAGCTTCCCCTGCTCGTCCTCGTACGGTGGGGCCTCATCCTCACGATCCACGAGAAGGGGAAGGTGAAGCGCATGGTCCGGTTCGCGCGGTACGCGGACACGTTCATGCGGAAGATTCCCGCCGACCTCAACATGCCCGACAAGCTCACGGTCCTGCTCACGCGGCTCCTTAACGAGAACAACGAACGGAACTTCGAGGGGCTTCGCTACATCCAGGAGCAGGGCGACCTCATCAGCGCGACGCTCCTCGACCAGTCCACGGGGCGGGAACAGGTCGCGAAGCAGGTGTACGACGTCAAGCACGCCCTCGTCCAGTACCTCGA
>JACPAO010000157.1 GCA_016180755.1 Methanobacteriota archaeon
GAGGACGTAGAACTGGTACGCTTCGTCGATATCGAACGCACGCCTGGGTCCAACGACGGTCTTCGCCGCGGTGAGGAGGCGTCGGTCCTCGGTCACGAGCACCGCGTCGTCACCTTCGACGGCGGCGAGATAGCTTGCATCGTAGAACGTCAGCGAAAGGGCCGCGGCCAGGGAAAGAATCCGTTCGAACCGTTCGGCGGTCGGGACCTCCAATGCAACGTGGGAGAGGAGGCCGTCGGCGGCCGCCATGGAGCCGTCTCGATCGCCGTGGTTTCGGCGCAGCCATTCCCCGACCTCGTACACGAGAATCATCGGCGCACGGAGCTCGGCGACTTTGCCCAGCGCCAACTGGACACGTCGAGCCCGCTCCGCCTTGGCGTCGTCGGCTTCGCCGGCGCCCCAGATGAGGACGCTAGCATCCAGGACGGCCTTCAGCGTCGGTCACGCTCGCGGCGGAAAAACAGGGCTGGGTCTTCCTTCACCTTGACGCGAAGCTCCCGCAGCTTCTCGTATCGCTCTTGCGCCCGAATCACGCGAAGAGCGTCCTCGAACGCCTGCCGGGCAAAGTCGTTCGGATTGATGCCCTTGCTGCGGAGGAATTCGATGTCCGAAACGTCCTCACGGAACTGGACGACCGTCGTGGCCACGAGGCCTTCTGTATACATGTCAGTATACAAGTACTTTTTCAGGCCGCAGGCGCGACCATCGAACGCGCGGCCGGCCGCGGACGCTCCTCGAGCTTGGCGAGGTGCCGCCACGTGAGGACGAGGTTCTTCGCGGCCCACACGTCGTCGACACGCGCGACGGGGGCGTGCTTGGGCGCGGCCTTGACCACGGCGGGGTCCTCCTTGGCGATCGCGAGGAGGGCGTCGACGAACGCGTCGAGCTCGTCCTTCGGCTCCGACTCCGTCGGCTCGATCATGAGCGCCTCGTCGACGATGAGGGGGAAGTAGATCGTCGGCGCGTAGAAGCCGTGGTCGAGGAGCCGCTTCGCGATGTCCTTGGCGTTGATGCCGCGCTCCCGCTTGAGGTTCGCGGCGGAGAGGACGAACTCGTGCTTTCGAAGCTGCTTGTACGGAAGCTCGTACGCCCCCACGAGCCGCTTCTGCATGTAGGCCGCGTTGAGGACCGCGATCTCGCTCGACTCCACGAGCCCGTCGCCGCCCATAAGAAGAAGGTACGCGAGGCACCGGAGCTGGACGAGGAACCCGCCCCAGTACTCCCGGATCTTCCCGATGCTCTTGGACGAGTCGGCGAACTCGTACCGGTCGCCGCGCTTCACGATCCGGGGGTTCGGGAGGAACGGCACGAGGCGCTCCTTCACGCCGACGGGCCCTCCCCCGGGTCCGCCCGCGCCGTGGGGGATCGCGAAGGTCTTGTGGACGTTCGTGTGGCACACGTCGAACCCCATCGAACCCGGGCTCGCCTTGCCCATGATCGCGTTGAGGTTCGCGCCGTCGTAGTAGAGGAGCCCGCCCACCGCGTGGACGGCCTTCTGGATCTCCTGGATCTGGTTCTCGAAAATCCCAAGCGTGTTGGGGTTCGTGAGCATGAAGCACGCGGTGTCGGGCCCGAGGGCGGCCTGGAGGCCCGCAAGGTCGACGGTTCCGTCGGCGTTGCTTGCGATCTCGACAACCTCGTAGCCGATCATGGCGGCCGTCGCGGGGTTCGTGCCGTGCGCGGTGTCGGGGAGGACGACCTTCGTGCGCTTCGCGCCCTCTCCCCGGCTCTCGTGGTAGGCCCGGATCAGGGCAAGGCCGAGGAATTCGCCGTGCGCTCCGGCCGCGGGGTGGAGGCTCACCGCGTCCATCCCGAGGACCTCCTTGAGCCACTGCTCGGACTCGTACATGATGCGCAGGGCTCCCTGGATCTGGCTGGGATGCTGGAGCGGATGGATCCGTGCGGCGTCCTCGAGCCCCGACACGAGGTCGGCGAGGCGCGGGTTGTGCTTCATGGTGCAGGACCCAAGGGGGATCATGCCTGCGTCGAGGCCGTAGTTGAGTTGGCTAAGGCGCGTGTAGTGGCGGATGACCTCGGGCTGCGTGAGCTCGGGGAGCGCGGGGGGCGTGAGGCGGCGCAGCGCCTTGGGGACGAGGTCGGCTGCCTTGAACCCCTTGGGGACCGCAACGACCTTCTCGCCGCGGCGGCCGGGCCGGCTCTCCTCGACCAGAAGCGGCACCCGGTTCTTGGGAAGGTGCACGACCATCAAGCCACCTCCTTGAGGGCGGCGACGAGGCGAGCATGGTCGTCGTCCGAGTGGACCTCGGTGCTGCACACGACGAGGCTGTCCTTGAGGACCGGATCGATGCGGCCGGCGGGGTAGCCCGGCGTCACGCCGCCCGCTCCCACCCGGTCGTAGGCCTTCTCCCCCTCCACGGGACCGCGAACGGTGAACTCGTTGTAGAAGGGACCCGTGAAACCGGGCCGCCACTGGGTCTCCTTCTTGAGGAGGTCGTGGAGCCGGTGCGCGCGGTACGCGTTCGCCTCGGCGAGCTCCCGCATCCCCGAGGGCCCGAGGGCGGCCAGGTGGGCGCCGAGGGCGATGGCAAGCAGCGTCTCGTTCGTGCAGATGTTGCTCGTCGCCTTCTCGCGTCGGATGTGCTGCTCGCGGGTCTGGAGCGTCATGCAGTAGGCCCGGTTCCCGTCGGCGTCGCGCGTCGCGCCCATGAGCTTGCCCGGCATCTTTCGCGCGAACCTCTCGTGCGTGCCGAAGATCCCGAGTTGGGGCCCGCCGCCGCCGAGGGGGAACGCGAGGGTGGTCCCGTCGCCGATCGCGATGTCCGCCCCGAGCTGGCCGGGCGGCGTGACGAGCCCGAGCGAGGAGAGGTCGAAACCCTGGACGAGGAGGGCGCCCTTGTCGTGGGCGGCCTTCGCGAGTTCGGGCACGTGCTCTTCGAGGACGCCGAACGCGTTGGGGTTCTCGACGAGGACGCCGGCGGTGTCCTCGTTGATCTTTCGGGTCGCGTCGGCGACGTCCGAGGCGCCGGTCTTCGGGTCGTAGCCGTAGTCGACGACCTTGATGCCGTGGCCGACGACGTAGTTGTGGAGCGTGGCGCGTTTCTCAGGCGCGAGGTGCTTGGGGACGAGGAGGGTCTTGCGGCCCGTCTCGCGGTAGCACATGAGGCCGGCCTCGCCGAGGGCGGTCGACGCGTCGTACATGGACGCGTTCACGACCTCGAGGTCGAGCAGCTCCGCCGCCATCGACTGGTACTCGAAGACCGCCTGCAGGGTCCCCTGCGCGACCTCGGCCTGGTAGGCCGTGTAGCTCGTGTAGAACTCCTGCCGGAACACGAGGCGCTCGACGAAGGGGGGCACGTAGTGCTCCTTGAGCGTGCCGCCCACGAAGTTGGGGGCCCGGGCGGTCGACTGGTTCTTGCGCAACAGGGAACGTAGGTACGATTCCGCCTCCATGTCGCTCAGGCCCGCGGGGAGGTTAAGGCCCTTCGTCCGAACCGCGGCAGGCACGTCTGCGAAGAGGTCCTCCACCGACCGTACGCCTATCGTCTTGAGCAGTTCCGGCTTGATGGCGGCGTTCGGTATGAAGTGCATCTTGGGAAGCGACCCGAGGCCGTCGAAACTGGCCTTGGAAATAAGCGTTTGGGGCCGCACGAAGGGCTCGACGTTCTGGTTCACGTCGCCGACGCGCGCGTCGCGCCCCGCGCCGCTCGCCGCGCCCGGCGTCCTGCCCGCGCTCGGGTAGGCCTGGACGGACCTACCGCGGGGAAACCAGGCGTTCCCCGTCCCGGGGGCAGAACTCGTCGTCAGGATTTCGGGCCGGTGTGCCGCACCGGGGGCACACCCGGGGAGCGGGCGCTTCAGGGGCGCCGCGGCGACCGAACATCCATGGGCCGAACGGAAGGAAGAGGAACAGCGCGAGAAACGGGTTCCGGAACGCGAACGTGCCGACGGCCGTGATGGCGAGCGACGCTGCGAGCAAGACCCAGAACCAGAGCCATCGTCGCGGCATCGCGCGGACCAGTCAAGGGTTATTATAAAAAGTTCGTCGGGCTTGGAGCGGCCGATGCCCAGCGCGGCCGATCAACTTCTTGCGAAGGCCGGCGCTCACGTCGGCGACCAGGTCCGCATCGAGGACGACGGCCGGCGATTCGAGGGCCTCGTCATGCCCCGGCATGCGTTCTCGCAACCGGAGACGATCATCCTCAAGCTCGAGAGCGGCTACAACGTGGGCGTGCGCTGCTCGCCGAAGAGCCGCGTCGAAGTCGTCGCGAAGGCGCAGCCGAAGGCGCGGCCGGCGCGGACCTTCCCGAAGGGGACGGACCGGCCGCGGGTCGCCGTCCTGGGAACGGGCGGGACGATCGCGAGCTACGTCGACTACCGGACGGGGGCGGTCCATCCCGCGGCGACCGCGGAGGAGCTTGCGTTCGCGACGCCCGAACTGTTCGACCTCGTGAACGTCGAGACCGAGGTCGTGTACCAGGTCTTCAGCGAGGACCTCGAGCCCAAGAACTGGACCGAGCTCGCGCTTCGCGTGAAAGCCGCGTTCGACCGAGGCGTGACCGGCGTGATCATCCCGCACGGCACGGACACGCTCCACTACACGAGCGCCGCCCTGAGTTTCGCCCTCGGCGACCTGCCGGGTCCCGTCGTGCTCGTGGGCGCCCAACGGTCGAGCGACCGGCCGAGTTCGGCC
>JACPAO010000094.1 GCA_016180755.1 Methanobacteriota archaeon
CAAGTTCGGGCCTTCGGGCTCGGCCATCCGCGTCCGCGCGAAGGTGGAGGGTCGCGACTACGTCGTGACCGTTTCCGACGAAGGCGCCGGCCCCACCGCCGACCAGATCGCCCGCCTCTTCCAACCGTTCGTGCAGCTGCACGACGGCGGCGGCCACCAGGCCGGCACGGGGCTCGGTCTCTACATCAGCAAGGGGATCGTCGAGCAGCACGCCGGACGCATCTGGGCGAAGAGCCGAGGCCCCGGGACGGGCGCCGAGTTCGGCTTCGCCGTCCCTTTGTCGGGGCCAATCCAGGCGCGGGAAATCAAGCTCGAGCGCGGCGCCCCCGTTTAGGTGGCCTTAGCGGCGCCTTCGACGCGCGACACCGCCCGCGAGCACGAGCAGGGCGGCCGCGGCCGGAAGGCCCGGAACGCCGGCCCGACTCGCGTTGGCGTCCCCGCGGAGCCGGTTGGCGAGGCCCTCCTCGCTCTCCAAGTCTTCGGCCCTCGTGACCTGCGCGACGATCCGCACGAAGACCTGGGCGTTCTTGTCGTCGCGGCTCTGCCCCACGAGGAGCATCTCGGCGGCCTCGCCCTCCTCCGCGTCCTCGGGGGCGCGGACCGTGACGAGGACCGTGGCCCGACCCTCGGCCGGGAGGCGCGTCGCGCGCGGTTCGACCGCGGCCCAGTCGGTGTTGGCGCCGATGAGTCGCCAATCGACGGACTCGTCCGCCGAGGCGGCGTTCTGGACCTCGACCCCGAACGCGGCAAGGTCGCCGGGGTTCACCATCTTGTAGGTGGCCGTCTTCGCGACGAGGCTGAAGCGCGTGAGGGAGGACAGGAGGGCCTCGTCGGGCACCTCGAGGAACTCGACGAGCGGGAGCTGGAGCGTCGAAGGCTCGGGGACGAGGACGGGGAGCGCGGGCTCGTTTCCCTGCACGTTCTCCGTCGGCTCGCGCACACGACTGTACACGAGCTCGAACTCGATGAGGAGGTTGTTGCCCTCCTCGAAGGGTACGCGGTCCGCCTTGGGGTCGACGGCGGCCGCCACGTCGAAGGCCGCCTCCGTCCCCTTCCCGACCTTGGGGCCGTTGATTTTCTGGGTCGCGACGACGACGAGCGGCTTGTAGTCGGCGTCGATGACGGAGAGCGTGAAGGTCCCCGTGGGCGTCGTCTCGTGGTCGAACTTCGCGACAATCCTCCCCTCGACCTTGCGGGTGAGGTCGAAGTCGAGGCCGGACTGGAGGGCCGGTTGGAGCAGCATCCCGTACCGGAGGACGTAGTCGACGCGGTCGAAGCCGTACCGGACGCTGTAGCTCCTCGTCCGGATGGTCGCCTTCGCGTCCGCCTCGGCGTCGTCCTCGAGCGTGTTGACCCACGCGTCGCCGTTGGCGGCATGGGCATGGAGGTAGGCGTGGTGGCCCGAAGGCTGAGGCACCTTCGTCCATACGACGCCGATCGCCTGGGCGGCGCGGGCGTCGGGTTCGCGTTGGCTCGTGAGGGTCACGTTCACGTACGTCTCGTTTCCGTGGAGGTGCGTGAAGGGGACCGTGACGGCGACCGGGAAGGTGACTTTCGAGTCTCCTGGGACCTCGACGACGGTGGGGGTGTTGATGCGCCATTCCGAAGGGAACGGGCCGAGGCCCACGAGCGCCGTGTCGGACTCGGAGGCGAGGTTGTGGGCGACGAGCTCGAAGAGGTACGTCGTCGCGAGGCCGTTCGAGCTCCGGAAAGGTGCGGGCGACGTCAGCGCGAGGTGCCCGACGCCCCTCGGGGCGCGGACGACGTCGTAGGACCCGAGGAAGCCGGGAGGCCCGAGGAAGTCCCGCGCGCGCCAGCAGTCCGGAGGGTCGCGGGCGGTGCACGGGGAAACGTAATAGGTCATGCCCGTCGAGGAGCGCACCCGGACCTGTTCGAGGGTGTCGCCCGCGCGGACCGGGATGAGATCGCGGTCGCGCAGCCGCTCCTTCGGGATGACGGCTCGGAAACCTTGCGGCGTCTCCTCCAGGGGGAACGTCTCGTCGGCCCGCGGTCGGCCCGCGTCGAACGTGCGCAGCTCGGCGCGGTTCGGCCGGCCCCCGTCCGGATGCCACACGAGGACGACGGACTTGTTGGTCCCGTGATAGAGGAAGGAGAAATCGTAGGCCGCAAACACGACCTTGTGGGGCTCGTTGCCGGCGTACTTCTTGTCAGCCACGCCGACCTCGAAGGCGAGCGAGTCGTCGCTCGGCTCGGACACGCCCGCCCCGACGATGTCGGCAAACGGGTACCAGTGGGTCTGCGAACCGTTGGTCCACTTGTATGATGACTCGTCCCACTGGGCCCCCACGGTGACCCCGACCTCGTAGTCGCCGACGGGGTCCCCCCAGGCGCCCTGGGCCGCGCCGGGAAGGAGGACAAGGAGGGCAAGGACGGCGGCGCTTCGCATGGGGCGGGCCTGTTTTTCCTGCTATTTATCCTGCGTGGAGGGCCTGGTTAACCGTGCCGGCCGGAACCCCCTATTAATAGCGCCTTCGCGCGAACGCTATATAGCGTCGCGGCAAAGAAGCCGGCTTCACCAGGACACCGGGGTATGCGGACTTCTCCACGGGAAGATGGAGCAAGCGCCATCATCGGCCTGCTCGTGGGCGCATCCGTCTTCGTCGCCGTCTTCGGCTACGTGGCCATCGAATCACTCGAGGAGAACAAGCAGGTCGAGACCGTCGACAAGCTCGATCTCGAGAGCATCGCCAATTCCGTCGCCGACCAACTCGTTGGCCCGGGCGACGGCTGGTACCAGAACGGCGCCTGCGACGCCTCCGGCAAGATCAACGCGGCGAACTTCACACCGGAGCGCATCGGTCAGAAATCGGGCGGCGTTTCGCTGGGCCGTTTCGGCCTCGGCGAGGAGTCCTGCCACGCGGAGGCCGCCGCCCGCTCGAACCTCAGCTTCGCGAAGATCTCCAACATCTACGGTGCCAAGCGGCTCGCGGACCCCGCCGACGGCGCCGTCGACTACGACGAGGCCGTCGACAGCCTCGCGCTCGACGACGAGGACTACAATTTCCACATCCGTTCCTGGCCCGTCATGCCGTCGGTCCAACAGATGCTCCGAAAGGGCTTCCGGGACCCCTACGTCAAGGCACTCTACATCGGCGACTACGGCCCGCCGGTCCCCATCGTCAAGAAGGTCCAGCACGTCGCGGGCGCCGTGGACGGCGTCGACGCCGTCACCCTCTACGTCCACGTGACGAACAACCAGAGCGCGTCGACCATCCTCGCGGTCGAGTTCGTGATCGGCCTCGACTTCGGCGACGTCGACTTCACCCTCCACAGCCGGGAGCTCGCCCCCGGCGAGAGCCAGAACCTCACCTACCAGATCCGCAAGACGAGCGACTGGGAATGGCAGAGCGACGCGCACAAGTACGCCACCTACACGATCCAGGACGTCGAAGGGGCGATCGAATCCGGCACGATCAGCATGCCCATGACGATGACGAGCCTCCTCACCCGCGAGATCCTCGTCGTCGAGGTGGACAAGCTCTACTTCGAGCTGTCGGGCGGCAGCACGACCGCGAAGGTCCACTACGCGTCCTACGACGGCTCCGGGAAGCAGAAGACCTTCAACGACTGGACGCTGCGCGTCGTGGACGGCCTCGGGCTCCCCGTCTCGACGACCGTCCTCCCCAACGGGCAGAAGGGATCGGTCACGAACCCCTACACGACTGCGGGCACCTACACGGCGCAGCTCCTCAACGACGTCCTCCTCCTCGTCTGGAACACGGACGTCATCAACGTCGTCTCCACGGTCCCAGGCCCGTTCGGCGGCAACCCCTCGAACGTGCCCCAGGCATCGGTCACGGAAGAGATCCGCTACATCGACGCCATCGTGGCGGGCTTCCAGCCGAACGTCGTGGACGAAGAGTACGACCATGTCCTTGTCCCGTACGCCGCAGGCGGCGACGTTTACCCTGACATCAAGGGCGTCATGGACGACCAGCTTCCCCTTGCCCTGACCGACGCCTCGGGCGACCCGACGCTCGCGGGATTCAACACGCTCTTTGTGGGCAGCAACGTCGACCACAGCGCGATGACCTCGAACGCCGCCAAGGAGACCATCCACGACTGGGTCTTCGCGGGCGGCACGCTCATCGTCTTTGGGAGCGATGAGCAGAACGTCCAATGGCTCGAGCCCATCTTCCACTCGGCCCTTGAGACGGCGAACGGCGGCCTGTCCGCGATCGACGAGCAGCACCCGTCGCTGCACATACCGAACCAGCTTGACTGGGAGACGTTCGAGTATTCGACGGAGTGGAACTACAACTCGGGCTCGGACGAGTATTTCACGCACATCGTCTCCGCGGGCGTCGAGGGCGACGTCCTGAGTGCCTCGGAGGCGGGGACGTTCGGCAAGGGCCGCGTGGTCCTCAGCTCGTGGCGTCCCTATGACCTCGTCCCGGACCAGGCCTCGATCTGCCCGGCCGACCTGAGCGACGCCCCCGACTGCCAGGCGATCTTCCTCGTCCACAACCTCGTCACGCTCGCGTACCGGCAGTTGTACCTCGACTACGGGCCCAACCTCCCCGACGGGTCGGCCGTCGGGAGCGTGAGCCGCATCGTGAGCACCTACCACCCGGACCTCCAGCAGACGGTCACCGTACCCCGCCCCTTCGTGATTCGGGCATGTTAGTCCGAAGTAAGACATTTAAGTCCAGGGCGCGTGCGGAGCGTCCGATGGCCCGCAAGGACAAGCCGACGCGCGTCCCGATCGCGCGGGTCGTGCGCGACTACATCGACACCCACCCCTCGATCAAGGATTGCCTCAAGGACGACCTCGTGAACCTCTCCGCGCTGTCCCGGCAGATCATGAAGGACCAGGGCCTCGCGAGCATGGAGGCGATCCTCGTCGCGTGCCGCCGGTACAAGGACGCGTCGCCGCGCCACAACGAGCGGTTCATCAAGCAGACCCTGGCGAAGTCCAAGGTCGAGATGTCGAGCAAGGTCGCCATCGTCACCCTGCGCAACGACTGGCAGATCTACGGGAAGCTCCAAGGGTTCCTGCGCAAGGCCCTCTCCGAGGGCCACGTGCCCAAGGTCATCCAGGGCTCGAAGGCGATCACGCTCATCACGGACGAGAACACCGCCGAGACCGTCGAGGAGGAGATCGGGAAGACGAACCTCCTCGGCTTCGACAAGGGGCTCGTCGAGCTCGCCGTCACGAGCCCGGAGTCGATCCGGACGACCCCCGGCATCATGGCGTACCTCTACGGGAGCCTCTCGAGCAACGGCATCAACGTCGTCGAGACCATGAGCACCTACACGGACACGATCTTCATCGTCGAGCCCCAGAACATGATGCGCGCCTTCGAGGTGCTGACGCGGTGCATCCAGGCGTGACCTCCCTGCATGGCCGCGGCTGGAAACGATAAATAGGGGCCCCGCCGACTGGGCGGGCGTGGCCCTCGGGCGCACCCTCCCAGCCATCGCGTTCGCCGTGGTGCTCACGACCGCCGGATGCCTGTCCTCGTCCGGGCGCGAGGTGCCCATCGAAGAGGCGGATCCAAACGTCGTCGTGA
>JACPAO010000095.1 GCA_016180755.1 Methanobacteriota archaeon
GCGCGCGGCGCGGGAACCGGAGGCCTCGCCGGTCTTCGAGATGTACCGTCCGCCTCGGTGACGTGCCGGAGCGCGTCGCTACTTCTTCGGGCCGTTGAGGAACTTCGCGAACGAGAGGTCGAGGCCGCCGTCGCTCGAGACGAACCGGTTCGTGAAGCCGCCCGTCGCGCGGTGCCCGTACACGACGACGAAGCGTCCGTCGGGCGTGAGGTCGGACTCGAGGAAGTCGCCGAGGGCGCGGCCCAACTGGCCCGTGCGAAGGACGTCGGGGTCGGCGACGACCGTCTGGAAGTGCGGCTCCGTGCCGGATGCGTCGACCGACGCGGCCACGTGGAGCTTCCACTCGGCCTTAGCGATGTCGGGCCGCTTCACGTCCGTGTGGTACCACGCCACCGCGAACTGGCCGTCGCGCGACGCGGCCGGCCAGGGGAGGCTGTTCTGGCCGATGCCGCTAATTAGGAACGGCCCCGCCCAGCTCAGGTCCGGGTTGAGACGGGCGACCCACAGGCCCTTCTGCTGGGTCTCGGCGTCCATGTAGTGGGTGAAGGGGACGTAGATGTTCCCCGCCTCGTCCGAGACGGGCGGCATGAACGACTCGGTCCCCTTGCTGGTCCCGGTGAGCTTGATCTCCGGCATGGGCACGGAAAGGGGCGGCGCCCAGGTCTTCCCTGCGTCCTTCGAGATCCAGATCTTGGGCGCGCTCCCGCACGCGACGATGAAGAGCCGGTCGCGGCTCGGGCCCTGGCCGGGGACGCCGAGGCCGCAGGACGCCTTGAAGAGGGGTTGGGGCTGCCACGTCAGGCCCCCGTTCGTGCTCGAGTACACGGCCGTGGCGGTCCCCGTGTTGTAGATGACGAAGACTTCGTCGGCCTTGCCCGCGCGGACCCACGGACGGTCGACGAGGGGCTCGTACGGCCAGAGGGCGGTGTGGCGGTGCTTCCCGGCGGCCGTGTAGCTCGTGAAGTAGCTCGTCCCGGCGAGGATGTCGAAGAAGTAGACGTTTCCAGCGTCGTCGATCGCGAAGTCGCCCTCGATGCCGGCCGCGTCGCGGACGACGCCCGTGCCCTCGCCGTCGAGGACCTTGAACGTGATCCCGCCGTCGCGGCTCACCCAGATCGGCGGGGAGGGGCCCACGCAGCACGTCGCGCTCGCCCAGATGGCGCCGTCGCCCGCGACCTCGACGACGGGCTCCCCGAAGTCCCCGCACTTGTAGCCGGCCGGACGCACCGTGTGGTCGACGCGGTTGCAGAGGAGGTTCACGGACTTGCGGAACGCGAGGATGCCCTTGGCGGCCTCGACGGCCTCGGCGGCCTTGAGGAGGATCGTCGACGGGAGGTCCTTGAGCGCGTACGACTGCGCCGTGTGACCCGGGGCGCCGATCGTGACGCTCACCGTGCCCGGCGGGAGCTTGCGCACCTCGAGGACGCCGTTTACGTCGGCCGCGAGGACCGCGAGGACCCTCGACTCGCCGTGGGCCGTGACCTGCGCGTTCGCGATGGGCGCCTTCTCCGGCCCCAGGATCCGCACCGTGCGGGCCGTTACGATGCCCTTCGCCCTACCCGCCGGGTCGGTGTCGGAGGCGATGCAGCCCGCAAACGTGCCGGCAATCAACAGAGCGACGACGAGAACGGACCGGTTTGCCCCCAAGGCGGCCACCGTCTCCTGAGTGGGAGGCCCTCTTTATGGCGTTGACGGTGGCGGCGGTCGCTACGCCGCGACGACCTTCCCCAGAAGGAGTCTCGACTCGAGCCGCTTCACGGCCTCCTCCAGCGTCGGGATCTTCTTGGGGAACGCGAACCGGACGAGGCTGCGCCCGCGCCGTTTGTCGTGGAAGAAGCTCGAGCCCGGCACCGGGGCGACGCGCGCCTCGCGGCTGAGCCATCGCGCGAACGCCGCGTCGTCGAGGTCGCTGAGGCGGGAGAAGTCCGCGAGGATGTAGTACGCGGCGTTGGGGCGGTAGCAGTCGAATCCGACCCGCTCGAGGCCCCGGAGGAGGACGTCGCGGCGCCTCGTGTAGTCTGCGCGAAGCTCGTCGTAGTAGGAAGGCGGGAGCGCGAGCGCGGAGACCGCGGCCTCTTGCAGGGGCGCGGGCGCGCCGACGGTGAGGAAGTCGTGGACGCGCCGGATCGCGTCGGTGAGGGGTTTCGGAGCGACCGTGTAGCCGAGCCGCCAGCCGGTGACGCTGTAGGTCTTGCTGAAGCCGAAGATGCTGATCGTGCGCTCGGCCATGCCCGGCAACGTCGCGGGGCTCGTGTGGCGGAGGCCGTCGTAGACGAGTTCCTCGTAGATCTCGTCGGTCACGGCGAGGGCGTCCCGGTCGACGCAGAGGTCCGTGATCGCCCGCAGGCGGTCCTTCGGGATGATCTGGCCGGTCGGGTTCCCGGGCGTGTTGATGACGACGGCCTTGGTCTTCGGCGTGAACGCGGCCTTGAGGGCCTCGTCGTCGAAGTCGAAGTCGGGGCCCTCGAGGGGCACGAAGCGGGTCTTCGCGCCCGCGACGATCGCGTCGGGGCCGAAGTTCTCGTAGAACGGCTCGAACAGGACGACCTCGTCGCCGGGGTTGACGACGGCGAGGAGGCTCGCCATCATGGCCTCGGTGGCCCCGCACGTGACCGTGATGTGGTCGTCGGCGGTGGCGGCGATACCGTTCTTCGCGGCAAGCTTCTTCGAGAGGGCCTCGCGCAGGCGCGGCGAGCCCCAGGTGATCGCGTACTGGTTGAAGCCCCCGTCGAGGGCGCGCTTCGCGGCCTCCTTGAGGGCCTCGGGCGGCTCGAAGTCGGGGAAGCCCTGGGCGAGGTTGATGGCGCCGTCCTTCGCTGCGACGCGGCTCATCTCGCGGATGACCGATTCAGGGAATTGGGACACGCGGTCCGCGACGCGCGCGTCGGCGATCCGGTGGACGCCGTTGCCGTTCGAGCTCATGGTAGCCCGGACAAGCGGCTTCCCGCGCTTTCATAGTTGGTTGGGGAAAAAATTCCGTTGGGAATGGACCTAGGCCGGGTCCTCTTTGAGGAAGTGCACGCACTGCTTGTTCCGGTCCTGTGCCCCGAACGGGGGCGGCGTGACCTTGCAGCCCTCTCCGGGGAGGACGTACACGATGTGCGCCCGGCCTTCGGCGTCGTGGCGGAGCATCAGGAACTCGTAGAGGGCGTTCCCGGTGGCCGGGGCGCCGACCGGCATGACCCAGCTCACGTTCCCTTCGGGCCCGAGGCGCGCCGCGTACACCTGCCAGTACCGCTCCGGTCCGGTGACGTTCGAGGGCTTCTTGTTGTCCATCCACGCCATCGTGGCGGACCCGTCGGGACGGCCGTCGAGCCACGCCCAACCGAGGGGCACCTGGCGGCCGCCGGCCACGAGGAGGGCCGCGGACCACGTCTTCCCGTCGTCCAGCGAGCGGATCGCGAAGAGGTCGCGGCCGCCCGTCGCGTTGTCGACGGAGTAGGTGAGCCACAGCGTCGCGTCGCCAGGGCCGGCGTACGAAGCGCTCGTCGTGCGAAGGCTCGTCGTGTGGGGCCCCGCGACGCGCTCGGTGATCCACGTGCGGCCGCCGTCGCGGCTCGTCATGAGGTTGATGAAGCTCGGGAACGTGTTCCCTGAGCTCGTGTACTCGGGCCAACAATTGATGGGCACGCGCACCGTCCGCCCCCCGTCCTTCACGATGTGGTGCCCGATGAAGCAGTTCGACTGCTCGGTGCCGCGGAAGTACCCCATCACCTCGGGAGGCGAGAACGTGCGGCCGCCGTCCGAGGACTTCGTGAAGAACGAAACGAAGGGTTCGGCGGCCATCACGTCCGCGTAGATGAGGTACAGCTCGTTGCCGACAGCCTGGATCCAGGGCCGGTCGACGCCGCCCACCGGCGGGGCCGCGAGGTAGTGGAACCGCCACGTCCGACCCTTGTCCGAGGAGCCGGCCACGGTCGCGGACGCGATCGTGTCGTACACGATGAACCAGTCGCCGTTCGCCGTGATCGCGAGGTCGCAGTCGCCGCTCACGATGGGATTGGGCTGGGGGTCGATGTGTCGCCACGTCGCGCCGCCGTCCTCGCTCGCCCACAGAGGGGACGGCTTCGTGAAGCCGCCGTGGGAGCAGGCGAGCACCGTCTTCCCGTCGGGCGAGACCGTCACCGAGGATTCCGCGTCGCCGCCGATCCCCACCTTCGCGGGGATCCAGGCCGGGATGGGGGGAAGCGCGAGGTCGGCGCCGTCGGGCGCTCCGAGTTCCGATGGGGACGTTAGGCAGCCGGAGAGGACCAGGGCCCAGGCCAAATGGAGGCTTGCGAACTGGATGCGCACGTTTCCGGGGTGGCGCCACGCCTTCAAAAAGGAATTGGGGCGGGTCCTCGACCGCGCGATGCATGAAGGTGTGCGTTTCATAAACTCGAAAAAGCCCTTGTGTCCGGGGGTCTCGCATGCATCACTCTGTTGGCGTCGGCTTGGCAATCGTGTTTTCCTCATGGGCGGGGTGCGTGGGCGGCGCCGGCTCGCTCGGCGCTCCCAACGCCGAGGCTCCCGCGGACGCGGGCATCATCGCCG
>JACPAO010000075.1 GCA_016180755.1 Methanobacteriota archaeon
CGAGAAGCGGCTCGCCCAGCCCTAGGGTTCCGTCGCCGTTGACGTCCTCGCCGAACTCGACGCGCCCCGCCGTGGGGGGCGGAGGCAGCGCCACGACGGGGAACGCGACATCGTAGGGGACGACGCTCTTGTAGGAGAAGGCGAACCCGGCGGGCTCCAAGTAGGTGCGACGCGGGAGAAGGTCCTCGCCCAGGACCGGGACCATCTGGTGCGCCCACACGTTCGCGTGGGTCGAGCCCGCGGGGATGAGGGCGCCGTTGGGGCCGATGTCGGACTGGCACTCGACGGGCGTGAACGTGGAGAGGGGAGCACCGGGCTCGGCGCGATAGATGCAGGCGTCCATGTCGGCGGCCGTGTTGCTCACCGACGCGACGAGGCCGAGGTCGTCGAGGGCGACCGTCGCATCCGCCGGCCAGGCGGCGCCGCCGGGTTCGACGAGCGCGACCTCGAAGCGAAGGAAGGCCGCCAGGCCGAACGCGGGGTCGTTGTGGAGTTCCGAAAGCGTGGCGGTCCGGGAAAGCGGGCCCGACGTGCGGCAGTCGGCCTCGAAGACCGTGAATTCGTCGGCCAAGCCCACCTCGTGGCGGGTCCACGCCCCGTCGGACGATGGTTGGAACGAGGTCACAAGGCAGGCATCGGCGGTCGCTTCACGCGTGAGGTCGGCAAGAAGCCCGACGCGCAGGGCCGCAGGGCCGGGTACGGCGTCGCCCCGTTGCCACATCGAGAGACCACCGATCTGGACGAGCGCGTAGCCTGGGGTCGGGTACGCATGGAGCGTGCCGTGGACGCCGTCCTCGGACGTCGCGCCGGGCGCGGAAAGTTCGACGGCCTGGTCGCCGGTGCGGGCGTCGGGGGACGCGTGGGCGGCCCCGTGGACGTCGAAGCCGTCGCCGAGGGGTCCCTCAAGGTGGCCGTCGAGGAGGCTGGGGCCGCCGGAGCTCACCGTGTACTCGAGGCCCCCGCGCCCGGCGAGCGGTCCCAGTTCGAACGTGTAGGAGTAGATCCCGTTCGCCGGGTCCCCGGCGAGCTGGGCCAACGGCGGCAGCACCTCGACGGGCGGAACCAGGGTGGGCCCGTTCGCGATCGGGTGGATCACGAACCGGTTCGTGGGGTTCGGGGCGCGTACCGCCCCGGAAGCCGTGAGGACGACGAAGGGCGCGTCGATCGAGGCGGGTTCCGCGGCGGCGTGCCCGTTGTGGGCGTAGAAACGGGTCACGTGGGGGCCCGCCGCCATCTGGTTTCCTCCGTCGGAGAAGTCTGGAGCGTCGCCGCCCACGAAGACGGCGCCGTCCCGGTACTCGGTGTCGGCGGGATCCAGCGGGACCATGGCTTGGACCGCTCGGTCGTCCATGCGAAGCGACACGGAGACGGGCGGGTCGTTGTCGGGGTCCGCGTAGGTGACGAACATGGCGAAGTCGCTCGCGGGTCCCACGTCGGGCGTCACCCAGGGTGCGACGAGGACCGGCGGGGCGTCGAGGGCCGTGGCGCAGTCGGCGCCCACGTGGGAGGCCTCCCAGGCGATTTCGACCTCGTCGTTGGGGGTGGATCCATCGGGCGGCGCCACCTCGGAGGGGGCGAGGCCCCCGATCGTCGAAACCGTGAGGGTCGGCGTGCAGTCGAGCCTCGGCCCGTCGCCAAGCACGTGCGACGGCATGAAGGCGGTACCGACCATGGCGACGAGGACGATCCAGCTTTCGAACCTCATGAGCCCACCTAGCCCGAGGCCGCCGCGCGCGGGCGGCGGGGCTACGAAGAGTGGCGCGGCCCCTATTCAACGGTTCGCGTGGGGGGCCCCGGCCGAACCGGCCCCGGACCTCACATCGCCTTGGCGGCCGCGACGGCCGCGTAGGCGTCGAGGAGACCGGCGCCTCGCGCGGGGTGGCCGCCGTTCACGTAGACCGGCGTGCCGAACTTGTAGGCGGTCGACTCGAGGACCGTTTCGACCTGGGCCGGCGTGAGGCCGGGCCGGGCCTGGAGCATGAGCGCGGCTGCGCCGGCGACGTGCGGGGCGGCCATGCTGGTGCCCTTGAGCTCCACGTAGTAGTCGAGGAGGCCGACGCCCGTGACCCAGCCGAAGGGGGTCCGGCAGGAACGGATGGCCGTGCCGGGCGCGACGAGATCGGGCCACGTGGCGGGGTCGTTGTCGGCCCCGTGGCTCGCGTAGTCCCCGACGCGGCCTCCGGTGCGCGTGCCCGTGTTGAGGTCGTCGTAGGCCCCGACGCAGACGACGCCGGGCGTCGGGATCTTGCATTCGCGGGCCGTCGTGTCGGCGCCAGCCGGAAGGGGTTCGTTCCCGGCGGCGAAGACGACGACGATGCCGGCGGCGACCATCTGCTTCACGAGCTGGGTCGTGACGGAATTGGGTTCGTAGGGGCCGACGGTGCCCCACGAGTTGGTCACGACGCGGATCGGGGGGTTCTGGTCGGCGCGGTGCGTGAGGATCCAGTCGAACGCCTGGTTGGGCCAGAGGAGCGTCGAGGCCTCGCCGATGCCGAAGCCGTAGAGCTTCGCCTTGGGTGCGACGCCACGCATGCTGGGGTCCTTGATGCCCTGGCCGGCGACGATGCCGGCGACGTGGGTGCCGTGGCCGGATGTGCTGTCGGTGTAGACCTGGTCGTGGAGGGCGATGCTCTCGACCTTGAAGTTGTAAACGATCGGCGAGGCCTCGCCCGCGAAGAACTTGTGGGTGAGGTCGGGGTGGAGTCCGTCGATGCCTGAGTCGACGACGGCGACGCCCACGCCTCGGCCATCGATGAGGTTGCCGGCGGCATCGCGGAGGCCGGTCACGGGGTTCTGGACCTCGGGGACGCGAACGGCCGTCTTCGAGGTGCCGAGTAGGAGGTGGACGGGCATGTCGGGCTCGAGCCACGTCACGTTCGGGTCGTAGTAGACGTCCTCGGCGGTGGGCGGAGTGACCTGGATGTAGGCCGCGTTGAGGCTGTTGAGGCGGTAGAGGACTTCGGCCCCGTACGCTTCGAGCACGGCGTCCATCGATTCGGTATCGTTGACCTCGGGAAGGAACTGGACGAACCAGCCGAAGATCGTGCGCGCGTAGT
The DNA here is from genome assembly GCA_016180755.1 of Methanobacteriota archaeon. Classification (GTDB taxonomy): domain Archaea; phylum Thermoplasmatota; class E2; order JACPAO01; family JACPAO01; genus JACPAO01. The sequence continues at coordinate 3,057 of JACPAO010000075.1, forward strand.
CCTCGGGGACCGAGTTGGTTCCGCCTACTGTCGGGAGCGCCTCCTCGGACGTGTTGGTGTCGGTATCGTTCGCGGTTTCGTTCGCGGGTTCCTCCGGGGGCGGGTCGCCGTGGTAGTAGGTCTCCCGGTATTCGCTCGCGTTGTCCGTCGGCTCCGGCGCGGGCGTCGTCGTCCACGGACTCCGGGGCTGGGTCTCGGGCGTGGGCTCGACGAGGCGCTGGTCGCGGGGGGTCTCGGGCCTCATCGCGGAAAAATCGGGCTCGGGAGCCGGTGGGGGGGCGGTGGTCGCGCCGCCCGTCTCCGCGGTTGGCTCGTGGAAGGCGTGGTTGTAGATGCTTGCGACGGATGGGCGGAACATGAGCAGGGGGCCGACGATCTCGAGGCTCTCGTTCACGTCGATGTCGAAGAGGAGCGCGCGGGGCGCACCGTCCTCCAGGCGGAAGTCGTGGGAGACAAGGAGCTCCTGTTCGGGGATGACCGCATGGATCCTCTTGTGATCGAGTTCGGCCCGGGCGGCCTCGAACACGATGCGGACCTCCTCGTGGTCTCCGACGGGCACGGGACCGCTCGCGACGCGCAGCGCGTCGCCCGGGCCCCGCAGGGAAAGGAGGTCGAAGTTGGGCCGTTCGACGTCGAGGGGGACCTTGTCGTCGCCCACGTAGACACCGGCGATGCGTACGTCGAGACGGGAGAAGTCCGCGGGCAGGTCGGTCACGTAGATCTCAAGGAACGTCTGGGGCGTCGAGGAGCCTAGGTGCTTGACCAGGGTGATGCCCCCGAACAGCGCGAGGAGTGTGGTGCTCGCGATGAACGCGGCCATCCAGCCCCGGCCGTCGCGCCGCGAACGTCCGCGGCCCAAGGTCCGCCTGGGTCGCGCTGTCGCTTCAAGGTCCTGCTCGTCGCCGGCCATGGATGGCGCCTTGACGGCGCGCCCCAAATAGGTTCACGGACGGCCGGTTGGGTCCCGGGGCGCGGGCCGGTTCTTCCGGTTCCCGCCTTGGGTCGCTTAGGGGCTTGCGGCCTTTTGGACGGCCGCGTGGGCGTCGAGGAGCCCGTGGCCCTTCGCGTAGTGGGACCCGTCGTAGCGCGCGTCCGCAGAGGCGAGGTAGGACCCGCCGTCGGCGAACGGGTGGGCGGTGGACTCGAGGATCGCCTCCACCTGGGCCGGGGTTAGGGCGGGGTTCATCTGGAGCATGAGGGCGGCGACGCCCGACACGTGCGGGGCGGCCATGCTGGTGCCGCTGAGGACCGCGTACGCGTCGAGGAGCCCGGCGCCGGTCGTAAGGCCCGCCACGGGCCTCGTCGAACGGATGGACACGCCGGGGGCGGCGAGGTCGGGCCACGTCGAGGGTTGGCCGATGTCGCCGCGGCTCGAGGACGCAGCGAGCCGGCCGTCGCGCGCGCCAAGGTTGCTGTCGTCGAACGAAGCGACGCACACGACGCCTTCGGCGGGGATCCGGCACTGGTAGCTCGTGGTCGCGCCGTAGCCGTCGCCGCCGGCGTTTCCTGCGGAGAAGACCACGACGACGCCCTCGGCGACGAGGCGCTTCACGAGCGTCTCGATCGCGGCGTTGGGCTCGAACGTGCCCCACGAGTTCTGGACGACACGGATGGGCGGGTCGACCTGGTCGTGGTTCTGGAGGATCCAGTCGAGGGCCGTGACCGGCCACAGGGTGGTGCTCGTCTCGCCGATGCCGAACCCGTAGAGCTTCACGCCGGGGGCGACGCCCTTCTGGAGGGGGTCGAGGACGCCGCGGCCGGCGAGGATGCCGGCAACATGCGTCCCATGCCCGCTGCTCTGGTCCGTGGAGGGCGCGTCGACGACGAAGAGGGACTCGACCTTGAAGTTCGCGAGGACGAGCGGGTCGGGGCTGAGGCCCTTGTACGGAAGGTCGGGGTGCGTGCCGTCGATCCCGAGGTCGACGATGGCGACGCCGACGCCGCGGCCGTCGATCGCATTGCCGGCGGCGTCCTTGAGCCCGAGCACGGGGTCGCTGACCTGCGGCAGCTGGATGGCGGCGCGCGAGGACTGGAGGTGCGGGTGGAGGAACGTGTCCGCTTCGACGAGGAGCACGTTCGGGTCCTTGCTGATGTTCTCGGCCTGGCCCGGCGTCGCGAAGAAGTAGACGATGGGCTCCGCGCCCAAGATCAGGTAGACGACTCCGCCGTGCTCTTCCACGATATTGGTGACGAGGGGCGGGGCCCCGTCCTTGAAGTGGCCCCACCAGCCGCCGATGTCGGTGGGGTCGTTGGGCACCGAGTTCTGGCCGCCGGGGCTCGGGAGGATGCTCGAGAGCGGATCGTCGGTCGTAGACTCCGTCGTGGGGCCCGGGTCCACGGGGTCGGGGCTCGTCGTGGTGGTGGGCCCCTGCGTCGGCGGGTTCCAGGTGAACCGTGGCTTGCTGGTCGTGGAGGAGGAGCCGCTGCCGCCGCCCGGCGTACCCGGGGCGAGGGTCTGCCGGTCCGGCGACTTCTGGGTCCCGTTCGTGAACGGCTTGGGGTCGGTCTTGGAGAAGCTTCCGGGCCCCTCGCTCGCTAGGGGTCCGCCGGGCTCGCCGGGCTCGGCCCCGTAGTGGTGGACGTAGACGGTGTCGACGTGGGGCTCGAAGAGGAGTCCGTCGGCGGACACGCGGATGCTCTCGTCGACGTTAAGGTCGAACAGGAACGCGCTCGCGGGGTTGGCGCCGAGGCCGAACTCGTGGCCCACGACGAGGACACGGTTGGGAAGCTCCATGGGGATGGAGCGGCCGTTGAGCTCCGCCCGTGCGGATTCGAACACGATGCGGATCTCCTCGTGGGCCGCCGACGGTACGTACCCGCTTGCGAGGCGCAGGGCCTCGTCTGGCCCGTGAAGGGAAAGGAGGTCAAACCCCGGCGAATCGAGGACGAGGGGGAAACTCCCGGAGCCGACGTAGACGCCCTCGACGACGACGTCGAGCTTCGTGAATTCGGCGGGCAGGTCGGTCACGTAGACCTCGACGTAATCCTGCTCCGTGGCCTGGCGCTGGTTCCAGTAGTAGACGATCCCAGCGATGAAGGAGACGACGAGGAGGCCGCTTAGCGAGAGGGCGACCCAGGTCTTGCGGTCGAGGCCGCGCGCCCACGCCCACCGGCCTGTCCGGCGGCGCCGCGTCCGGGGCGCCCGTCGGCGGGCCACGGGGGATTCTGCGGGCGGCGAACCCTCTCGGTCGAAGGACGGTTCCCCTGCCATGACCCCCTGCTTCTCTGGGGCGCCGCTCATATCCCTTGACCTCCAAGTTGATATAGAGGGAAACCAGCCCCGGCTGGTTTTTTCCCCTGGCTCCTGCTCCCCCGGGACCGATGCCGAACAACGTGAACAAGGCGGAACTCGTCCGGTTCGTCGAGGCCGTCAAAAAGGATCCAAAGGAGGCTCAGAAGCAGAAGGTCGTGGAGGTCGCCTGGAACTTCCACGAAGGCGCGCCGCAGGTCGCGGCGGATCTCAAGTACGCGAAGGGCTCGCGGGCTGTCGAATGCGAGCTTCCCGTCTTTACGGGTGGCTGGGGCAACTCGCCGGACCCCATCCAGTACTGCCTATTCGGCCTCGCCTCGTGCTTCGCGGTCACGCTCGCGGCGACCGCGACAGGCGAAGGCATCCCGCTCACGGAACTGCGGGTCAAGGCGGAGAACCGGATGGACCTCCGCAAGCAGGTCGGGCTCTCGACCGACCCCATCATCCAGAACGTCGCCTTCACCGTCACGGCGAAGTCCCCCAACGGCACGGCCGCGGTAAAGCGCCTCGTGAAGCTCGCCGAGGAACGCTGCCCCGGGACGGAATGCCTCACCCGCTCGATCCCGTTCCGGATCGACCTCGCCGGCTAGCGCGAACGGAGCGCGCGGCCCGCCCTCGCGTGTACGGCGGCGCCGGCAACGTAGGTCGCGTCCGGCCGCAGGCCCGCCAGCCCGGTCCCACGCCGGGGCGGGGTCGGAAGCACCATGAAGTCCGCCGCGGAGCCGCGGCCGAGCCACCCGAGGTCCGCCTCCCGCCCGATGCTCCACGCCGAGCCGCGCGTGTACGCCTCGAGGGCGTCGTCGACGGAAAGGCGTTGGGACGGCTGCGGCGCCTCGACGCAACCCGCCAGGCCGAACCAGGGGTCGAAAGGCATGCAGTCGCTCCCGAACGCGAGGCGCACGCCGGCCCTCCTGAGCGCCTGGAACTCGTTGGTCCGACGGTACCGCGGCGACGCGAGGCGCTGCTCGTACAGGCCTCCGGGGCGGTTCCACTCGCCGACGAAGTTGGGCTGCATGGAGGCGACGATCCCGCGTTCCGCCACGGTCCGGACCGATTCCGGCGCGTGCATCTCGAAGTGCTCGATGCGGGGCCGGAGGCGGCGGTCCCCCGAAGCGGCGAGCGCCTTCACCGCCTGGGCGACGGCCGCGTCGCCGATCGCGTGTACGCTCGGGACAAGGCCCGCCGTGGACGCCGTCCGGATCCGCTCGCGGAGCGCCGAGTCCGTGAAGTTTAGGCGGCCGCGGGTCCCCGGGGCGTCGGCGTAGGGTTGCCGGAGGGCGGCCGTGTGGCCGCCCAGGGACCCGTCGCCGAAGAGCTTCACTCCGTGGAGCCGGAGGCGGTCGTCCCCGATCCCGCCGGCGACGCCCGCGTGGGCGAGGGCGTCGAGGAACTCAACGTACAGGCTCACGTGGGCGCGGACTTTGAGCCGCCCGCGGCGATGGAGCGCCTCGAAGGCCCGAAGGTAGGAAGGGACGACGAAGTCGTGGACCGTCGTCACGCCCAGGGTGAGGGCCTGTTCCTGGGCGAACGCGAGGGACGAAGTCGCCTCGGGAAGCGGCGTGGGAAACACCTGGTTGAGGTTGAGCGAGGCCTCCTCCAAGAGGAGCCCCGTGTCGGCGTCGACGCCCGGGAGCCTGCCGCGAAGGAAGTCGCAGGCCGCCCGGTTCCCGACGGCGACGTGCCCATCGACGCGGCGCAGGATGAGGGGGACCTTCGTGGTGATGGCGTCGAGCTCCTCGCGCCGGGGATACCGCCGCTCGGGCCACCGGCTCTCGTCCCACCGCTCCGCGAGGACCAGCCCCCTTCCGCGGTGGCGTGCGAGGCGCCGACGCACCGCGCGCAAGGCGGCGGAGAGGGACGGTGCGTCGCGTAGGTCGAGGCGGTGCTGGAGGAGCCCCTGGTGGACGAGGTGAGTGTGGGCGTCGACGAGGCCGGGGAGGATGGTGCGGCCGGACGCGTCGGCGACGGGCAAGCCCGAGGTACGGGCCTTCGCAAGGATGGTCCTTTCTTCGCCGACCATCGACACGCGCTCGCCCTGGACAAGCATCGAATCGGCCCGGTCACCGCGCGTTTCCATGGTCCAGATCTGCGCGTTGACGACGGCAAGGCCCCGGGCCACGGTCGCGCCATCGCGGTTCCCGTTAAACGTTCGCGTTTCCGCGCCCAACAGGATCTTTATCAGAACGCTGGCTTCATTTGGAGTATACTTTTCACGTAAGTATATCTTATATTGATAACAAATCAGTTAACAACAGAAACTTCGAGCGGCTCCAGTCGAAGGGACCTGGTAACAAAACGAAATTAAAGCCATCCGGGTGTCCCGAGAAATCCTCCACGGGGCGGCGAAGTAAAGCGGTCTCGCGGAACGAAACGGCTTCACCTAGGAGGGATCGGGATGGGAAACAAACCAGCAAGCCCAGGCGCGCCTCGCACGGCCTCGTCCGCAAACCCGGCTACCAGTTCGTTTAATACCGCGGAAAATCAAGGAACGTCCGTGCCACGACCGACGACGGGAGCCCTCGCCTCCCGGGGCCTCCCGGTGCCCCGCTACTTCACCCACCCGGGCGAGAACGTCTACGACGGCCTGGAGTGGACGACGCGCTCGAGCGTCATCACGGAGCCCGACGGTCGCGTCGTCTTCAAGATGGACGCCGTCGAGGTGCCCTCCACGTGGAGCCAGCTCGCGACCGACATCCTCGCCTCGAAGTACTTTCGGCGCGCGGGCGTCAAGGACCCCAAGACCGGCGCGGTCGGCGCCGAGACGAGCGCCCGCCAGGTCGTCGACCGGATCGTCGTCACCTTCCGCCAGTTTGGCGAGCTCAATGGGTACTTCGCCTCGGCGGAGGACGCGCAGGCCTTCGAGGACGAGCTCCGGTACCTCCTCATCACCCAGCGCGCGGCCTTCAACAGCCCGGTCTGGTTCAACGTCGGGCACTACCACTATCACAACATCATGAAGGACGGGGACAACTGGGCCTGGGACATGCAGAAGGAGGAGGTCTACCTCGAACACAACTACTACGCCCGTCCCCAGGGCGCCGCGTGTTTCATCCAGCGAGTCGAGGACAACGTGAACGGCGACATGGGCATCATGGAGCTCGTCGCGAAGGAGGCCCGCCTCTTCAAGGGCGGCTCCGGCACTGGGACGAACTTCTCGAAGGTGCGCGGCGCCGGCGAGCCCCTTTCCTCGGGCGGGAAGTCGAGCGGCCTCCTGTCGTTCCTCAAGATCCTCGACGCGAACGCGGGCTCGATCAAGTCGGGCGGCACGACGCGGCGCGCGGCCAAGATGGTCATCCTGGACGTCGACCACCCGGACGTCGAGGAGTTCATCGGCTGGAAGGCGCACGAGGAGAAGAAGGCCAAGATCCTCCTCGAGAACGGCGTCGGCCTCGACAGCCAAGGCCGGCCCGACTTCAACGGGGAAGCCTACCAGACCGTCTCGGGCCAGAACTCGAACAACTCGATCCGCGTCACCGACGCCTTCTTCGACGCGGTCGCGAAGGACGCGGACTGGAACCTCATCGCCCGCACGACGAAGAAGGTCTGGAAGACGGTGAAGGCCCGGAAGATCTGGAACGACATCGCGCAGGCCGCGTGGGAGTGCGCCGATCCGGGCGTCCAGTACGACGACACGATCCAAAAGTGGCACACGTGCAAGAACACGGACCGGATTAACGCGACCAACCCGTGCTCGGAGTTCGTTTTCTTGGACGAGACGTCCTGCAACCTCGCGTCCGTGAACCTCATGAAGTTCTTCGACGACGCGCTGGGCTTCGACATCGAGGCGTACCGCCACGCGAACCGCGTCGTGTTCATCGCGCAGGAGATCGGCGTCGACCTCTTCTCCTACCCGAGCAAGACGATCGCGGAGATGACGCACAAGACCCGACCCCTCGGGCTCGGGTACGCGAACCTCGGGACGCTCCTCATGTGCATGGGCCTCCCCTACAACGGCCCGGAGGGCCGTGCGGTCGCGGCCGCCGTCACGGGGCTCATGCACGGCGAGGCGTTCCTCACTTCGGCCGAGATGGCGAAGGCGAAGGGCGCGTTCCCACTCTACACCGAGAACCGGCAACCCATGCTGAACGTCATGCAGATGCACCGCGAGGCCGCCTACAACGTGAAGGCGACGGGAAGCCCGATCCCGGGCGAGATGCCGGGGAAGCGGCCGGAGAAGTGGTTCGACGCCATCGCGGACGCGTCGTGCAAGGTGTGGGACCAGGTGCTCGAAGAAGGGAAGAGGCACGGGTACCGCAACTCGCAGGCCACGGTCCTCGCCCCGACGGGCACGATCGGCCTCCTCATGGACTGCGACACGACGGGCGTCGAGCCCGAGTTCAGCCTCGTGAAGTGGAAGAAGCTCGCGGGCGGCGGGTACTTCCAGATCATCAACCAGAGCGTCCCCCGCGCGCTGCGGAACCTCGGCTACAGCGACAAGGAGGTCGCCGAGATCGAGGCCCACGTCGTGGGCAAGAAGGACGCCAAGGGCGTCGTCGTGGAGCCCGGGAAGGAGACGGTCGAGGGGGCCCCGCACCTCAAGCAAGACCACTACGCGGTCTTCGACTGCGCGAACCGCTGCGGCGACGGGGTCCGATACATCCACCCCGACGGCCACCTCCACATGATGGCCGCCGTGCAGCCGTTCCTGTCGGGCGCGATCAGCAAGACCGTGAACCTCCCGAGCGACGTGACCGTCGCGGACATCGGGAAGACGTACGAGCTCGGCTGGAAGCTCGGCCTCAAGGCCGTCGCCCTTTACCGAGACGGATGCAAGGCGAGCCAGCCCCTCAACACGAAGAAGCAGAAGTCGGCCGCGGAGACCGTCGAGGCGAAGGCCGCGGAGACCGTCGGGCCCAAGTGGGGCGAGATGGTGCGGCTGCCGAAGTTCACGGACAACATCATCAAGCGCGAGATCACGGTCATGGACCAGAAGCTCGGAAGCGTCAAGGTCCACGTCCTCTTCCGCGAGGACCCCCGGGGCCGCCTCATGGAGATCTTCCTCACGGTGGGGAAGAACGGGTCGAGCACGCACGAACTGTGCCGCGACCTCGGCATCGCCTGGAGCAAGCAGCTTCGGCTCGGGTTCTCGAGCAAGGACCTCGCGCTCGACCTCTTGAACGAGCACGGAAGCGTCGCGGGAATGACCGACCACCCACTCATCAAGAGCGCCAACAGCGTGAAGGACCTCATCGGGAAGCTCATCCTGTACGAGTACCACGGCAAGACGGATTTCCTCAACCCGGAGCTCGTCGAGACCTACAAGGCGAGCCTCGACTACGTCCCGCCCCGGCACCAGGTCGTCGAGGAGCTCAACCAGCTCCGGGCCTTGAAGGACACGCGGAAGGAGACGCCGCTCACGCTATTCGTCGACGTGAAGCCCTTGTCCGAGGCGATCGACCCGAACGAGCTTGCGGCGAAGTTCATGGGCGACGCGCCCGACTGCGACACGTGCGGGTACAAGACCGTGCGGAACGCGGCGTGCTACAAGTGCCTCAACTGCGGGAATAGCATGGGGTGCAGCTAGTGACAATCCGACCCGCGGACGAGCTCCCGACGATCTTGACGCGGGCGATGAACGGATCCTGTACGGTTCGTTTCGTGATGGAAATCGGCCCCTTGGACTGCCTCGCCCCGTGCCCCACGCACGACCACGCATCCTCCGCGGTGTCGACGATTGTTCTCTCTTCGGCCTCGGTGAACGATTTGGTTCCAATCACGGCGGACGGGTGGAATGCTGTTTCGCAGGTTACTGAGATCCCGATTGGCACATACATTCCAGGAGGCCGATGGCGGACGGAAGTCGATACAGCGGCGGTGACGGTTTATTTCCGAATCGAGGAGGATTCTGAGAACGCGTATACCATTCGGTGCTCTCGATTTCCCACCGTAAGCCCGGTGGAGCGTGATTTCTGAATGTCGGGGGGCTCGCCGGAACAAAGACTTAGGCGTTGGCTCCTCGACGAGGGCTACTTCCTAGGGGAAGTCAAGGTCCAGGCCTCCCGTGCCCCTTCATGGTCGTTCTCGCTGGCTTTTTCGCCCGACCCGTCGAATCAGCAGCAGCAAAAAATTAACTTCGTGGTCGTGGGCAACGATGAGCTGGAAAAGGCGACAGTCGTGGTACGAGCGAATTTCTCGCCGGAGCACGCCCGCACAATCAACTCGAGCGGCGTCCTAGCCAAGGCCGCAATCACTCGGCTGCGGGAACGCTTCTTCCTGCACAACATCGGATTTGCACTCTTGGCTGATCAGCCGACGTCGGGTCCAGCTCCGAAGTTCGCCGGCCTGTCCCTTGATCAGCTCCTTTACTATGATGCGCCACTGACCCGGGACCTTTTCATGGGAACCTTGAGAAAGCTTTACGGTGCGTTTCTTTTCGCCGTCGATGTTTTGACGCAAGCTACTAATCCGACAGGTTTCGAGCCGTCCGAGTAGCGGCGAAGGCGCGGTGCGTGGTCGGCAGGCCAAGCCTCACGAAACGCTTTAGCGGCTTCCCGCGTTCCGCAGCTGCCATGCCGGGGCCCGACAACGGAGCCGTGACGATCCGCCTTCCCCGCGCGCTCCTGCAGTACTGGAGCGGTCCGTCGACGGTGGCGGTCGACGGACGCACCCTTGCCGAGGCGTTCTCGGCCCTGGAGCGCCGCGCGCCGGGACTCGGCGCCCGCATCCTCGACGAGCAGGGCCAGATTCGGCGGCACGTCGCCGTCTTCGTGAACGACACGATGGTCGAGGGCCGCGACCCCTCGACGGTCCCCCTGCGCGCGGGCGACCGCGTCTTCGTCGCCCCGGCCGTCTCAGGAGGTTGATGGATTGGTCAAGAAGAACAAAGGAACCACGGTCGTCGTCGGAACGCGAAAAGGCCTTTTCCTCCTGCAGTCCCAGGACCGGCGCAAGTGGCGCACGCGCGGCCCGTTTTTCGCCGGCCTCGAGGTCTTCCACGCCTTCCACGACGGCGCAGCCGTGTCGGCCGCCATCACGAGTTACCACTGGGGCCCGACGGTCCAGCGCTCGACGGACTGGGGCGCCCGGTGGAAGAAGCACGCGGGCCCAAGCTACGCCAAGGAGACGGGCCTCAGCGTCGCGAAGATCTGGCACCTGGCGCCCGGGAACGACGAAGGCGAACTCTGGGCCGGCGTCGAGCCGGCGGGGCTCTTTCGCTCCGGGGACGGCGGCAAGTCGTGGGAGTCGATGGACGGCCTCAACGGTTGGCCGGGCCGCGAGAAGTGGATGCCCGGCGGCGGAGGGCTGTGCCTGCACACGATCTCGCCCTATCCCGGTGACCCCAAGCGGATGGTCGTCGGCGCAAGCGCGGTCGGCGTGTTCGGCTCCGGCGACGCCGGAAAGTCCTGGCGCCTCATGAACGGCGGGGTCGTGACCGAGATGCGCCCCGGCGGCCCCATGAAGGAGGCCGAGGACGGCTCGTGCGTCCATAAGGTCGTCCGTGACGCGACGGACCCGGACCAGCTCTTCATGCAGAACCACTGGGGGGTCTACCGCCGACGACGCGGCGACGCGAAATGGACCGAGATCTCGAGGGGCCTCCCGTCGCGCTTCGGCTTCGCCATGGCCGCCCACCCGCATGACGCGAAGAGCGTGTACACGGTCCCGTTGGAGGGCGACACGAACCGCGTCGCCGCCGGGGGCGCGTTCGCCGTCTACCGGACACGGAACGCGGGGAACAGGTGGCAGCGCCTTGGGAGGGGTCTTCCGCAGGCGGGCGCGTGGCACACGGTCCTGCGCGAAGGCCTCGCGACGGACGCCGAGGAGAGGGCGGGCGTGTACGTCGGCACGACAACGGGCCAGCTCTACGCGAGTCGCGATGACGGGGACTCGTGGGCCCTCATCGCGGACCGGCTTCCCCCCATCCTCTCCGTGAACGCGGGTCCCGGCGCCTAGGGGCCGTCGCGTTCCGCGCCAACCGGCGAAACGGATATAACGAGGCACCTCCACCCGGCCGTGCCAAAGGGTCGGGACGTGGTCGGTTGAGGCGCGTAGCGATGGTCGTAGGTTTGTTGATGGCGTCGGCGCTCGTTGCCCCGATGGCGCCGGCCAAGATCCCGGTCGTCCCTGGTGAAGGCGCCCTGTACCTCACGAACTCGTTCGTCTCGGGCACGGACACGGGAACGAAGATCTTCAAGGCGACCGACGTCGCCCCTTCCGAGGCGGCCGTCAAGAAGGCCTACCTGGCCTACGGCGTCGTCGGGACCGGCGCGACGACGCGGTTCTCTTACACGGTCGCCGAACCCCTCACGGTCACCGGTCCCATCCGGGCCGAGATCTGGGTGAGCTGCGACGTGGCGGCCGTCTACGGCCACGGCAACACGGCCGGCGCGGAACTCGACTCGAGCCGGTTCTGGCTCTTCAAGGGCACAACGCAGATCGGCCTGGACGAGCGCCAGGATGCAGCGACGACGTGCACGGGCCCCACGTCGATCCGGCAAATCGACTTCGAGACGCCGCCGGTCGAGGCCGAGTTCAAGAAGGGCGACGTCATCCACCTCGACTTCCTCTTCTTCATATCGAACCCGCCGGAATCCGCCGCGAAGAACGTGCACTTCCTCCTGGGAAGCACCGTCCACATGGCCCGCGTCACGGCGATGGGCTTGCCGGGTGGCGGAGCCGCGACGCCCAAGGCGGTCCCCCAACTGGTCGAGGAGGCGCTCGAAGGCACGAACGCCACGATCGACCACTCCTTCGAGAACGCCACCTCCGACACTTACCGCTTCAACTGGACGACGGAGACGACCGACTTCGACGTCCTTGCCACCGCGAAGGCGACGAACGGGACCGTCCACGTCACGGCGAAGGACGGCAGCGGCAACGAGACGCTCAACTTCACCCTCCCCGACGCGACGACCGGCGACAACTTCACGTCCACGATGGTCAACACGACGGCCGGAACGTGGGTCATCGAACTCGCGTACACGGATTTCCAGGGAACACTGGACTTCTCGCTCACGCCGTACGTGCCGCCCGCGGTCGGCGGCAACGCGACAGGCGACGGGAACGCAACCGAGAACGCGACGGCCGCGAGCGCCCCCGACGAGGGCGGCCTCCCCGGCCTCGAGATCGTTGGAGCCGCGACGGCCATCGCGGTTGCGGTCGCAGTTCGGCGCCGGCGCGACTAGCGCACTGGCCCGCACCTGCGGTGGCTTTGGCGCGGCCAAACGGCGCGGATGCCGGTCGGCCCGACCAGGGGCGGCGACGTTCCGGGTTGATGGATGGAGGGCGGGCACGCCTTTCACATTCGAGATTTCGGTCGTTTCGCCGAAACAGATATAGGCAGGCTTGGGCACGCCGGCATGCCCAGCACACGGGGAGCCGGTCTTCATGCGTCTTCAAGCAGGAATCGTTCTCGTTCTCGCGACCTCCGCCTTCGTCGGCGCAACGGCCACCGGCCAGGACGCGCCGGCTGGCGAGGGCGCCTTGTACTTCACGAACAAGCTCATCACGGACCCGGGGGCGACGGGCGTCAAGAAGTTCGAGATGACCGACGTGGCCCCGACGGCCGCGGCGCCCGTGAAGGCGTACGCCATGACGAGCGCCTTCGCCTCGACCTACCAGACGCAGTTCGAATACAAGTTCCCGGCCGACACGGTGCTCAACGGCAAGATGACCGTGAAGACGTGGGTGAGCTGCGACGTGCTGGCGCCCTTCCGGCCGGCCTACCAGAACACCCAGAACGACCTCCAGGCCCTGCGTGTCGAGCTCTACAAGGGCACGACCCTTCTTGGGGAAGCGCACCACTACAACTCCCTCGCCGCCTGCACGGGGCCGTCGGTCGTCCACGAGATCAGCGTCCAAGTGCCCCTCGACGCCGTCGAGATGGCCAAGGGCGACATCCTCGGGGTCCGGCCCCTGCTCTGGACCACCAACCCGCCCGAAGCCCAGGCGAAGAACGTCCACTTCCTCGTGGGCGGCGGCACGCGCATCAGCGCCATCCGCGGCGAAGGGCTTCCCGGCGCATCCCCGGCGGGCGCCGGGCCCGTCGCCAAGCTCGTGGAGGAGACCTTGGACGGGAGCGCCGCGACGGTCTCGCACTCGTTCGACAACACGACCTCCGACACGTACCGTTTCAACTGGACGACCGAGACCGTTGACTTCGAGGTCGCCGCCGGCGCGAACGCCACGAACGGCACGGTCCACGTCACGGCGAAGGACGGCAGCGGAAATGAGACGCTCAACTTCACGCTCCCCGGCGCCGCGGGCGAGAGTGAATTCAATTCGACGCTTGCGAACACGACGGCCGGAACGTGGGTCATCGAACTCGCGTACGCCGACTTCCAGGGGACCTTCGACTTCAACCTCAGCCCGTTCGTGCCCGCCGCGGTCGGCGGCAACGCGACCGACCAAGGGAACGCCACGGAGAACGCGACCGCCGCAAGCGCCCCCGACGAGGGCGGCCTTCCCGGACTTGAGATCGTGGGCGCGACCCTCGCGATCGCCGCCGCCGTTTTCGTCCGGCGCCGGCGCGCCTAGGGTCTCCCAGGGTAGAAGCGGCGCTCCGCCTCGAGCTGGGCCTGCCGTCGCTCCCAGCCTTTGATTTCGCGCAGGAACCGCGCATAGACAGCGACGGTGACGACCTCGAGCACGAACCGGACGAGGAAGTAGAGGAACAGGCCCGCGCTGAGGACGATGGCGAGCGCGAGGTAGTCGAGGTTCGTCGGCAACCGGGCGGCGGGACGTTCGAGCCCTTTCTTGAACTTGCCCGTCCGCCGGGCACCGCCTAGGTCGGCATCTCGACGTTGTCCAGGCCGCGGAACCCCTTGTCGCCGGTCACGAACCGAAGCCCCCGCTGGCCCGCCATTACGTACCCCAGCGCGTCGATGTAGCTCAGCCCGCGTCGGCGTTCGGCGCGCCGGAGGCGGCTCGCCGCCGGAAGGTCAGCGTCCGTCAGGTCGAGAAGGAGCGATCGTAGGGAACCGAACCAGCGGTCGGCAACCTCGTCGCCGTGATCCCGGGCGAGGCAGAAATGGAACTCGAGCAGGTTGCAGGGGCCCGTCGCAGCGTCCTCGAGGTAGCCGGCGAACTTCTTGTTGCCCTTTGCGATCTCGATGAGCGCGTACGTATCGAGGAAGAACCTCATCGTGCGCCCCGTCGGCGCCGCTCCGCGGCGCGGTCGGCGTCCCGGTCCTCGTCCGCCAAGGCCTGCGCGTCGACCTTCCAGCCGCGCAGGGCCCCGAACAGGTCGGCCAGGGTGCCAGCCCGGGCGACCTCGAGGTCCACTTCGTCCCCGACCCGGATCCCCTCCGCCTTCAGGGCCTCCGGCGGTATGACGGCCGCGACGCTGCTGCCCCAGCGCCGCACGCGGACGCGGACCCTCGTAGCCATATGAGATGATATGCGAGATGATACCATAATAACCCATCGCCGAACACGAGGTCCGAGGAGGCCTTAGGTCATCTTGAGCCGTCCCAGGATGGGCTCGTAGATGAGGCCCTTGTCCATGAGCGCGTTGAGCGCCTCTTCGACCTGGTCCTCGCTGATCTTCTCCTTCTCCCCGGCGCCGACGATGAGGTCCCACTGGGCCCCCTTCTCGTCGGTCGAGGCCATCGCCTCGATGTAGCTGAGGACCTTCTTCTCGACCTCTTCGCCGGGGCCCTTCGCCTTCGGCTTCGGGACCATGACGGCGGTGGGGGCCTGCTTCATCGGCGCCGTGAGGCCGCCCTGGTCCTCGAGGAGGAACTGGAGGGCGTCGCGGACGCTGCGCTCGAAGAAGGCGAGGTCGACGTCGCCCCCGTAGCGCTCCGCCGCGAGCTGGACGCCCGCCGCGAGGTGCGCCGGCACGCCGGCCTTCATGAGGTCAGCGGGCGCGGCGGCGCCCGAGGCGGTCGCGGCCTTCACGGCCTGGATCCGTTCGCGGGTCTGCTTGGCGGCCTCGAACACCCACTCGTTGCGGATCTGCTCGTCGATCACGGTGATGGATTCGGGCCGGACGGAGATGAAGACGCTGCCCGGCTCGGGCTCGTAGGTCCGGCACTTCCCGACGACCGCGACGTACTGGGGCGGGTTGAGGCCCGCGAGGACCGCGGCCGCCTCGGGCTGGTACTGGCCGGCGTAGACCGTGAAGACGCCCGTGGGGTCGCTGACGCGGGCGCGCCACATCTCCCCGTCTTGGGCGCGGTTCTCGACCTCGGTCAGGACGCCGCACAGGAAGACGCGGTTCATCTTCGCCCCGAGAGGGGACACGAGGTACGAGGGCGCCTTTTCGTCGGTGCCCTTCACTTCGACGCGGCTCGAGTTGAACTCAGCCGCGAAGACGCGGTGCGCGACCTCGCGCTGGATCGCCAACTAGGCCACCCCCTCGAGCTCGGCGAGGAGGGCCTCGGCCGCGGCCGTTAGGTCGCGCTGGACGACCGCCGCCTCCTTCGCAAGGAACATGGGGCCGTACTCGTCGACGAGGACCGCGCCGCGGACCCGGAAGACGCGCGCAGTGAGCCGGGTCTTCGCCTCGGCCTCGACCACGTCGGTCGACATGTGCTCCTTGGCGAGGGCCTCCCACTCGGCCATCGTCTTCCCCAGCATCTGCTCGGTGAGTTCCTTGCTGAAGATTGCGTTCACGGCGGCCGTGCCGTCGTCGAGGATGGCCTTGATCCGCAGGTCGAGCCTGCCCTCGACCTTGCCGTGCTCACCGCACATCCCGTTTCGCAGGACGCGCTTGCAGTTCGTGCAGCGCTTCACGAGGCCCGAGCCGGGCCGGACCTCCAGGAGCGTCGCCTCGACGGTCACGTCGGCCTGGCCGGCGCCGTGGTAGAGCACGGAAAGCGGGACGGGGCCCTGGTGGTCGATCTCGGTCGCCGTGGGGACGGTGTCTGGCGCGACGCGCTCGAGCGAGGAACGCTCGTCGAAGGTGAGCTGGGCCGCCCCGCGGAACGCCTTGACGTAGGCGCCCTTGACGTGGACCACTTCGCCCTCCTGGAGGCCGAAGTCGTGCCACGCGTTGAACGCGATCTTGCCCGTGCCGTCGCCGACCGTGCCCGACCAGACCGTCTTCGGCTGGCCCTGGACGGTGACGGGCTTCGCGGAGATGTTGAGGATGCGCGCCGTGACCTCGATGCCGGAGTCGCCCGGCCGCAGCTCCGACACGCGGAGCGGGCCTTCGGGCCGCTCGACCGGCGTGGCGGCCGTCGGGGGCGGGGGCAGAAGGTCCTTGTCGACCTTCTCGACCTGGACCCGATCGCCGAAGTTGACCTGGGCCTCGCCCTGGTACTCCTTGGTGTAGGCGCCCGTGACCTTGATCACGTCGCCCTTCTCGACGTCGAGGGTCTTCCACGACGTGAAGGGGCGGGTGCGGGTCTCGTCGCCGAGGATGCCCGTCTGGATGGTCCGCTTCTCGCCGCGGGCCGTGATCTCCTTCGTGCCGATGTGGACGATGCGCACAAGGAGGTTCACGAAGCCCTCGGAACCCTGGAGCTCCCCGAGCGTCTTGCGGGAGCCTCCCGGGCCGGATTTGGGCGGCGTCACGCCATGCTTTCGCAGGATGATGCTCCGCGCCTGCTCCGGCGGGACCCCGTATTCGAGGTACCGGCCGAGCTCCTCTTCGAGCTCGTGGACGTTCACTTCGCGGCCTACTTTCTCTCCAAGCGCCCGGACGATTTCTTCAAGGTGGGGCGCAGTCTGCGGTTGCGGCATTAGACTGCCTCCGTCCCCAGGGGTTGGCCCACGGGGTACAAGCCTCCCCAGGGGGGGTGGGTAAAAGTAGGTTCAGACGAAACGGGCCTTCCATTCGACGCGCGGGAGCGCATAAGAGCCCGTTTCCCCTACCCAGCACTTAGGAGTCTTGGTAACGGTGTTTCCCTTGGGCCTCCAAAGCCCCCTCGCCGTGCTACTGCAGGGGAAGGGGGGTCCGGCCGGTTTCGGGATCGGAGGCAGCATCCTCGGCCTCATCCTCCTCGTCCTCGACATCCTCGTCATCATCTCGATCCTCAAGAGCCACAAGACGCTCCTTGTCAAGGTCGTCTGGATCCTCGTCGTCCTCTTCCTGCCATTCCTCGGCCTGATCCTCTACTTCTTCCTGGGCCGGGAAAAGTGAGGGCCTAGGACTCGCAGAGCCGCCTGATGTTCTCGAGGGCCGACTGCATCTGCTTCTTGATGTCGCCCGAGATGAGCGGCACGGCCACGCGGGCCTTGAAGCCGTTGGGCGAGAAGTGCGCCGTCGCCTTGACGTGCGTCTTCTTGCCCTTCGCGGTGAGCTCGAAGATCGTGCCGATGTCCTGGAGCATGTCGAAGGGCTCGCCCTCCACGACGTCCTTGGTGTGGACCCAGGCGAACCTCTTCCCCGGCTCGTACTCGGTCACCACCTGGTGTGAGGAGATCGGGATGTTGTGGATGCGCATCGTGATCTGGCGTTCGGCCCCGACGTGCTTCTTGTCGTTGAGGTGCTTCGCGCTCGCGACGTTGGGAAGCCACTTATCGATCTTGGTCGGGTCGGCGATGACCTTGAACACGCCGGCCGGCGACGCCCCGATGACGTCCTCGACGGTGATCTCATGGCGCGCCATGCGTGGACGCCGATTCGGGCGGCCGTATATCAACTCGAGGCCGGTTCCCGCGACCCTCCAGGAACCTTTACAATCCTCGCGT
>JACPAO010000102.1 GCA_016180755.1 Methanobacteriota archaeon
GACCAGCCCGACGCGCTCGACAAGTGGAACCTCCTTTCCAAGACGAGCGATGAGAAGAACCTCCCGCCGAAGGCCGTGAACCTGGTGCCGCCACGCCAGGTCGGCCCGACCCGCGTCAACGTCTCCTGGTCGGGCCCCGTCGAACCCGACGTGGTGCGGTTCGAGATCCACCGAGGCGCCAAACCCGGCTTCCCCTTGACCGCCGCGTCGAAGGCCGGCGAGGTCAAGAACAACAAGGCGACGAGCGCCGAGGTCGACACGCTCACGCCCAACACGACGTATTACTTCCATGTGCGGATCGTCGACAAGGGGGGACTCACCGCCGACTCGAACGAGGCGAGCCTACGGTTGGAGCCCCACTTTGGCGGCCCCACGACCGTGGTGGCCGGCGCCCGGAACGACGACGGGGGAAGCGCGCCCTTCCCAAGCGTAGCGCTCACGCTTCTCGGATTGCTCCTGGTGGCGAGAATGTCGCGGGCCTGGCCCCGCCTGGACGGCCGACGAGACCCCCCGTGGCGCTCTCGGCGATGACGAGGTCGGGTTCCCTTCGGCCGTCGCCGCCCCCTCACATCGATCGAGGATGGCGCGGGACAGGAAGGCCCGCGCGCCACAGGTCGGGGGGGCAGCCTGGGTCCGGTGGGGATGACCCGGGCCCGAACCTGTTCGGGACAACGACCAAGGCCGGCCCAGCGTCTTGTGCGTAGGGGATTGCCATGCCTTCCAAGGCGGTGCGTGGTTTCGCGTTCGTGCTTCTCGCTCAGTTGGTCGCCGGATGCCTCAGCGGCGGCGACGCGTCGTCGGAAAACCGGGACTCGCCGGACTCCTTGGTGACCGACGAACCGGACGACGGGCCGGCGGCCGACGACGGGACCCACATCCACGACTACTGGGGGGACGCGCGTGAGATGACGCTCCTGGAGGCCCGCGTCCCCGTGATGGTGTTCCACAACCACCTCTTCGACGAGCCGCCCCGCGAACAACACACCCATGGATGCGACGAGACGCTCGCCTCGTCATCCCAGGGCGGCAGCGTCAAGTTCTCGCTCCAACGAGACCAGATCGTCTACCCCGGGACGTCGCAGCTCGAGTTCGCGTTCCGTTGGACGTCCCCCTCCATCACCGGCCTGAAATTCTTGTACCGTCCGCCGAACCAGCACGACTTCGTGGACGGAGGTCTCGTCGCCAACGGGAAACCCGTCATCGTGCCCCTCACGCCCGAGATGGCCGACGCGGGGCACGCCACGAAGACCCTGTGGGGCTTCTTCCTTTGCGCCAAGTCCGGCGGATCCGCGGATCTGGCGCAAGGCGATGTGGATGCCCGCGTCACGGCCCGTCGCGCCGACGTGATCCCGCGGGACCCCAAGCATCCCGACCACTGGGAGAACCAGACCACGCTGCCGCTCGGCCGCCGCGCGTGGAGCGGCGAGGCCGTCAGTGCCGTCAACAAAGGCGACACGGCGTGGATCCCAGTCCCGATCGAGCACGGCGTCCTGGTGCCCATGGGAACCCGGACCATCTGGGTCAACGCCTCCTTCAACTCGACGGGTCCCCTGAGCGGCGTGGACCCCGGGGACATCCTGGTGTACTACCGTGACTCCACGGTGGCGGACTGGATCTTCAAGGCTCCGAGGGCCGCGAGCTCGACCGCCCACTTCATCTCGTTCGAGATTCGGCTGACCGAGAACATGCACGACGGTATCTACGGGCACGAGACGAACTGGGAGTTCTGGCTCCGGCTCGCGTCCCAGACGCGCCAAACCGCGCCCTCGGGCCTGGGCTATTGGGGCGCCCCCCACCAGTTCGTCGGGAACCTGGAAGCGACCGTCGTCGCATCGCAGGCCGGCGAGTACCTGGAGTAGGGGCCGCGCCCGCGCCTTTGCGGGAGCGACGACGCCCAACGCCTTCGGCACCCCCCCGCCACACGTGGGCCAGGCTGATTCGATGAGCTCTTGTGCCCGCGAACGCCTACGGGCCCCCACGATGACACGGCATTCACATGGTGGGCCTGCCCCGGCGCCCAAGACGACGGGCTGGGTGCTCCATTGGCCCCGATTCTACGACTTACTCTCGCGCCCGGGCTCGTTCGGACGGGGAACGCTCGTCGATCTGGCCGCCCCGACGGCCGGCGAGACGGTCCTGGACGTGGGGTGCGGGACGGGTGCCGTTTCGTTCGCCCTGGAAGCCCGCATGGGCGAGGGCCGCGTCCACGGAATCGACGCGTCGCCCGAGATGATCGCCCGGGCTAGCAAGAAGGCCAAGCGGCGTCGTTCCCGCGCGGCGTTCCAGGTCGCGCTCGCCGAGGCGATCCCGTTCCCGGATGGCTCGTTCGACCTCGTCACGAGCAGCCTGATGCTCCACCACCTGCCCGACGACGTGAAACGTGCGGCCTTCACGGAGATCCGACGCGTGTTGAAGCCCGGCGGCCGCTTCCTCGCGCTGGACATGGACGTCGAGGGCCACTCGCGCCTGTTCCACGCGTTCTTGCATCTTCGGCGACCCCGCGGTCCGGCCTTCTACGACAAACTTGCGCCGATGATGTCGGACGCCGGCCTCGACCAAGTCGAAGCGCTACCGACGGCGGAAAAGCGCCTGCTGTTCATCCGCGCCATCCGGCCCAAACAACGCGGACCCACGGGGAACCATGAACTCCGTTTGCCGACCACGGAGACTGCACCCCGTCGAAAGTGAGGACAATGCCTGCCCGGCCGCATGCGAACGACGCGTGCAGAGGGCGGGAAGGAATCCCTCCCAACGCGTCCAATCACACGTGCGGGCGGGGCGTCTCGCTTCTTCGCAGGTCGAACCGAAGGACGCACGCGGGCGCGCCAAGGCTCGTGAGCGCCTCGAACTTGGCGCCCACCATGGTCCGCCCCAACGCCTTCTTGGCCAGCGCCAGTTGCACGTGTTGGCAGAATTCGCACACCAAAGGGTCCACGGGCCCGTTGGACGTCAAAGGGCACCCAGGCATCGTGACCCGCACCATGTCGGGGGACCCCGTCACTCGCGCGCCGGGCCGCCACGCCGAAACCGCTCCCCTCAAGACGTGCTTCGCGTAGGTGCGGCGGTCCCAACGAGGCACCCGGTAGGTCAACTGCAAGGTGTCGAACAAACCCTGCGCGTACGCCTCCACGGCACCGGGGTCCGGGAGGTCCAGGGGAAGGGCGTCGCGCCGGAGGGCGATGCGGAGCAAGCCTGCCCCTGTTACGTCCTTTGGATCGGCCTTCCGCGTGCGGGCGACCATCAGGAACTCATCCGCTTTGGAAGGTATTTACGCGCGCCCCGCAAGAGCCATTTACGGCGAAAACGAGGTGGCCGTCGCGCCCGTTGGCGCCCTCTGAGAATCGCTCAGCGGACCGACATGACAAACGACCCGAAGGAGCCCACGATGATCGCGGCCCCCAGGGCCTGCGCCCAGCCGAGGGACCAGCCGAGGATGTTGTACGCGAAGCCTTCCAGGACGGCGCCCAGCGTCAACAGCCCCATGCCGCGAAAGAGCCAACGGTGGGCCCGGTCCCGAGTGTGGCGGTAGGCACGCCAAGACAACCAGGTCATGTACAGGCCGAGCGCGACGGCGACCGTCATGAGGATGCTGAGGGCGATGATGGACGTCTCCGAGTAGTCTGGGCTCATTCCATCGCCTCGGCGGCGTGGGCCGCCGCGGGCTCGCGCCGCTCAAGGTGAGGCGGGAATTCGGGGCCCGGCAAGACATGGTCACCGCGGCCGACGTACCGTCGGACGACCTCCCGTTCCACCATGACCAGCGCCTCGGAGAGCGTCGACTTGGCGACGCCCAGCCTCTGTGCGAGCTTGGTGAGGCTGATCCTCCTCGGATAGTCGTAGTATCCCTCCTCGACCGCGCGCGCAAGGACCTCGGTCTGGCGAGGCGTGAGCCCGGCCGGCTCCTCGAACGGCCCCGAGAACACGACCTCGGCTTGGACCCTCGCCGCTTTCAATCGATTGAGGAGCTTCGGCGCGTCCTGGTGGCGGGAGACGAACACCCAATAGTCGTGGCCCGCCACGACCCGGAAGGGGAACCGGGGCAAGGTGCCGGTTTCCGCGAGCGTCTCGATGAGCGGGCAGGCCTTG
Source organism: Methanobacteriota archaeon (assembly GCA_016180755.1). Lineage (GTDB taxonomy): Archaea > Thermoplasmatota > E2 > JACPAO01 > JACPAO01 > JACPAO01. Next base: position 4,087 of record JACPAO010000102.1, read on the forward strand.
ACGCGGAACTGGACGCGACCTCGTTCCGCCTCGTCGCGGGTGATGCTGGCGTCGACGATGTTCGCGGTGCGCATCGCATCGTGGTAGGCGGTCCTCCAACCGGCCCCCTCGAGGCCGACGTCTTCGAGGAACTCCCCCGACGCGAGGGGGAAACAGGAGAGGACCCGGACTTGGACGTCCCGGTGCCGCAGGCTCACCTGCCGGCACCAGCCCTGCTCGGGCGCTCGGACCCTGAGGATCAGCAAACGCATGG
>JACPAO010000076.1 GCA_016180755.1 Methanobacteriota archaeon
CGCTCGTTCTCCGATAGGACAATGGCCGGCGCGACCCGCATGAAACCCAATCAATATGGGGTCTAATAAACTAACGAATTAGTGTTACGCCACACTAGTACTTGCTGCTGCAGCCGACTTGGATCTCGTCCGCCATGAGGGTCACGCCGCCGTCGTCCCCGATGCGAAGGTGGCCTCGCACGACGACCTCCTTCGGCCCGAAATTGTCGGGCGGGTTGCGGCCGTACTCGACCCGCATCTGCTCCTCGGAGTCGGCGATGGTGAAGCTCTCGACGAGGCTCCCGTTGGCGACAATCGACGCCTCGACGACGCTGCCGCGGACCTGGACGGGCGTCGCGCCGTACGTCGCGGCGTCACGCTTCGCCTGCGCGACGCCGAGCGCGGCCGGGCCGGCGTCGGCGGTCGTGTTCCACGCGATGAGAAGGGTCGCGGCGCCGATGACGCCGAACGTGACGAGGAACTTTTGGCGTCGCTGCATGGCTAGTGGTGGCCGACCTCGAGGCCGGCCTCCTGCTTCGCCCACGGGTTGAGGTCGTTGATGACGACGACCTTGGCGCTCGCCTTCGTGCGCGAGTTGTCTTCGTTGCTCACAAGGAACGTCCATCCGCCCGCCGGACCCGACTTGTCCGCCCGCACATCGAACTGGTAGAGCAGCGGCGACGTCCCGCTCTTGCCGTTGTTGTCGTCCTTGCAGTCCGCGTTGTCCTTCGCGGGGTTCGTCCTCACGCAGAGCCACGCGCCCATGAGGGACGTGAGCGGGCCGTCGGTCGGGTCCTCGGCGTACGTGAGCATGATGCTGACGTTTCCGGGGTACGCCATCGTGAAGTCCGTTCGGCGGAACGAGACCGTGTCGCCCGCGCCGTTCGCGCCGCCGCCGATGGGGGCCGGGGAGTAGATGAGGTCCGTGCTGAGGGCGTACGTGTCGGTTGCGTTCGGGACCGTGTCCGAGACGCGGATCCGCAGGAACCCCTCCGCGAACTCGCCCTTCACATCGTACACGCGGACGTGCACGAAGTACGTCGCCGGGGACGGGAACGAGAAGAGCTGGATGGGGCTCGTGTCGTTGATCTTGCCGGTGAAGTTCTCGTTGCGCGGCTCGGGCGGGGGCGCGCTGTGGTCGCCGTCGAGCGTCGTGACGCCGTGCTCCGCGAGGAACCGCTTGACCGCCTTCTCGTACTCCTGCGTCCAGTCGTGCCCGGAGTTCGTCGCCTGGCCCTCGCCGCCGTTCGAGGAATTGCCCGACGAGGAGGGCGGGGGGCCCTTCGCGTACCGGCCGTACTGCTGCGTCCCGAGGTTCTCGATCTTGTTGAGCTCGTCGTCCGCCATCATCGTGTTGAAGTCCCACTCGAAGAAGAGGGGGTCCCCGTCGGCGTCGTACGACTGCGTCCCGTCGAACACGACGGACTCGTCGGGCGTCACGAGGCGCTTGTCCGCCTTGAGGTAGAGGAGCGGCGCGTTGTTCGAGCCGCTTCCCACCTGCACCTGCTGCGTCATGGTGCTCTTCTTGCCGGTGCCGTCCGTCACGGTCAGCGTGACCGAATACTTCCCATTGGGGTACTCGTAGGTGTGCTCGACGACCTTGCCGGTCCCGGGCGTCGTCCGGTCGCCGAAGTTCCAGCTGTAGGCGAGGCCCTCGCCGGTCGAGGGGCTCGCGTCGAACTTGTAGGCGTTCTTGTCGGCGCCCATGGGCGTCGCCAGGAACCCGGCCTTCGTCGGCGCGTCGTCGCCGAAGCAGCCCGACAGGCCTGCCAGCAGGAGAAGGGCGACGATGGAGAGTGGGTTCAGGGACCGCATCGGTTCCACTACGCGGATTCAGGAGCCAGGGACCGATAAAAACATTGTTGTCAGGGCGATAACCGCCTAGAGGTCGAGGACCAGGCGAATCCGGTGCGTTCCGCCGTCGGACCGGTAGGTGGCGTCGTGGTAAGTGGCGGCCTTCACGCCCCGGCCGGAACCGTGGCGCGCGGCATCGAACGTCTCGCCCCGGAGATGGCCCTGGACGCGCAGGACGCCCTGCTTGTCCGGGACGGCGTGGAGCGTCCCGTCGGCCGCGAGGAACTGTTCGACGTCGAAGAGGTACACGACTTCGTTGGCGAAGGCCACGGCCGTCCCCACGACGTCCGTCGACGCGCGTATGTCGATCGGCTTCGTGACGGTGGGCCGGATCTTGCTTCCGTCCGTGACCACGTGGGCGACGGCCCGCGCCAACTCCACGAGCGCCGTGCCGAGGTCCGGCCCCTCCCCCTCGATCCCCTGGTCGCTGCTGAAGTCGAAGAGCCGGTAGGGCAAGGGTCGCGGGATGCCGGAATCCGCTTATGAACGCGCCCGTGGACTGAAGAACCGGCGCGCCGCTACGGGCGAGCCATGGACGAGCCGACGCGGCCGCCCGTCGACTGGGACGTCACGCCCGAGGCCACCACGAAGGGCTCCGATGCCCGCGACGTGCTGCTCATCGTCCTCATCGGAGCGTCCATCGCCGCCCTCCTGCTCCTTGCGGCGTGGCTGCTTCCGCTCTTCTTGGACAACGTGCTCTTCGGGCCCGGCTCCCCGGAACGCTGACGCCGACTAAGGCCCCTGCCAGAAGACCGCATCTACGGACCCGGGGTCGTCTTCGGCCGGATGAGAAAGAGTGCGGGTAGGAGGTGGAGGGTCAAAAGGTTTGGAGGGAGATGTTTGGGTTCCTGCCCGCACGCTCCCAACTTCGCCCTGGGAGCGTATTTAACGACGGAGGGAAAGGCGCAAATAGCCTCGAAACGGGGCGCCTGGACGCCTCAGAACGGGAGGGCTTTCGGGTCGTACTGGTCGTAGGCGAGGATCGTGTAGTAGGACATGAGGACGACCAGCTCGTATCCCCTCGCGAAGGTCTCCTTCCCCTTGGCGAGGTCTTGGCACTCGCACGCGTAGCGGTAGACGAACTCGACCGTGTCCTGCTCCTTGTGGTACTGGGGGTAGTCCGCGGCCTTGCGGCCGCCCGCGAAGCGGACGACTGGAATGCCGACGCGCTTGAAGTTCTGTTCGTCCGAGTTCCGGTCGTGGACCCGAAGGACCTCGACGCCGTCCGTCGTGACATTGAGCTTGGGGCCGAGGTAATCGTAGGCGAGGACGTCGAGGAAGTCGTTGTGGGAGGCAAGGAACGCGTCGGGCTCCGTGGTCGGCTTCCCGATCATCGAGTAGAGCTTCCACTTGGAGTATCCGGGCCAGTTGAGGCCGACCATGTCGTAGCCGAACGCCTGGTCCCATTTCCATTGCGGCTTCGACTGGGCGTACCAGTTCGCGTACGCCTGCGACGCGAGGAGGCCGTTCTCCTCGTTGTCGAAGAAGAGGCACTCGACGGTCTTGTTCATGGCGACCTTGGCAAGGAGCTTGCAGATGCTCAGCTGGACCGCCACGCCGCTTCCGTCGTCGTACGCGCCTTGGGGGGTCGACGGGACGGTGTCGAAGTGGCTGATCAGAACGAGCCGGTGGTCTTTCGCGCCCGTGCCCTCCTTGAGGCCCTGGACGACCTTGAAGCCGAACGGGGTGTTTCCCTGGGCTGGCACGACGTTCGTGCCCTGATACCCGACGCCACCGAAGTTGTACATGATGCGGGCCTGGAAGCCGGCGGAGCGTAGTTCGCTCTCGAGCGTTGTCGACGCAAGCTGGTTCTTCGGTAGGGGGTACTGCCGCATGTCGTTGTCCTTCACGAACTTCTCCCACCAGTCGACGGCCTTCATCCGGTCAAAGTCCGGCTCGGGCAGGGAGCCAAGGAGCGCAAGAAGCGCCCCTTCGGGCGTCCCCGCAAGGGGATCGACCGCGAGGTCGGTGCCTTTTCCTTCCTCGAGGCAGCCGGCGAAGGCTCCGACGAGGAGGATGGCGACAGGAACGAGGGCGCGGGCGGCCATGGTATTTCGCCGAGGACCTTCGCCTCTCATATAAGGATTGAGGAAGCCCGGTCGCCGACGAGAGTCATCGGCCGCGGAAACCCATCGCGAGGTCGCGAAGCGCGGCCTCGGGCCGCTTCGCCTTCGTGACGCCGCTTGCCACGAGGATCCCGTGCGCGCCCAAGGCGACGGCCTTCGCGACGTCTGCCTGGCTCTTGATCCCGGCCCCGCACAGCACGAGCGTGCTGGGTGCGACGACGCGCACCGCGTCGACCGAACGGCGGACCACGCTGGGGTCCGCGGTCGTGACGGACACGTCGCCCCCGATGAGCTCGGGCGGCTCGACGGCGACGAGCTCGGGGTTCGTCGAGGCGAGCTTGCCGGACTCGTCGCTGTCCTTCGTGCACACGACGGCGACGGCCTTGCGGCGCTTGGTCTCATCGACGGCCCACAGGACCTCGCCCAGCGGGAGCCGGTGCTCGGAATGGTTGATGAGCGTCCCGGTGCAGCCCGCCTCGAGGAGGGACTCGAGCGACGTCCAGCCCGTCGATTCCGGCTTGAGGACGCGGTCGAAGTGCTGGGCGTAGACGGCCACCCCGGCCTCGGCGCACGCACGCACGTCGAGGGCCTGCGGGCACAGCGCGATGCGCACGTCGAACTCGCGCTCGACCTTCCGCGCCTGCTTCGCGAAGGCGACCGCGCGCGCTCCGGAAATCTGCGGATAGTTCTTGAGGTTCACGATGAGCTGAGGAAGCTTCGCTCCAGAAAGGGCCAAGCGCGCGAACCAAGGAACGCTTATGTAAAAGGGTTTCCTGCGCGCGGACACCGTGGTGAGCGATCCCTTCCTCGTCGGCGTGTTCTTCGGGCTCGTTCCCGCCTTCGGCTTCCTCTACATCCTCCTCCACCGCTACGAGGGCCTCTTCAACGAGAAACGCTCGTTCCTCGCGTTCTTCCTCGGCGTCGCGGGCGGGCTCGTCGCGACGCTCCTCCAACTCTTCCTCGGGCCCGGGTCGGGCCGGGGCGCCGTCTTCCTCCCGCTCTACCCGCTCCTGTTCGGGCTCATCAACTGCCTCGTGCTCACGCTCATCCTCCGCTCCAAACGCTACCGCGGTCGACCCGACACGCCGTTCTACGGCGTCGCCGTGGGCCTCGGGTTCGGCGCGCTCAACGTCCTCTTCCTCATCGGCAACGCCGTCCGGAGCCTCCAGACGTTCTCCGCTTCGGACCCCATCCTCGAGGCGCTTCTCCTCAGCCTCCTCGGGCTCTACTACATCGGCTCTATCCTCGTCCACGCCGCGGCGGGCGCCTGGATCGGACGCGGCATCGCCAAACACGACCTCCTGCCCGACGTCGGGAAGGCGGTCCTCGTCGAGGTCGTCTACCTCGCCGGCTTCTTCGCGCTCTTTGGCGACATCGGAAGCCGTCTCGTGCCCCCGCTCGGGCTCGCGCTCAGCGTCCTACTCATCAAATTCATCCTCGAACGCGTCCTCGACGAGATCCTTCCGCCGGAGATCCGCCGAGAGATGCGCATCCACCAACGACGCGTCGCCCGCGGCGTCATGCGTCAAGAGACGACACCCAACGAAACCGTCCCGAGCGAGGCTCGTACAGGCGGTTCTCCCGACGAAGCGCCTCCACCACGCGCTCCGCCGTCGACGTGACCCTAAGGCGCCGAAGTTCGTCCGTCACGTCCTCCGCCGTGAACTCGGCGCGCCGCGAAAGCGCCCGCACGACGTCCTCGAGGCTCGCGACGCGCTCCCGCTCCGAGGCCGCGGCCGATTCCGCGACCGCCTCGATTCCGGCCCCTCCCACCTGGAGGGCGACCTTGGCAGCGACGCGACGGGCCTCGTCGGCGTCCTCGCCCTGGTAGAACGCCTTGCGAGACGTCAGCTCGAACGGTTTCCCGCAGGCGCGGCAGGAAGGCCGTGCCGTCCGCGCCTCGGCGACCTGCACCCGCTTGCAGGCGGGGCACACCACGACGACGAACAACACGGGGCGCGCCACCGCCGCAAGAAGTAAAGGGCTTTGCGTCGGGGCGGGTAAACGTGGCACTTCGCGCGCTCGGCCAGGTTCACCCGCCCCCACCGAGGTGGCAAAAGGGGCCGTCGCCAAAGCAGGGTACGTGACGCAAGAAGACGTTTCCTTACTGGAAGTATCAAATAGTAAGGAATTCCATACTACGGGCATGATTGTGAAAACGGTGAAGCTGTCCTCCAAGGGCCAGTTCACGCTGCCGGCGGAGGTCGTGCGGGCCCTCCGTGCCCGCCGAGGAAGCGAATTCCTCCTCGTGCAGGACGGTTTGCGTGTGGTCCTCACGCCGGCGGCCGACGCGGGCCGACGGATCGTCGACGACCTCAACGGAATGGAGGCGCTTGCCAAGTCCGCCTTCGCGGAACTCTGGGACAACCCGGCCGACGAGGCGTGGAATGAAGCTTGAACCGGGCGACGTCGTCCTCGTTCCGTTCCCCTTCGCGGACCTTTCGTCGCGCAAGACGCGGCCCGCCCTTGTCCTTAGCAGCGCCCAGTACAACGCGACCGATCCGCACGTGGTACTGTGCGGCTTGACGGCCAACCTGGCGAACGCCGCGTTTTCGGTCTTGGTTGACCCCGCTGACGTCGTCGGCGGGACGTTGCCCCGGGCGAGCCGGGTCAAGGTGGATCGCATCGTGACCGTGGACCAGCGGCTCGTGCGACGGCATCTGGGTCGGCTCGTGCCTGCGGCCCTCTCGCAGGTCTGGAAAGAGTTCCACCAACTATTCGGCGTCTCACACGAAGCGCGGAAGTAGGCTCAGGCACCCCCCCGATCGCACTTGCAGGTCCCGAACCGCCACCGGTTCTTCGAGACCCAACCGTACCCGCGGGCGACCATCCGCTGAAGGGCGCCCGAGCGCCGGATGAGCCGCGCCGGCACCGAGCCGAAGGGCAGTCGTTCGAGCACGACCGGGATGGCCTCGGCCCCGCTCACGACGCGGTCGCCGGACACTGCGTGGAACGACCGAAGGAACTCCTCCGGCGCGAGGCTCCTCGCGAGGCCCTCGCGCTGCGCCGCGTCGAACGGCACGAGCCTCAGGCGTTTTCGCCGAGCGTCGAGCCGCGAGATCGCCCTGGCCGTCCGCGTGCAGACGCCGCAGTCCTGGTCGTACAGGACGGCGACCTGCGTGTCTCGCCCGTCAGCGACCATGCCGGAACGGAGTGAGCGTTCCGCTCGTAAAATCGCGTCGCCCGCGCGCGCTCCACTGTCTGGTTACGACACTTTAAATACAAAAAGAATCTACGCAAAGATTGGCAGGAAGCCACGGGTCCCCTTTTCTTCGACAAGAGGAAAAACGAGCCCACGGACACGTATCCCACGACTCGGACCTGGGCTCGCGGCTCCAACGCCAACAAGTGAACGACATGGAATCGACCCCGACACAGCCCGAAGCCCGAAACGTGAAAGTCAGCGAGCTGACCCCCGAGTCCAAGCGTGTGAACATCACCGCGAAGGTCCTCAACGTCAGCGAGCCCCGCGAGATCCCGAACCGGTTCGGACCCACGAACCGCGTCGCCGAGGCGACCGTGGCCGACAACAGCGGCAGCGTCATCTTGAGCCTCTGGAACGACCAGATCGGCACGATCAACCAGGGCGACAACATCACGATCGAGAACGGTTACGTGAGCCTCGTCCGCGGCCACATCCGGCTCAACACCGGAAAGTACGGCAAGATCACGCCGACGGAGACCGAGATCACGGACGTCAACGAGGAGAACAACGTCAGCGAGCCCGAGCACGAGCAGCCCCAGCGCCCCCGCCGATCCTTCGGTGGCGGCGGTGGCGGTGACCGCGGCGGCTACAGCGGTGGCGGCGGCGGACGCAGCGGCGGCTACGGTGGCGGCGGCGGTGGCCGCGGCTACGGTGGCGGCGGTGGCGGTCGCGGCGGCTACGGTGGCGGCGGCGGTGGCCGCGGCCGCGGCAGCGACGACTTCTAGGGCCCCCTTGAGTCTCCTCTCTTCCCGCGCCGGGGCGGACCCCCGGCGCTCCTCTCGACCCCTTCTGTTTCTCGACGTTCTGAGGCTCGGCGGCCCGACGGCGACCGCCGACAGAAAACCGCCAAACGTTATCTAGCGAGCCTTCGTCGTCCGCGTCGTGGTGCGCCGGCTCAAGGTGGCCATACTCGTCGGTGCGCTCGTCCTCCTATCGGGATGCACGGAGTGCAAGGCCCCGTTCCTCCCCCAAGAGGTCCCGGACGACGCGCCCGACACGGGAGGTCGCGCCGCCCGAACGATGTACGTCCGCGCGCTGCTCGAGGACGGCCCGGCGCGGGAATTCTCCGCCTACGTGTTCTGGAAGAAGCCCGGCGACGCCTCGACGATCCAGGCGATGGGCCTTCGGACGACCGACGGCCTCATCACGGCGCACGTCCCGACGGACGAGGACGTGGGCATCGTGGTCGGCGACGTTCCGAGCTACGCCGAACGATGGACGCTCCTCGACGGCCGCATCCTCCGCGAGGACGTCTACCTCGTCCGCCTCTACAAGACGCAGCTCAACGGCACGGTCGCGTTCGACTGGACGGGCGTCGAGGCGAGCGGCTGGGAGGTGGGCCCGTTCTACTTCGAACTCGTCTGGGACCCGCACATCCTCGCCCTGCACCCGGACCCCGAGCGGCAGCGCGAGTACCTCGCGCGCGCCACGCGTTTCACCGCGACCCTGACCTGGACGAACGGGCCCACGGAGTCCGCGTCGCTCGGCCTCATGCTCGCCCGAAACCTCGACGAGAGCGCGCACTGCCGCTACCAGGACCAGGACAACGAGCTCGCCCCGGGCCCCCACTCCGAGGCCTTCGACTCCTCCCTGCGAAGCCAGGGCTTCCTCTGCGGGAACGGCTTCAACTTCACGGGGGCCGACAAGCTCTACGTAGGCGCCGCGACCGACCAGCAGATGGTCGCGCCGTTCGGGCTCAACTACCGGATCGCGTGGCGGGCGGAGTTCGAACACCGACCCGAACTCCAGAACCTCTGCTCGACGTACGCCGATTCGGACACGAAGGTCGAGAAGCTCGATCCGCGAAGCGGGGTTCCCCAGAACCGGACCACGTTCCGCGGCGGAGGGTCGAGCGCGCAGTCGCCCGGCTTCGACGCGGCCTCGCTCGGGCTCGTCGCGGGCGTGATGGCAACGTGGGCCGCTGCCCGTTCGCGGCGCCGTTAGACGCCCATCGCGCCGACGCGGTCGGACACCAGGACGAGGAGTCCGCCAAGGACGGAGAAGAGGCCCGCGGTCTCCGGGCCGAGGACGAGGAATACGATCCCGGAGACGATCCCGAGGATTCCGCCCATCTCGTTTCGGCCGTACCAGACGAGGACGGATCCGAAGATGACGAGGACGCCCAGGACGAGCGCCGAGAGGACCTCCACGATGACGACGCGGTCCGGGCCCACGAGCTGGAGCGCCCAGATGATGGCGACGATGCCCGCGACGAGCATGAGGACGAAGCCGGAGAGGATCATGGCGCCCGGTACGCCCTTCGTGTCCGCGAAGGCGGCGCGTCCCGTAGGTCCGGCGAGTTCGGCGGCCATGGCGGCGGGGAGGCGGTTCTCATCGAAAAGGGGTTATGGGACGTTCCTCGAACCGCTCGTCTGCTACTTGCGTCGCGCGGCGGGCGTGAAGGTGGGGGCGGGGCCTGCGGGGGTTGGGGCGACGGCCACCTCGACCGAGGCGGGGACGTCCGGGATGGGGTCGGGCTCGGGGCCCACGTATGGAAGGAGCGCCGCGAACGAGAACGCGGCCGCCATGAAGAACGTCGTGACGCCGAGCCAGAGTTGGGAGAAGGCGACGTTCGCCTGCTGGGACGGTTCGTCGTTCGGCCGGACCTCCGGAGCGGCCGTCGCCATGAGGAGCGCGAACACGAACGGCATGGCCACGAAAGCCGCGAGGCAACCCCAGTACGCGAACGTGCGCCACCGGGCCTCGTCGTGGGGCACGCCGCGCCAGAATCGCCACCAGACGAGCGCCGTGAGGCCGAACACTAGGCCGTACGAGATGATCGTCGCGATCCATTCGCCGGGTGAGCTCACCCCTCCGAACGTAAACTGGAGCGACGGCACCTCGAGCGGGACGCTGAGGCCGCGGCCCTGACCAGGCGCGGCGAGGCGCAGCTGGTTGAGGATCACAAGGAGGGCGAGGGCCGAGAAGACGATGATGAGCGTGATGCCTTGCGTGCGGGTGGGTTTGCGCTTGTGGAACAGCCGCGCGATGCCGAGTCCGAAGTTGCGTGTCCACCGACGCAGGCGCGGGAAACGGACGAACCCTTTGAGCCAGAGGACCACGAGGAGGGTGACGAGGCCGAGGATGAAGAGGGCGCTCGCCTGGGTGAACGCCGCGAGCGCGAGGAAGAAGAACATGAGGCCTACGGCAATCCACATCGTGCGTCGGCTCGGGTCCCCGCCCACGGCGTTCCATCGGGGACGGAGGATATCAAGCGATTGGATACGACGTCGGCGCAAGCCCAAACCTTTTTCCCAAACCGCCCGGTCTCCGACGACCCCCATGTCGGTGAAATGGTCGCAGGTCGACGAGGTCCTCTCGGGAAGTCTCGAGGGCAAAGAGGTCCACCTGCGGGGCTGGGTCCACCGATGGCGCGAGGGCGGCAAGATCATCTTCGTCGTCCTGCGGGACTCGACGGGCACGCTCCAGTGCGCCGTCAAGAAAGGGAACCTGCCCGACGACCAGTTCGAGGAGGCGAAGAAGGCGAGCCTCATCGAATCGAGCGTCGAGATCCACGGGACGGCCAAGAAAGACCCGCGCGCCCCGGGGGGCTGGGAGCTCGGGGCCAACGGGTTCCGCGCGATCCACGTCGGCGAGGTGTTCCCCATCACGGAGAACCAGTCGACCGAGCTTCTCCTCGACTACCGCCACCTGTGGCTTCGTTCCCAGCAACTCACCAAGGTGATGAAGGTCAAGGCGCACCTTCTCAAGGGCTTCCGGAACTACCTCGACGAGCGCGGCTTCTGGGAAACGACGCCCAGCGTCATCACGCAGATCGCCGGCGAGGGCGGTTCCACGCTTTTCCCGTTCAAGTACTTCGACCAGACGGCGTACCTGTCCCAGACCGCACAGATGTACCTCGAGGTCCTCATGTTCAGCCTCGAGAAGGTCTTCAGCATCACGCCGAGCTTCCGGGCCGAGAAGTCGCGAACGACGCGGCACTTGGCTGAGTACTCGCACCTCGAGGCCGAGGCGGCGTGGTTCGGGCAGGAGGACAACCTGAAGCTCCAGGAGGAGCTCGTCGCGGCCGGCATCCACCACGCCGCGAAGCACGCCGGCCCTTTGCTCAAGGACCTCGGCCGCGATCCGGCGGAGCTGCTTGCGATCCAAACACCGTTCGAGCGCCTCGACTACGGCGAGGCGATCGAGAAGCTCCAGGACATGGGCGAGAAGATCTCGTGGGGCGAGGACATGGGCGCCCCGCAGGAGCGCCTCCTCACCGAGAAGCGGAAGGCGCCCCTTTTCATCACGAACTTCCCGAAGGAGATCAAGGCGTTCTACATGAAGGTCAACCCGGACAAGCCGGACACGGTGCAGTGCGCGGACCTCCTCGCGCCCGAAGGCTACGGCGAGGTGATCGGCGGCAGCGTCCGCGAGGAGAGCAACGAGTCCCTCATCGAGCGGCTACGCAAGGAGGGGGCGAACCTCAAGAACTACGAATGGTACCTCGACCTTCGCCGGTTTGGATCCGTGCCCCATGCGGGATTCGGCCTCGGCGTCGAACGCATCCTCATGTGGATCTGCAAGCTCGAGCACATCCGCGACGCCACTCCCTTCCCGCGCGTCATGAACCGCGCGAGCCCGTAGGAGTGCGCCCGGGGCGGCCATGCGTGCGACACGCGGGATGCCCAAGCGGCCCAGCCGCCCACTAAAGGCGTCGATCCCGGAGGAACGGGGCCCAAGCGCGGGCGCCCTTGGCACGTTCCGGGTCGAGCCCGGCGACGGCCAGGCCGCCGCGCGGGCCGCGGACCTCCGCGAGGACCGTGCCGTAAGGGTCGACGATGCGGCTTTGGCCGTTGTGAGGATGTTTCGGGTCGCCGCCGATCTGGTTCGCGGCCGCGAGGAAGCAACCGTTCTCCAGCGCGCGCGTACGGGTCACGAGGTCCCAGCTCTGCCGCGAATAGAACGCCGAGGGAACAAGAAACAGTTCCGCGCCGTCGACCGCAAGGCGCCTCGTCACCTCGGGAAACTCGACGTCGTAGCAGACGAGCCCGCCCACCCACCCGAACCGCGTGTGTAGGGGCCGCGGCGCCTTTCCCGGCGTGAGCCGGCGGGCCTCCGCGTCCCAGAGGTGGATCTTGTCTTGCGTGCCCACGAGGTCGCCGTTTCCATCCCACAAGTGGAACGTGTTGTAGTCGCGTCGGCCGCGGCGCACCGGCAAGGACGTCGCGATGTGGACTCCGAATTCCCGGGCCCGGTCCCCGACCCGCTCGGCCAGCCGAAGGGGCGCCGGGTCGCGGCCGCCAAGGCCGAGCCAGCCCGTTGCAAACATCTCGGGCGCCACGAAGACGTCGGTCTCCTTCGCGGCGGGGGCCGCAAGCGCCCGGTCGAGCTTGGCGAGGTTCGCCTCGACGTCGCCCGGTCGGGGCTCCATCTGCCACACGGCGAGCCTAAGCTTGCGCACGGCGGTGCACGTCCCGGACGCTTGCCTGGTCGGTGGGCATGAGGATGATCTCGTGGATGTTCACGTGCGGGGGACGCGACACGGTCCACCAGATCGCGTCCGCGATGTCGTCCGGCGAGAGCGGCGTGAGGCCTTCGTAGACCTTCTTCGCCTTCTCCCTGTCGCCGCGGAACCGGGTCACGCTGAAGTTCGTCTCGACGAGGCCCGCGTCGATGGAGCTCACGCGGACCCCCGAGCCATGGATGTCGAGCCGAAGGGCCTCGTGGATTGCTTTCACGGCGTGCTTCGAGGCGCAGTACACGGCGCCGCCCTTGTACGTCCAGTGGCCCGCCGTCGAACCGATGTTGACGATGTGCCCGCGGCCGCGCTTCAGCATGTTGGGGAGGACCGCCCGCGTCACGTAGAGGAGGCCCTTCACATTCGTGTCGATGACGACGTCCCACTCCTCGGGGTCGCCCTCCTGGAGGGTCTCGGTGCCGAGGGCGAGGCCGGCGTTGTTGACGAGCACGTCGACGTCGAAGAGCTCCGCCTTCTTGGCCTGGAGCGACCGGATGAGCTTGAGGTCGCGGACGTCGAACACGAGCGGCGTCGCCTTGACGCCGTGCTTCGCTTCCAATTCCTTGGCGACCGCCGTGATCTCCTTCTTGCGGCGGGACGTGACGACGACGTCCCAGCCCTTCGAAGCGAAAAGCCGCGCCGTCGAAAGCCCGAAGCCGCTCGTCGCGCCCGTGATGAGGATGGTGTTCGAGGCCACGCGTGGCGCGGCAGCCCGCGTCGGGTCTTATGCGTATTGTCTACGCGATGCGGGCGCCTGGAAAGAACTTCGCCCGGACGGCGTCGACCATGGCCCCGTCAAAGGTCAGGACGGATTCGCCCAGCCGCTGGGCGATGAGGCACAAGAGGAGGTCGAAGAAGCTAAGGGGTTTCTTTCCCGCGGCTTGGATGCGGCGCTGGACGTCGACCGAACGGGCGGCGAGCGCGGCGATGTCCTCCGGATCGAGTCCCTTGCGGACATGGAAGGGGCCCGAAAGCAGATGCGAGAGAAGCTCGGTCCTCGCTTTGGTCGTGGACCGCGCGAGGAGGTAGCAGTATTCGAGCCAGATCTCGGCCGGGATCTGGATGCCGTCCCGCAGGGCCGGGTGATGGACGGCCGCCTCGTGCGATTGGCTGTCCTCGTCCTGGAGGGCGACCAGGAAACTCGTGTCGGCGAGGACCACTAGAACATGCCCTCGAGGTACTTGTCGTGGTTTTCGGCGAGGTCCTTGTGTCCGCTGCGAAACGTCATCGGCTTCCAATCCTTGGCCTTGGGGAGGGGGCGGCCGTTGATCTCGAGCTCCTTCCCATCGTGCAGGCGGCCAAACTCGGCGCTCTCTACGGGGAGCCGGACGCCATAGCTGTTGCCCCACTTCTTGACGACGACATGCATTGGATATCCAGTATATCCATCCCCTATTTCCCTTGATGGGTAGCCACGTTTGCGTCGCCCCTTTCGGTTTATTAGGGGCCCCTTGTATCGCCGCGCCCCGCAGCGCCGTGATGGCTCAGTTGGTAGAGCGTCGGACTCATAATCCGAAGGTCCCCGGTTCAATCCCGGGTCACGGCATCGCCGCGTCTCTTTTGCCCAGCCACCAGTTGGCCCCAAGCAACGCCGATCCGAGGGCGGTCAGCGCCGCTCCCATGGACTGCGCCCCCGCCGCCCATCCACGGCTGTACCCGCCCTGGTAGTACGCACAGCCGTCCCCTTCGCTCGCGCAGTAGGGGGAAACGGCCCCCGGATCGAAGAAGACCCAGAGGCCCGCCATCATGACCACGAGGCCGGCCAAGATGCCGCCGAGCGCAACGCCTGAGAGGTTTGTTCGCCGGGCGGCCGAACGCTGGGCCAACGTCACGTTCTGCATGGGCAACGATGGAGGTACGTTCCAAAGGCTTTTGCGGAGGCGCCCGCCGGAACGCCGTTGGGGCCTCGAGTGGAGAAAGCGAAAGACCGCGCGGGCCCGGGCCCGGGGCGAAAACACTTAGAAAGGCCCCGCCTAGCGGAACGGCCTTGCCCGAAGGACCCACGCCTTCCGACGCCGTTCCCCGATGGTGGCAACGACTGTTGCGGGCCCGCGGAGGCGACACGCGGTTCCTCATCGGCGTCACGTTCCTCCTCACCTTCGTCTGGATCCGCGTCACGACCGCGTACCTCGAGCCTGCCCCGAGCGTCGGCTCGCCCGGTTTCGTCCAGATCGGCGGCCGGACGGTCTTCTTCGGGTACCATCCCCACCACATCGCCTGGGGCATCCTGTGGCTCGCGATCGCGGGCTGGATCACGATCCACTACCACCGCGTCTGGCTCACGCGGGCGGCGAGCGTCATGTACGGGCTCGGCCTCGGCCTCATCGTCGACGAAGCGAGCCTCGTGGTCCGAGGGATCAACCCCGGCAACGACCTCCTCGAGGTCGTCATCCTCGTCGTCATGATTGGCGCCCTCGTCATGTCGACGGTGTACGCGCCGAGCTTCTGGAAAAGCATCCAGGGGAGCGTCGCGCGTTTCCTCATCCGGATGCGCGACCCCTTCGCGCGCCGACGGGAGAAGGACGGCGCCGCGGAGCGCGAGACCTCGGAGGCCAAGGCGCCGGATAACAAATCTGGCGGCGCGTGAAGCCCGTCAGTTGACTTGCGCCCAATGCCTTCGGATCGCTTTGACGGGCGCCCGCCGCACGTCGAGCTTCGCCTGCGTGTCTCCGCACGCGATGCATGCGGAGACGATCCGGAACCCGGCGCCGCCCATGCCGATGTACATGACCGCGTAGCGGAACTGGTACCACCAACGGCCCTCCGCGATTTTCGGCGTGAAGACCTCATTGGACCCGCAGGCGCGGCACCTTGCCATGGGAAGAGCAATCGGACCGCACAGATAAAGAGGAAACGGGGGGTTGCGTCCGTGTGCAGGAATTCGACGGCTTCGAGCTCATCACGCGCCGGCTCTGCCTTGTGAAGGACACGGGCCACGCGGGCGTCCTCTGGGGCGGCAACATGATGGCCTGGGTGGACGAGGCCGGCGCGATCTACTCGGCGCGCCTTGCGAAGAACCCGTACGTCGTCACGAAGGCGTTCACGGAGATCGACTTCAAGCACCAGGTGCGGCCCGGCGACTTCGTCGACTTCTGGGGGAAGGTCGTGAAGTGGGGCACGACGAGCCTCACCCTCGAGATCAAGGTCGTCGGATGGCGGCCTGAGTCGAAGGAGACGTGGGAGGTCCTCGACGTGAAGGGCGTCTTCGTCGCCCTCGACGCGAAGCGACGGAAGACGAAGATCGTTCCCGTGAAGGCCTAGCGTGCGGCGACGCCCGGTGCAAGGCCTCGCGTCGTTGGCTTGCCGCCCTCGCGCCACTCGAGGAGGAATCCGTCAGGGACGGTTTCCCAGCCGTCGAGTCCCAGATGCGTGGGTTCCTGCGCGACGACGACCGACGCGCCGCGGCGGCCGACGCCCAGCTGGTAGTGGTCGCGCTGGCATTCTTTCGTTCCGCATTCGCCCGGGTCCGAGCCCAGGCGGCGGTAGCCGTAGAGCGTGCGGCCGTCCGTGAAGAGGCACGTGATCGACGTGTACGTGCAGCGCGCGTCGACGAGGTCCACGGTCGCGCGCAGGGCCGCCTCCGGCTCCCGTGTCCGCTTCCATTCGTGGAGGAAGCGTCGGAAGAATCGCTCCGAGTCCGTGTCCCCTTCGTGGGGCTCGTCGCCCGCCGCGATCCGTTCGCTTCCGTGGATCGTCCCGTTGTGCGCGAACGCCCAACCGTCCGCGACGAAGGGATGCGTGTTCTCGGGCCGCTTGCCGCCGACGGAGGCGTTCCGAAGGTGGGCTAGCAGGAGGGCTCCGCGAGGCACGGTGTTCGCCACCCGTACGGCCTCGTCGTAACGCGGATCGTCGAACGCGTCGGCCACGCTCCGTCCCACAAGTTGCGGCCGGCCCGCACGCCCTGCTGCGATGCCCCAGCCGTCGGCATGGGCCCGTAGTTCCTGCGTCCCCGTCGCCCCGAAACGTGCTTGGCGTCGGAACGCGGCCAGGACCTCGTCCGCGTCGCCGGCGCCTGCCGGGCGCGTCGCCATCATCCGGCACATGTCGGCCTCCCACGGCTCCGGGATTCTTTAAGTCGGCGTCCCGCGGGGCGGGAGCCACCGCCCGGCCACATTCTTTTTAAAGGGACCCCTAGGCATCCTATCCAAATCCCCTTTAAGCCGACCCCGCCTCGAATCGAGGCAAGGGGCAAGGACCCGGACCCATGCACATCACGCGCGGCTTCGCCTTCGGGCTCGTCGGAGCCCTCCTCATCGGCGTCTTCGTAGCGGCGGCCCAGGCGAGCGCGCGCGGGGAATTCGACGACTCCCCCATGACGATCCCGGTGGGCGCCATCGGCGACGAGCTCACCTACGCGTCCTTCGAGAAGGGGCGGAACTCCCCCTCCACCGTCGTGAGCAAGGTCCCCGCCCTCCACGGCCGCGTCCCGCCGCCCACCGGGGTGAAGGGAAGCGCCAGCGTCCCCGCACCGGCCCCGTCGACCGAATGGAGCGAGCCGATCCTCGTCGGCGCCAAGGTCCAAGAGGTCCGCGAGGCCCTCGACCGGACCGGCGACACGCGCACCGTCGTCCTGGTCGCAACGAACCGCACCGGGCCCGGCGGGACAACGGTCATCGACTACGTCGACGTGGAGACGCGCCAACGGGTGCGCGCCGACTGGAAGCAAGGCACCTCGACGGGCACCCTCCAGAGCGTCACCTCCTCCTTCGCCGTCGCGAACCCTCGCCTTCGCGGGCTCGAGTTCCAGGGCCAGACCCTCCGCCTGGGCGACGACGTCTCCCACGTCTACCAGATCCCCGAGTGGATGCTCGGCGAAAACTGGCAGCACTCGATCACCTCGAAGGTCCAGTCGCGCGCCATCGTTGCGGGCCACGACGCGTACGGGATCCAGACCGAGATCAGCCTCGTCGAACAGGTCGAGCCGATCCCCGGCGTGGAGCCTTACCGCGTCGAGTTCGCCGAGATCATGTACGTCTCGAGCGACGTCGCGTACCCCATCCTCAGCCACCGCTCCTTCACCTGGATCAACGGCAGCTTCCTTCAGACGTACCAAGAGCTCGACTCCCTCCACGAGGTCAAGGGCGGCATCGCCCCGATTCCGTGGAGCGCGGGGCCCGGCCGCGCGTACCGCGACGAGAACCCGACCGTGGAACGCAGCGGGGCCCAGCGCCACCCCGCCGACGGGCCGGGCACGAAACTCGAGTACCCGCTTTCCCGGGCCGTCGCGGACGTCGAGGCCGACCCCCTCCTCCTCCGGTTCCAGCTCTGGCGCGACAACCATCCCGGGTACGAGCTCATCGGCGCGCGGCTCGAGCGCACCAAGGTCGCCGACCAGGACGGCATGCGGTGGACGTTGAGCTTCGCGGTGCCCACCACGCAACCGACCGCCGAGAGCATGATGCTGCTCGTGGTCGACTGGCTGCCGGCCCGCCCCGCCGAGACGCGCCGCGTCACCCAGACGCCCACGACGGCCCCCGTCTTCGTCCTTACCGACCTTCCCTCCAACTCTATCACGGTCTCGGCGGCCGAAATCGTGTGGTCCGCGCTCGCGAACGACGACTACGCCATCCAACGGGTCAACCGGCTCGAATGGGGCGCCGGCGTCACGACGAACAACGCCGTCAAGAACTTCGCCGTGATGCGCATCGGATACTCGGGACCCATCGCCGGGCGCGCCTCCGAGGCCTCGTCCCTTCTCACGATCGACGTCCGGACCGGCAACGTCGACCGCCTCAACGAATACCGCGTGCCCTTCGACTGCCGCTGCTACACGGTCACCCTCTCGCTGGGCTCGGCCCGCGTGCCCGTCGACGAGAAACGCGTCTTCAGCGGCATCCAACCGCCCACCGTCGAGGACGCGGCCGTCACGACGAGCTCCGCCCTTGCCCTCTTCCTCGCCCTGTACTTCCTTCCGCTCCTCAAGTTCCTCGGCGGGCAGGGCCTCCTCCTCGTCCCCGGCTACGCGAAGCTTCGCAAGGAGGACATCCTCGGCAACAAGGTCCGCGAACACATACTCCAGCACATCAAGGCCGACCCGGGCATCCACGCCTCGGACCTCGCCCGGAAGGTCGAGGCCGGGTGGGGCACGATCGTCTACCACCTGAGCGTCCTCGAGAAGAACAAGCTCGTCTCGAGCCTCGTCGACGGACGCCACAAGCGGTTCTTCCCCATCGGCGTCGTCGACTTCTCTCGCCGCGGCCAACTCGCGATCCTCAAGAACGAGACCTCGAAGAACATCTTCCGTATGATCGCCGAAGACCCCGGCGTCATCCAGGGGGAGATTGCGTCGCGCGCAGGCCTCAGCGTCCCCGCGACGATCTGGCACCTTCGACGGCTCGAGGACGTCGGCCTCGTCGGCCGCGACAAGCAAGGCCGCAAGGTCCACTACTTTGCGAACAAGGACGAGGACATCCCGGTCCCCTACGACGAGCGCGACGCCGTCGAGATCGTTTAGAACCAGCGGCCCTGGAAGGCGTACACCGGGGAGACGGCGAGCGCCCGCAGCGAGCCGGCCTCCGTGAATTCGGCCTCGACCACGTACCGGTGCCCTGGTTCCGGCGTCGTAAGGTTCCACTCGACGTTCTTTCGCGCGGACGGGTCGACGAGCACGAAGCCCCGCGGCTCGCCCTCCCACGGTTGAATTTCGCCCTTGAAGCGGTACGTCCCGGGCGTCGTCGCCTCGGCTAGGTCGTCGACGTCGAAGGCGGCATCGTGGTAGCCAAGCGACCCCGCGAGCACGACGATCGCCAGCGACGTCGCGACGACGATCCGGAGGCGCGGGATGCGCTGCCGGGGGACCTCTTCGGACGCGGCGGACATCGTCGCGGCCGAGGACGGCCGGCCTGCCATTTACCGGTTGTGGGTCGCGCGAAGCTTTAACCCCAAGAAGAATCGTGAACGACGTGGGAACACGGATTCCTCGTGACCATCCCCGCTACGAGAGCCTCGTCACGCGCGAGCGCATGAAGGACGCGTTCGAACGTGGCCTCATCCACGCGACCGGGCTCATCGCCCAGGGACGCGGGGAGGCGTTCGACTACCTTCTTGGCGAGCGTTCGCCGCCCTTTGCCGTGACGGCCGCCCGGGTGGCGGCGGCCGCCCTCCTCGGAGCGCGGCAACCCGTATTGTCCTGCAACGGGAACGTCGTCGCCCTCGCCGCCAAGGAATGCGTCGACGCGGCACGCGCGACCGGCGCCCGCCTTGAAGTCAACCTGTTCCACCGCACGGAGCCGCGCGTCCGCCGGCTCGTCAAGGAGCTCGAGGGCGCGGGCGGCCGGCAAGTCCTGGGGCCGAAACCGGACGCTCGGATCCCGGGACTCTCCAGCGACCGCGCACGATGCCACGTGGAAGGGATTTTCGGCGCCGACGTCGTGCTCGTCCCCCTCGAGGACGGCGACCGCGCGAAGGCCCTCAGCCGCATGCGCAAGACCGTCCTCGCCATCGACCTCAACCCGTTGTCACGGACGTCGGTCGTGGCGGACGTCACCGTCGTCGACGAGGTGCGCCGCGCGCTTCGCAACATCTCGGACGCGGCCCGGCTGTTGCGCCGGCGCGGCCCATCC
>JACPAO010000152.1 GCA_016180755.1 Methanobacteriota archaeon
CCCCGACGTTTGAGGGGCCATTCGTGCGGCATCATGTCAATTTCAATCGGTTCGATAACCGTCCGGCCAACATCATGCGCGTCGGTTTCGAAGAGCACTTCCAGATCCACGCGGCCCACGCTAAGGAGACGTGGAAGGACCCTGCATTCCGCGCCGCCCAACGGCGCGGCGTCAAGGCCTACTACGAGAACCACCCAGAGGCCCGCGAATCCTCGAGAGCCAAGCTCGTGGCCCACAACAAGGATCCAGCCTTCCGCGCCGCCAACGGGCCCAAGGTCTCGCGGGCCCTCCTGAAGCGGTACGAAAACGCCGCCGAGCGCGCGAAACTGTCGGCCCGGGCCCGCGCCAACTGGTCAAACCAGGATTTCCGTTCGCGGATGATTCAGGCCTTGACCGCGCCGCCCAAGCGCCCCCTAACGCCCGAGCAGAAAGAGCGCGTACGGGCCATCATCTCGGCAAAGAGCCGTGCGATGTGGAGCGACCCGGCCAAGCGGGAATCCGTGCTGCAGGCTCTGCGCGCCGCCACCCAGACCGACGAGTTCAGGCTGACTTCCTCGCGGCGGATGCGGGCCCCCTGGCAAACGGCCTCCTACCGCTCCAAGTACGCGCCGGATCACCACCGCCGAATGTCGTTGGCCCTCTGGGCCAAACCCGCAACGCGCACGCTTCAGGCCGAAAAGATGCGCCGGCAGCAGGCCGACCCAGATTTCAAGGCCAAAATGCGGGCCGCTTCCGCAAGAAACGCCCGCGCCCTAATCGCGGCGAAACCGGACGTCATGCGGCAAATGGCCGCGAGGGCCGCCGCTGCACTTGCGAAAAAATGGCAGACGGTTGAGCATCGCCGAGCCGTGATGCGACAGAAGATTGCGCGTTACGGCAACCAATTGCTGCGTTCGCTTGCCGGGGCCGTGATCAACGCCGACGTCTTCGATGGTCGCCGGCCCGGCAATTGGGTCCCCCGTTACGCGAAGGCCATGCAATACTTCTCAGGTCACGAGGAATTCCTTAAGGCGGCACGAAACTACAACCACCGGGTTGTCTCCGTCACCGCCCTCGCCGCGACCGCCGACGTCTATGACCTCACCGTCGACGGACACCACAACTTCCTCCTTGCGGCGGGCGTGTTCGTCCACAATTCGGTCGATGGGGATCCACCGGGGGCCCAACGTTACACTGAGGCGAAGCTCTCCCCGATCGCGATGGAGATGCTCACCGACATCGACAAGGAGACCGTCGACCTCGTGCCGAACTTCGACGCCTCCCTCACCGAGCCCGTCGTCCTTCCGTCGGCGCTGCCCAACCTCCTCGTGAACGGTTCGAGCGGGATCGCGGTCGGCATGGCGACGAACATGGCACCGCACAACCTCGGCGAGGTCGTCGACGCGGGCCTCCACCTCATCGACCACCCGGAGGCGTCGATCAACGACCTCATCCAGGTCGTGCGGGGCCCCGACTTCCCCACAGGCGGCATCATCATGGGCCGCCAGGGCCTCGTCGAGGCGTACGCGACGGGCCGCGGCCGCGTGGTCGTGCGCGGCCGGTTCACCGAGGAGAAGGTCCGGGAACGCAACGCGCTCGTCTTCACCGAGCTCCCCTACATGGTCAACAAGGCGAACCTCCTCGTCTCGATCGCCGAGCTTGTGAAGGACAAGCGGATCGAGGGCATCTCCGACCTCCGGGACGAGTCGAGCCGCGAAGGCATCCGCGTCATCGTCGAGCTCAAGAAGGACGCGAACACGGACGTCGTCGTCAACCAGCTCTTTGCCCACACGCAGCTGCAGACGACGTTCAGCATCCTCAACCTCGCCCTCGTGAAGAACCGCCCCGTCGTCCTCTCGCTGAAGCGCCTCCTCGAGGAGTGGCTCGAGCACCGCGTCCAGATCGTGACGCGCCGGACCCAGTTCGACCTTCGGAAGGCCGAGGAGCGCGCCCACGTGGTCGAGGGCCTCCTCATCGCGCTCGAGCACATCGACGCCGTCGTGAAGCTCATCAAGGAATCCGCCACCGTCGAGGCGGCGCGCACGGGCCTCATCGCCAAGTACGGCCTCACCGACGTCCAGGCGAAGGCGATCCTCGACCTGCGCCTCGCGAAACTCGCCCAGCTCGAGGTGAAGACGCTCCAGGACGAGCACCGCGACCTCGCGAAACGGATCGCGCGGTACAAGGAGATCCTGGGAAGCCGCGCGGAGGTCCTCACGATCATCAAGGACGAGCTGCGCGAACTCAAGAAGACGTTCGGCGACGCGCGCCGCACCCAGATCACGGGCGAGGAGGCCGAGGAGATCGTCCTCGAGGAGCTCATCCCGGTCCACGACGTCGTCGTCACCATGACGAACGCGGGCTACGTGAAACGGAGCCCCTTGGCCGCGTACCGCGCGCAGGGCCGCGGCGGCAAGGGCATCATCGGGACGGACACGACGGAGGAGGACTTCGTCACGGACCTCTTCGTCACCTCGAGCCACAACCACATCATGTTCTTCACAAGCCGCGGCCAGGTCCACTGGAAGAAGGCGTACGAACTCCCGGAAGGCACCCGGTACGGCCGCGGGAAGGCCGTCGTGAACCTCCTCCAGGGCCTCCAGCAGGGCGAACGCGTCACGGCCGCGATCCCCGTCGCGCAGTTCGACGACGACCACTTCGTGTTCTTCGCGACGAAGAAGGGAATCGTGAAGCGGGTCGCCCTCTCCGAGTTCAAGAACGTGCGCGCGGGCGGGATCCGGGCGATCGGCCTCGAGGAGAACGACCTCCTCATCGGCGTCGTGCTCACCAAGGGGGGCCAGGAGATCGTCCTCGCGAAGAAGGACGGCCTCGCGATCCGGTTCAAGGAGGACGACGTGCGACCGATGGGCCGCACAGCGGTCGGCGTCTGGGGCACCCGGATGGGGCCCGAGGACGAGGTCGTCGCGCTCGCCGTCACCGACGGGAAGGGCGACATCCTCACGATCAAGGCGAACGGGCGCGGCAAGCGTACGGCCATCGAGGAGTACCGCCTCACGGGCCGCGGCGGCCAAGGCGTCATCACCATCAACGTCGACGAGTCCGTCGACGGGAAGACCGTCACGAGCCCGGTGGTCGGGATGGTGCACGTCTCCGCCGGCGAGGAGATCATCGTCTCCACCGAGCGCGGGATCGTGATCCGGGTCCCCATCGACGAGATCCCCCAGAAGGGCCGCGCGGCCCAGGGAAACTGGATCATCCGCCCCGAGGACGGGGACCGCGTCGTCGCCGTCGCGAAGGTCGCAGCCGAGAACCTGCCCCCACCGCGCGCGGGGCAATAGGCCCCGCTATCGGTGGATCTCGATGTAGTCCTGCGTGATCTTCTTCACGACGCCGTCGATCGACGCGTGGACGCCCACCGACAGCCCGCTCGAGGCCGGAAACGCGAGGTCCTGCCGCCGGGCGACGTGCTCCCCCTCCTTGACCATGACCTGGCCCGTGCGCCAGAAGCGGCCCCGCATGGGGACGCGGACGCGGTGGATCTCGCGTTCCACGTTCACGATCTTCGTGGGCGCCCACGGGACGTGGATGTGGTTGTGCTTGAAGCCGGGCTCGGGGTACTCTTCGCGCCTCGTCCACTCCTTCTCCGGGTGGACGACCATGAGGGCGTTCGTGTTCTTCGCGATCGCGAAGAGGGGCTCCGGTCCCATCGGCCCGAGGACCTTCTTCGCCAGCCGCGGCCCGCCGTCGTAGAGAAGGCAGTGGGCGTAGTCCTTGGGGTCGACGCCGTAGATCCGAAGGAGGTCGGCCGCGAGCGTCCCGACGGGCACCTCGTAGCATTTGGGCAGCCCGACCTCGCCAAAGACCTGGAGGAACTTCGAGATGACGGGCCGGTTGCGGAAGATCGCCCGGTACATGTTGAACATCGTCTCGTTGTTGTTCACGATGATCTCGTGGTTGAGGGGCATGTCGCGGGGCGCGATGTGCATCCCGAAACAGGCCTCGACGAGGTGCCGCTCCTGCCCGAACTTGTATTCGGGTGCGACGTACGAGATGCTGAAGTTGTGGAGGCGCTTCGCGAGCGCCTCGAAGTCGGCCATGTAGGGTTTCGCGACCTCCTCGGCCGCGAGCACCATCGTCTCGATGCTGAAGGTCTGCTTGAGCCATTCGAAGATGTCGACCAACGCCTCGGGCTCGTCGCGCAAAAGGAGCTTGTCGCAGTAGTACCCCGGCTAGCTCTCGGCGGCGTTCACAAGGAGCACCCGCGCGACCTCGACTCCGCCCAGCACGGCCATGTGGGACATGAACCTCCCACCAATCCGCACGAATGCCTATGGGCTGCCCTGGTTTTCCACGGGGGAGTGTATAAGGCGCGCCCGTGGAAAGGGCGGAATGGCTTACGGGGCGGCCCACGGGCGCTCGCGCGCCTCCGGCGCGTCGGTGAAGATTTTCGCCCGGACCTTGTCGAGGTTCACGACGTACACGAGCGCGCTGCTGAGGAGGTTCGTGAGCACGATCACGACGGCCGCGTAGCTTCCGAAGTCCTCCGTCCCCACGATCCCGTAGCGGTCAAACGGCAGGATGCTGAGGGCCGCCGCCGCTAGGCCTAGGGGGAACATGAGGGTGACGGCGAGCTTGTCCCACTCTGCGAGCTTGCCGCGGCCGAGCACGACGAGGACGCCCCAGACCCGGCCCAGGAACACGCCGAGGGTGAGAAGGAGCCCCACGGCGATGAACCGCGGGGAAACGAGGACGTCGAGGTTGATGACGACGCCGAGCGCGACGAAGAAGAAGGCGCGGACGAAGAACACGAGCTCCTCGTGGAGGTGCGCGAGGTCCACGCCGAAGACGGGCGCGTACTGCCAGCTGCGTCTGCCCTTCTTGCGGGCGAGTTCCGGGTTCTCGACCTTCGTTGTCTTGCGGGCGTTGCCGACCACGAGCCCGAACGCGAGCACGGCGAGGGCCCCGGAGCCGTGGAGCATCTCGACGCCCGCGTACATGAGGAAGAGGACCGCCATGGTGAGCGCGTACTCGTACCCGCGTTCCGCGAACTGCTTCAACGCCCACACCCAGCCGAGCCCGGCCGCGATGCCGACGGCGACGCCGACCGCGAACGTCTGCACGAGGTCCTTGGTGAAGTCGCCCGGGTCGAGTCCGGGCCCCCCGGCCTGCTTGAGGGCGAGCGCCGTCGACAGGCCCACGACGCCGACGACGACGAGGACGTCGGCGGTGGCGGCCTCGATGCTGACGATCGTCTTCGTGCGGTCGCCGACGCCCAACTGCTGGATGAGGGGGATCACGATGGCCGCCCCGGCGCCCCCCAACGCCATCCCCAAGAGGAGGGCAAGCGACCAGTTCACGCCGATGATGTAGCGGGCGACTAGTCCACATAGGAGGGCGGTCGCCGAGAAGACGAGCAACGCCAGGAGCGACCCGGACGCGACCCCGTGGATGATCTCGGCGTAGCGGACCTTGAGCCCGCCGTCGAACAGGATGATGATGATCGCGACGGTACCGACAAGCGGCGCGATCTTCGCGAAGAGCTCGACGTCGACGAAGTCCGTGATGGGCCCGAGGACCACGCCGAGGACGACGAGGAGGATGATGTCCGGGAGCCGGAACCGCTTGAAGACGAGGCTTCCGACGAACGCGCCGAAGACCATGAGGCCGACGGCGACCAGGAAGGGATCGATGTCGATGACCATGGGCCGCGCCGGAACGGTCGCGGGGGGGTTTCAAGCTTTGCTGACGCGGTTCGGGAGGACGATGGGCCGCGGCGGTCGGAAGAAGTGGCTCGCGAGGACCCCGCCCCAGTAGAGGCCGAGGAGGAGCGAGCCGATGAGGAGCTGGCTCGTGAGGGTCGGGTCGCTCGCGAGCGCCGCGACGATGAAGATCCCGACGGTCGCGTGGCGCCACTTGCGCACGTAGGACTCGGGCGTCGCGAGGCCGAGGCGGACGAGGCCGACCATGAAGAGGGGGAGTTCGAAGAAGAGCCCGAAGAGGAGGACGAGGGTGGTCACGTTCGAGACGAGGCTCCCGACGCTAAGGAGGGCGGTGGCCCCGAGCGGGTCGACGAACCCGTAGAGGACGCGGAAGAGGAGCGGGGCCGCGACGAAGAACCCGAAACTCCCTCCGACGACGAAGAGTACGAACGCGGGGGGCAGGGAGAGCCGAAGGAACCGGCGTTCGCGGCTCGCGAGCCCGGGCGCGAGGAAGGCCCAGAGCTCGAACAGGAGGAAGGGGAGGCTGAGGAGGAGGCCGAGGAGGAGTGCGATCTCCATCTGGGCGCCGACGGCCTCCATCGGCGTCGCGACGAAGAGCTCCACCTGCGGCGGGACGGTCGTGCGCGCAATCCACGCGTAGATCTGCGAGGCGACGTTGTTGTAGACGGACGGGACCGCGTAGGCAACGGTGAGGCCGCCCACGACGGTCGTCTCGACGCGCACAAGGAGGAAGAGCACCGTCCAAACGGCGGCGACGACGACGACGCGCAGGACGCGGACGCGCAGCTCCTCGAGGTGCCCGAGGAACGGCATCATGACGTGGCTCGGCGCGACGTGGCCGAGCCGCGAGTAGAGCACGTACGCGATCACGGCGACGGTCGCGAGGCTTAGACCGAGAAGGAGCATCCCGCGAAGCTCTGTTTCCCCCAAGGACGCAAGCATCATGTCCGGCTGCGCCAAGAGGAACCCTGGGGCGCCTTAAAGTTGAGCCGAGGGCCGCGTTTTGAACGCTTTTAGGACGTAACGACCCTCAGAAAACAGGAATCAGACACGCGGCGTTTTTCTTGAATCCTTCCAACCACACGGGTTCGGCGAAGCGTATTTATGACCACAATCCTTGGCCGAGGACGAGGGCCTTTCGGCGGGGATGACCATGGATTTTTCGAAACTCTACTCCGACCGGGCCAAACGCATGCGGGCCTCCGAGATCCGCGAGATCCTCGCCGTGACGCAGCGCAGCGACGTCATCAGCTTCGCGGGAGGCCTGCCCAACCCGGGCACGTTCCCCAACAAGGAGATCCTCGAGGCGACGAAGTGGACGCTCGACAACTTCTCGCACCTCGCGCTC
>JACPAO010000077.1 GCA_016180755.1 Methanobacteriota archaeon
CTTCCCGCCACCAGGGGCCCGCGTAGACCGGCACGGGCTCGCCAACGGGGGCCTGTTCAAACGGTTTTTCAAGGCGCGGGCGCTTGCCGCCGGGCCATGGTCGCTTCGGGCCGGTACCTGCTCGCCCTCGACGAAGGGACGACGGGCACGTCGGGGGTCCTCTTCGACGCAGGGGGCCGGAAGGTCGCGCGCGCGTACCAGGAGATCCCCCAGTTCTTCCCGAAGCCCGGCTGGGTGGAGCACGACGCCGAGGCCATCTGGAAGGCGAGCCTCCGCGTCCTGCGTGGCGTCCTTCGGAAGGCCAAGGTCGAAGCCTCGCACGTGGAGGCGCTCGGCATCACGAACCAGCGCGAGACGCTCGTCGCCTGGGACGCGAAGACGGGGAACCCCCTGTCGCGCGCGATCGTGTGGCAGTGCCGGCGGACCGCGGACATGTGCCACGAGCTCAAGAAGGACGGCGAGGAGGACTGGGTGCGCCGACGCACGGGCCTCGTCCTCGACCCCTACTTCTCTGGCTCGAAGCTCCGGTGGCTTATCGAGAACGACGCCAAGGTCCGACGTGCGCGCCGCGACGGCCGGCTGCGGTTCGGGACCGTCGACAGCTGGCTCATCCACCGGTTGACGGGGGGGAAGGAGCACGCGACGGACGGGTCGAACGCCTCGCGGACGCTCCTTATGGACCTCGCGAAGGTCCAGTACGACCCGGAGCTCCTCGACCTCTTCAAGGCCGAGGCGTCCGAGCTTCCCGAGATCCGCGACTCGAGCGGCGAGCTGGGCACCACCGTGTCCGGGCTCCTCGGCGACGAGGTGCCCATCGCCGGGGTCGCGGGCGACCAGCAGGCCGCCCTCTTCGGGCAGGCGTGCTTCGAGCAGGGGATGACGAAGAACACGTACGGCACGGGATGCTTCGCGCTCGCAAACGCCGCGGACCGCGTCCCCAAGCCGCCCCCCGGGATCCTCGGCACGTTCGCGTGGCGGATCCGGGGCCGCCGGACGTACGCCCTCGAGGGCGCGGTCTTCATCGCGGGCGCCGTCGTCCAGTGGCTTCGCGACGGGCTCGAGATCATCAAGGCGTCACGGGACTCCCAGTCGCTTGCCTCCCGCGTCCCCGACGACGGAGGCGTCGTCTTCGTCCCGGCGTTCACGGGCCTCGGCGCGCCCCATTGGGACCCGTATGCGCGCGGGGCGATCTTCGGTCTCACCCGCGGCACGACGCGGGCCCATGTCGCTCGGGCCGCCCTCCAGTCGATTGCGCTCCAGTCCGCCGAGGTCGTGAACCTCGTCGGCGAGGGCGCGGGCGCCTCCGTGCCCGCCCTCCGTGTGGATGGAGGCGCGACGGAGAACGACCTCCTCATGCAGTACCAAGCCGACATCCTCGACCTCCCCGTCGAGCGCGCCCGGTACGCCGAGACGACGGCCCAAGGGGCGGCGTTCCTCGCCGGGCTCGGCGTGGGCATGTGGAAGGACACGAGACAGATCGCGTCCCTCTGGCGGCCGGGGAAACGCTACACGCCCAAGGCGTCCGACGATTGGCGGTCCGCCGAATGGAAGAAGTGGCGCGCCGGCGTCGACCGCGTGAAGCGCTGGGTCCAAGCGGCTACGTGAGGAGTTCGACCATCGCGAACGCGACGGCGAGCGTCGCTAGCGTGACGGGAAGCCCCACGCGGGTGAACTCCCAGAAGCCGATCCCGACGCCCATCTCCTCGCTTCGCTCGGCGACGATGATGTTGGCCGCGGCCCCAAGGATCGTCGCGTTGCCAGCGAGCGTGCTCGAGGCCGCGAGCGTGAACCACATCGCCTCCGTGGCGACGCTCCCCACGAGGTGCGAGAGGAGTAGGACGGCGGGCACGTTGCTGATGAGGTTGCTGATGATGCTCGCAAGAAGCCCCAATCCCCAGACGGTCCGAATGCTGCCGGCGCTCACGCGTTCGAATGCGGCAAAGAGCTGGTCGAGGAGCCCGCTCGTCTGGACGCCCTTGAGGACGATGAAGAGGCCGACGAAGAGGAGGATGATGCTCCAGTCCACGCGCCGGAAGAGCACGCGGGGGCTGCTTTTCCCGAAGACCGGCGCGAAGAACACGAGGAGGCTGCCGCCCGAGAGGGCGATGAGCGACAGGGGGAGCTTGAGGAGATGGCTTGCAAGGAAGGCAACGAAGATCACGCCGGTCATGACGAGGGAGAACACGAGGAGGCGGGGCTGGGTCACGCCTTGGGTCGCCTCGAGCGCGGTGACGGCGCGCGGCTCGATGGGCGCCCGGAGTTCCTCCCGATAGAGGACGAGCAGGATGACGACGGCGAGGGCGAGCGTCACGAGCATGACCGGCCCCATGATCGTGAGGTACCGCAGGAACGTGATGCCGCTCACGGTGCCGATGTAGGCGTTCTGGGGGTTCCCGATCTCGGTAGCAACGCTGCCGATGTTGGCGCAGATCGCCTCGGCGACGAGGTACTTCACCGGGTTCACCTGGAGCAGGCGCGCGGCGTGGATGATGATCGGCGTGAAAAACAGGACGACCGTGTCGTTCAAGACGAGCGCGCTGAGCACCGCGGTCGCGACGCACAGGGACACCAAGAGCTGGCGCTGGTTCTTCGAGTGCTCGACGATCCAGAGCGCCAGGTGCCCGAAGAAGCCCGTCGACTCGAGCGTGACGACGACGAGCATCATGCCGATGAGGAGGAGGATCGTGTTGAGGTCGATCGCGTCGAGGGCGTCGGCGGGCGCGATGACGCCGAGGAGGATCATGAGGCTCGCGCCGACGAGCGCGACGGCGGGCCGCTCGAGGGGGATGTGGGCGAGGCGCCGCAGCGAGATGAGGACGTAGGTCGCCAGGAAGATGAGGGGGGCGGCGAGGTCCACGGCGAGGTCGAGCGCGAGGCGCGAGATATACCGAACGGTTCGAGGGCGGGGCTACGTCGTCGAACCCTTCCGCGGCGGTAGGAACGTGAGCTCCTTCCACCCCTTCTTCTTCGCCATGCGTCTCAGCCGCAACCCGGGGTTGACGACGAAGGGGTTCCCGACGAGCCCGACGAACCAGTGGTCCGAGTAGTGGTCCGTGTAGGCGAAGCTCTTCGGGAGGCTGATGTTGCGCGCGTGGGCGTACTCGCGGACGGCCTGGGCCTTCGTGAGCCCGTAGGTCGGGCCGAGGACGCGGCCGGTCGCGACCCCGTCGCGCGCGACGAGCTCGGCCCCGATGACGTCGTCGACGGGCAGGTGCTTCTTGAAGTGCTCGACGAGGAGCCGCATGTTGGTCGTCGCGATCACGACGAGGTGGCCCTTCGCGTTGTGCTCCTCCATGAGGGTCCGGGCCCCCGGGTAGAGGCGGTGGGCGAGGACCTCGTCGACGAAGTCCTGCGCGAGGAGCCGCAGCTCGTCGATGTTGAGGCCCGCAAGGCCCGAGTAGGCGATGTTGACGAGCGTGCTGCGCTTGATGATGCGAAGGTAGTAGAGGAGGCGGGCGGCGAGGCCCGTCGCGATGAGGCGCGTCATCCGGAGGTGGTACCCCACCACACGGCCGAACCAGCCGAGGGTCCCGGGGCGGTCGGCGTAGGCGCGGCGTCGGTAGATGCGCATGAGTTCGCGGCCGAAGAGGACGCCGCCGTCGACGTCGACGAGGGTGCGGTCGAAGTCGAAGAACGCGGCGACGCGGCCGGGGAGCTCCTTCACGCGGCGGCACCCTTGAGGTGTTCGGCGAGGAACTCGTTGACGTGGGCGGCGACGAAGTCGCTGCGGGCGTCGCCCACCATGCTGTGGCCGCTTCGCGGGACCTCGACGAACTTCTTCGGACCTGGGAGGGCGTCGAAGACGCGGCGGCTGTTGTACTTGCCGACGACGATGTCGTACTGCGCGACGAGGACGAAGGTGGGGAGCCGGAGGTTCCCGGCACAGGCGACGCCGTCGAGGTCGCGCACGAGGGGCTTGTAGTTCTTCACGGGGATGAGCTCCTGCAGGAACCCGTCCTTCTCCGCGCGCTCGACGGCGGCGCGGCTCGCGTAGAGGCGGTGGTAGTCGACCTTGTAGGGGACCTTGAGGCCCGTCTTGGAGAAGAGGCGCGCCGGCCCGTTCAAGGCGCGCATGAAGTTGTAGCCGGCGAACTCGAACGTGTTCATCTCGTCCTTGAGGCGCGCGACGGGCGCCATGGCGACGACGCACTTCACGTTGGGAAGGTGCGGGGCCGTGCAGATCGCGAGCGTGCCGCCCGTCGAGTGGCCGACGAGGGCGACGCGCTCGAGGTCTACGCCGTACTCGCTGCGCATGGCTTCGAGCGCGCCCTCGCAGTCCTCGCGGACCCGCTCCTTACTGAGGATGCCGCGCTCGCCGTCGGAATCCCCGTGGCCGCGGTAGCTGAACGAGAGGACGGCGAGGCCCGAGGCGGCAAGCTTCTCAGGGAAGTCGTAGAATTCGACGCGGCTCGAGCTGAGGCCGTGGATGAGAAGGACGAGGGGAAGGGGTCTTGGGATCTTCCCCGGAGGCGTGAACAGCGCGCCCCGGACGACGTCGCCGTGGACGCTCCATTCGACCCGCTTCATGGCGCGCGCATCGGGGCCCAAGAATAAGGTTTATGCGAAGCGGGCGCGTGGCTCGTCGGGAAGAGGCTCAAGGTGTCCGAAGAAGAGGAAGGCCAGCGGGTGGTGCTCGAGGGTGCCGTCGTGTACCTGCACGTCGTCGAAAAGACCGCGGGCGGGGAATCCTACATCCACATCGACATCGACCACCCCGACCTCAACGACATCATCGTCCCGCGGGAGTCGACGTACGCGGGCGGGAAGAAGGGCGGCCTCTTCGTCGGGCTCCGGATGCAGCAGGCGCAGCGCGCACAAGAATACGCGCAGGCGCGGCTGTAGCGGATCCTGGGTTCAGGGACGTGGGGCCGGGGTCGCCGCCGGAACGCCCCGCTCGATGACGCGCCTCGACGTGGTCGCGTTGAGCACGTAGAGGCCTCCTGCCAACAGGAACGACTCCGCGATCGTGAACCACGGGACAAGCCCGAGCTCTTGCCACGTGTAGGGTGCGTAGACGCTTCGGTGGTTGGGGAGCCCCACGGGGTAGACCTGGTAGTCGAGCGTGAAGAAGTAGTCGAAGTAGTCGTAGACGAGGAGGGCGCCGAGGACGGCGGCGATGGGGACCGGCCGAAGCGACGGAAGGCTCCGCCAGAGGAGGATGCCCAAGGGCACCATTCCGACGTGGAGGGCGAGGATGACGCCGCGGAACCACGCCTCGGCGCCCGCGCCCCCGAAGAAGTTATCGAAATAGTAGAGAAGGACGAACACCGTCCAGACGCCGTACTTGATGTTCCCGAGGGCGACGAACGCCGTGAAGGTGGGGCTCTCGACGCCGACGTACTTCCCGATCACGACGAACGCGAAAAGGTACACGAAGAGCGGGCAGTCCGGGACGAACGGGAAGACGAACCAGTTCGCCGTGCCGATCCATTCGAACTGGGGCCCGTAGTAGGCGTAGAAGCCCCAACCACCCACGCCTAGGCACGTGAGGATGACGAGCGCCATCATCCAGCGCGTGCGCGCCGCCCAATCGATGAACCCGAGGAACCAGTTCTCGGCCAACTGGTTCTGCTTCACGCGGCGCCGTTATATTACGCTTGCCTGGCCGGGCCGTCACGTGGGGAGCATGAGGAGCCCGGTCGGGGCCTCGACGTCTTGCCAGCCGACCGTGAGCGACCAGAAGAAGTAGAGGCCCGGCCGAAGCCCGGCCCGGGTGAACTCGATGCGGTAGACGCCCGCGGGACCCGAGAAGCCCTGCACCGCCATGCTTTGGTCCAGGGGCCAGGTACGCGTCCCGCCTGGGTGAGTGATCCGGATCTCGCCCAGCTCGGACTTCGACGCGAAATAGGAGCCCACGTCGCCGTCGAAGCTCCGCGACCCTTCGCCGCGAAGGGTCACGGCCCCGTCGCCCCAGTTGGCCGCCGCGTAGGCGTCCGCGTCCGTGAGGGCCAGGACCTGGCGTGACGCCCACCATTGGGGGGGCGTAAGGGGCAGGTGGTTGCAGTCGAGCGCAAGCCGGAACGGCCCCTTGGTCTCGGGTTTCGCAAGGACCCCGAACGAGACCCAGTCCGTCTTGGGCGTGATGGAGAACGAGCCGCCGAAGCCGGCGGACGAGGATTGGCTCGCAAGCTGCGTCGTCGGCCCCACGCGCACGAACTGGTACGGGCCGTAAAAGCCGTAGCCGGCGAGCGATCCGCTGCGGAGGGCCCACAACTTCGCGACCCCGTTCGGTTCGTGGGCGACCGGGGTGAGCGTCGTGAGGTTGAGACGGCACCGGTCGCTTCCCTCGACGTGGAGGCGCAGCTTGATGGCCCACGGCGTATCGAACGCGGCGACCGGGATCTCCCACGTCCCGACCCGGAGCCAGCGGCCCAGCAAGCCTTCGTCGACGGGGCCCGGAACGCCCGGGGCGGTCGCGGGTCTGTCCTTGAGCCGGATCGTCGGCTCGGACTCGAAACATCCGGCGAAAAGTACCACGACGGCCAGCGCGGCGAGCGCCCGCATCGGCCCCAGGACCGGCAGTCGGCCCCTTGAGCCTTTGCCTCGGATTCGTTAGGACGCCCATCGAACGACGGCGCGAACGACCAGGAACGAAGCCCACGCGACCAGCGCCGACGCCGGGATGGTGATGATCCACGCGCTCACGATGGTCCGGACCGTCCCCCACCGGACGTGGTGGTGGCCGCGCACCGCGCCGACGCCCATGATGCTCCCGGTGATGCTGTGCGTCGTCGAGACCGGGACGCCGTGCTCGGCGAGCATGAACAGGCCGAACGCGCTCGCGGTCTCCGCCGCAAAGCCGTGGCGGGGCTCGAGGTGGGTGAGCTTCATGCCCATGGTGTGCACGACGCGGTACCCACCAATCATCGTGCCCAACGCGATGGCCCCGGCCGAGCCGAGGATGATCCAGAGGGGCGCGTTGCCGGTCTCGTAGATGGCGTCCGTGTACCAACCCGCCGCGACGGTGAGCGCCATCAGGATGCCCATCGTCTTCTGCCCGTCGTTCTTCCCGTGGCTGAAACTGTAGAACGAGGAGCTCAAGAGTTGGAGGATGCCGAACATGCGGGTCATGGGCCCCGGCTTGGCCCACCGGAAGAGCCACATGATGAGGAGGCTGAGGAGGTACCCCCCGACGAACCCGATCATGGGACTGTAGAAGATGAAGAGGACGGTGGCGAAGAGGCCGGTCACCTTGGCCGTTCCGAGGAAGATCTTGGCCGTGAGCCAAAGGCCCGAACCGAGAAACGCGCCGAGGAAGCCCTGGACGACGACTCCCCGCGCACGCGTGGCGAGGGCCACGAGGAGGGCGAGGAGGGCGCCGACGATGGCTCCGTCGCGCATGATCGTGAACGCCGGCGAGATCTCCGCGGCCTTCGGGAGCACCCAGCCGGCAAGCGACGCGGCGCCGAAGCCGGCGCCCAAGAGGCCGCCCACGAGGCTGTGGCTCACGCTGATGGGGATCCCGTAGTGGGTGGCGAACCAGGTCCAGGCGATGCCTCCGATGAGCGCGCCCAGGACGACGTCGGGTGTGACGATGTTCGTCGCCAGGATGCCCTTGCCGATCGTTTTTGCGACGGCGAGGCCGCCCACGACGGGCCCTAGGAAGTTGAACACGGCGGCGAGGGCGACCGCGTAGATCGGCTTGAGCACGCGGGTCGCGATGATGGTCGCCGTGGAGTTCGCCGAGTCGTTCATCCCGTTGAAGAAGTCGAAGATCAGGGCGACGAGGATGATGAAGAGGATGTACTCGAAGCCGAACGCCACCTAGTTCCCCTCCGCCGAAGGCCGCACGCGCATGGCCGAGCCTTACCCGAGCTTGCGGATGACGTCGGAGAGCACGTCGGCGACGTCCTCGCACTTGTCGGTCGCCGTCTCGAGCATCTCGTAGATCTCCTTGTGCTTGAGGATGTAGATCGGGTCCGAGCCGCGGAACAGCGCCGCGACGGTCTCGTTGAGGAGGCGGTCCGCCTCGTTCTCGAGCCGATGGACCTCGATCGCGTGTTGCGGGACACGTGGCCGCGTCTTCGAGGACCGGATCTCCGCGAGCGCCGCGGCCAACTCCCGGGTCTGCGCCTGCAGGATCTCCGCGAATTTCATCATGGGCGGCGTCGGCTTCGTGATCTCGTAGAGGTACAGCCTGTTCGTCGCTGCGTAGATGAAATCGGCGATGTCGTCCATGGCCGCGGCGAGCGCGGAGATGTCCTCGCGGTCGAGCGGCGTAAGGAACGTGCGCCCCAGCGCGTCGAAGATGGAGTGCGTGATCTGGTCGCCCTTGTGCTCGAGGTCCTTCACCCCCTGTCGACGCTCGGCGAGGCCGCCGTAGTTGTCAAACAGCGCCTTGAGCGCGTCCGCGCACGCGACGTTGTTCTTCGCGGCCTCGTCGAGCCAGTCGAAGAAGGCGCGGTCCTGGGGAACGATCCATTCGCGAAGTCCCATCTCTGGTTCACTCCTGTTGGCGCGCACGGGCGTACACGGGAAAACCGTTTCGGCGTCGGGCGGCTCGTTGCCTTGCCATGGTTGGCTTGCGACGCGGGGCTAGGTTCAAGACGCCTTCCTCCGGATTCCTTGGTGCGCTCCGGACCGCCATCAAGGCGCCTGACCCGCCACGAAGTGATTGATCGCCACTTCTCCGATATCCGAGGCGTAGGCGGCGGTTCGGCCGATGGATTCGATGACGAAGGCAAGATGCGCCACGGTCTCCCCGCCGAGCTCACCCGCATCCCGCAGGAGCCGCTCCTGCAGGGCGTGGAACTTTTCCATCTCGCCGATGAGTTCGTTGGCCTGGGCGGCGTTCCGTTTGAAGAATATCTGGAGGGAAGACTGGAACCCGGCAAAGGCGCGATGCGCCTGCTTTTCGATGCGTTCGAGCAACGCATCGGGGAGTCTCGTGCGGGTGAGTTGGTGCGCCTGTCGGACGATGCGCTCTGCGTGGTCCGCGGTCCGCTCGACGAGTCGGGCGGCGAGCAGGTAGTTGAGCGCCTGGCTGGCGTTGAGGCCCATCTTGGCCGCGTACGTCGAGTCTCGTAGGATTGCGTGGAACTGCTTGTTTACGAGCCAGTACAGTCGGTCCACCTCGTCGTCTCGGTCGTCGGGCGACGCCGTCGCCGGTGGCCGGCGGATGGCAGCCGCGGCTTCCTCCTGGATCGACTGCGTCAGGATGGACATTCGGCGCAGCGCCTTTTCAATCTGGAATTCGCGTGGGTCCAGGAAGTCTTGCATCGTAATGCTCATGGGCTGCTCATCGACAATTTCCAGGCCCATGATTCGGCGCACCGCACTCCGAACGGTGGCCCGCATGCTGGGGGTGAGGGGGCGGCGGCTGGTGACCCGGATCGAGTCGTAGCCCATGAGGTAGGCCGCGACCACCTGCCGGAAGAGCGCGTCGCCGGAGCCCGCCGCTTCGAACTCGTAGGTCTGCGTGGCGCGCTCCCCCTGGAGGTGGGACCGTATTGCAAGGGTCCCGTCCGGCTGCTCGGAGCAGCTGACCACATCTCCGGGGGAGATGCGCGCCTTCTGGATCCACGCCTTGGGAAGCGTGACGGTTATGCTGGAGCCGCCCGTGAGTTGTACCTTCCGTAGTTCCACGGAGGCCCCCGAGGCCGTGCCGGACAATATGTAGTTTTGCCGGAGAATATGGAGGAGTATGGAGTCAAGCCGCCGTGCTCACGTTATCCTCGGCGCTTGAGCGGCCGGATGGGGACACCGCCCACGAACCCGTCCGCGTCCTTGTTGACGAGGCTCATCGCCGATACGACGGCGCCCCGCTTCACGGTGACGCCGGGCAGGAGAAGGCAGTGGGCTCCGATCGTCGCGTCGCGCTCCACCTTGACGGGCCCCACGCGGTACTCGTTGCGGGTGTACTCGTGGCAGAGGATGGTCGTGCTGTAGCCGACGATGGCCTCGTCCTCGATCGTGATGAACTGGGGGAAGAGCACGTCGGGCTGCATGTTGTAGCCCAGGGCGACGTGCTTCCCCACCTTCATCCCGGTGAGGCGAAGGAAGCCCCGCTTCAGGGCGAACCAGGGGGTCCGTTTGGCGAGGCTGATCCAGAGGAAGTTCCAGGCGACGCGCCACCGGGAGACGTCCTTGAAGCAATAGAGCAGAGCGTTGTGCTTTCCGCGGCTCGGCTGGTAGGCGAGGTCGGCCCGGGACACCAGCGAGGGGAGGCCGTCCCGGGGAGAAAAGGCGTTCCGTTCGCGCCCCGGTTCACACAAGGCTTAAATGGCCGCCCGCCTGGAGCGGGTGCGATGCGACTTACCGTACCGTTTGCCGCCCTCGCCCTTGCGACCTTGGCCTTCGCCGGCTGCCTCGAAGAGAGCAAGGAGGCGTCCCTCCCGCACGCTGGCGGGGCCGCGACAATCGTCTACGAAGCCCCGGTCCTTCCAAAGGTGGACGTGAAGGCCTTCCTCGTCGAGCACGCGAAGTTCGTGACGAAGAACCCCTACCGCGCCAACAACGCCGACGGCCACAAGGGCGCCCGCGACTACATCGCCGCCCAGTTCAACGCGAGCGGCCTCGAGGTCTGGCGCCAATCGTTCACGAGCGGCATCCCCCAGGAGAACGTTTGCGGGCTCAAGATCGGGGCCGTCCGGCCCACCGAATGGGTGGTCGTCGGCGGCCACTACGACACGACGACCTGGGACGACGGCGTCGGGCGCGGCCAGACAAGCCACCGCGTGAGCCAAGGCGCGTACGACGACGGAAGCGGCACGTGGATGACGGTCGAGATCGCAAAGGCCGTCTCGAAGATCCCCTCGTACTACTCCATCGCCTTCTGCGCCTTCGACGGCGAGGAACGTGGCCTCCAAGGCAGCCGCGCCGTCTACAACGCCATGAAGGAGGACGGAAAGTTCCCGTACGAGGTCAACTCGACGCGGGCCATGCTCGACTTCGACATGTTCGGCATCTGCTGGCCGGTCCGCGCCCCGATCTACCTCGACACCAACAACCAGATCCTCACGGACAAGATCCAGGCCTTCCGAAAGGACCTCAAGATCCCCGACGAGATGTTCAAGAAGAAGGGCCTCACGCTGGGTCAGTCCGACTACGCGCACTGGTACCGGGACCCGAGCGTGGCGACGGCGTTCTTCATCAGCGACTTCGAGGAGCTCGGCGTTCCGACGCCGGTGCCCAACCCGGCCCCCGTCCCCGGCGTGCCGGGCGCCTACCCGTTCTGGCACCTCTCGGACACCGTCGAGACGATGACGGTCATGGCGGGCGGCCCCTCGATGCTCGAGGCCGGCTTCCAGACGGCCCTCACGCTCGGCATGCAGACCCTCAACGCGATGGCGTTCGACCCCACGGCGGACTTCGGGACCGCGAAGGCTTAAGCCTCGCGACCGCTCGCGCCAAGGTGGCGCGCCGCAACAAGTCGGAGGAACGCGAGCTTGCGCTCCGACGCATGCGGGAACTCGTCTCCCTCGCCCAGACGGAGCAGCGCGGCGGCGACGACGCGTCGGTGAAGCGCTACGTGCAGCTTGCGCGACGCATCGGCATGCGGTACCAGGTGTCGCTTCCCCCGGAGATCCGCCGTCGCATCTGCCGAAGCTGCGACGGGGTCCTCGTCCCCGGGTCGACGGCGCGCCACCGCGTCACGGACGGACGCGTGAACGTCACCTGCCTTCGCTGCGGGGCCATCAAACGCTACCCGTTCCGCGCGCGACCGAAGGTGGCGGCATGAAGGAGAGCCTCCTTCCGCCGACGCTCCAAATCGGCCACGCCGGCGCGACGGACGCCGTCGTCGCCGAACTCAAGGAGCAGGTGCGCCGCAACAAGGTCGTCAAAGTGAAACGGCTCCGGACGACCGACGTCGAAGGAGGCGAGAAGGCGTTCTGGACGGCGCTCGCCGAGCGCGCCCGGGTCCGGCTCCTCGAAGTTCGCGGCCACAGCGCCGTCTTCGCCGACGCCTCGTACCGGACGGAACGGGACATCAAACGGGAGCGGGCGAACCGGCCGCGTCCGCCGCGCTAGGCGCCGGCTCGCGCCCTCGTGCCCTTCCCGCGTCTTTCGAGCTCCTTTCTTCAAGGAACGCTTAAATAGAAGGCCTTTCTCTCGGCGGCTACTCCGCCCGTCTTTGGTGCCAAAATGACCACCGTGTTCGACGTACCCGCCGACCAACTCATCAAGAAGCTCGGGGAGCGCCTCAAGGCCGACCCCAAGTTCACGCCCCCCGAGTGGACCCGTTTCGCGAAGACCGGCATCCACCGCGAGAAGCCGCCCGTCGACCCCGGCTGGTGGCAGCCGCGCGTCGCCTCCATCGCCCGCAAGGTCTACCTGAACGGCCCAATCGGCGTCATCCACCTCTCCGCCGAGTACGGCGGGACCCGCGACCGCGGCTCGAAGCCCAACAAGGCCCGCCTGGGAAGCCGCTCCATCGTCCGCGCCGCCCTCAAGCAGCTCGAGTCCGCGGGCTACGTCCAGGCCATCAAGGGCAAGGGCCGCGTCATCGCGCCCGCCGGCCGGAAGGCCCTCGACGCGGCGGCCCACGACGTCTCGAAGGAGCTCGAGGTCAAGGTCCCCGCGCTCGCGAAGTACTAACCTCTTCCCCCTGGTGTCCCTCTCATGGCCGACGACGAACTAGCGGAAATCCGACGCCGCCGGCTCCAGGAGCTCCAGGCCCAGCAGGCCGCGCGGCAACAGGTCACCGCCGAGGACGTCCAGGCCGAGGCGGAGGCCCGCGCCGAGCAGGACGCCCAGAAGGAGGCGCTCCTTCGCCAGATCCTCACGCCCGAGGCCCGCGAACGCCTCACCCGACTTCGCCTTGCGCGCCCCGAGGAGACGCGCCAGGTCGAGTCGCAGCTCATCGGGCTTGCCCAGAGCGGCCGGCTCCAGTCCAAGATCGACGACAACCAGTTGAAGCTCATCCTCGCGCGGCTCGTGCAAGGCTCGCGCGACATCAACATCCGCAGGAAGTGAAACCATGTCCAGCCGCAAGCCCGCCGCCCGAAAGCGCCGACTGCTACGCGCCGAGAAGAGCAACCGCCGCGTCCCCGCGTGGGTCATGATCCGCACGGCCCGGGCCTTCCAGCGGCACCCGAAGCAGCGCACGTGGCGCCGCAACAAGCTCAAGAAGTAGGTGACGACCCATGGCTGAAAAAACGACGAAGGAACTCGAGCGAATCTACACGATCCCCCTGCGCGACGTCAAGCACAGTCCCCGCAACCACCGCACCGACCGCGCCGTGCGCGCCGTGAAGTCCTACCTCCAGCGCCACATGAAGGCCGAGGACGTCTGGATCGACACCACCGTGAACGAGAAGCTCTGGGAGCGGGGCATGTACAAGCTCGCCTCCAAGATCCGCGTCCGCGCCCTCAAGTTCGACGACGGCGTCGTCGAAGTGACCCTCCCTGAGGCCGACGTCACGACGTCCCGCCGCGCCGACATGAAGAAGGCCCGCGAGGAACGCGAGGAAGAGAAGGCCAAGAAGGAAGAGAAGAAAGACGCCGAGGAGAAGGGCGAGAAGCCGGCCGCCGAAGGCGAGAAGAAGGGCGAGGAAGGGGCGGCGAAGCCCGCCGAGAAGAAAGGCGAAGGCGAGGCCCCCGAGAAGCCCAAGGCCGAGACGAAGGAGGCGGGCGAGAAACCCGCCCCCAAGAAGGCGGAAGCGAAGGGCGCCGACGCGCCCGCAAAGCGCGCGGGCGACAAGCCCTCCCCCAAGGCCGAAAAACGGGAAGCATCCTCGCACAAGGAGAGCCCGAAGACGAAGAAGGAATGAGGCGCCCCGGCGGACGGCCATGCTCAAGCTCCTCGAAGTGGCCGGCAACGTGAACGTCGGCGTCTACATCCGCGCGTCCGAGCACCACGTGTTCTACACGAGCAGTGCCACGAAGCGCGAGGTCACCGAGATCCTCGAGGGCGTCACGGTCCCGGGGATCGCGACCACGATCGCGGGCTCGAACGTCGTCGGTTCGCTCCTTGCCGCCAACGGCCACGGCATCATCGTCGCCGACATCGTCCTCAAGGAGGAACTGAAGCGCCTCGAGAAGACGGGGCTCAAGGTGCACCGCCTCGCCGAGCTCCTAAACGCGGCCGGGAACAACATCCTCTGCAACGACCGCGGCGCGCTCGTCAACCCGGAATACTCGGACGCGGCCGTGAAGCTCATCGAGAAAACACTCGGCGTCCCCGTCCAACGCGGGACCCTCGGGGGCATCGGGACCGTCGGTATGGCGGGCGTGGCGAACAACCAGGGCGCCGTCGTCCACCCGAAGGTCACCGACGAGGAGAAGGAGACCGCGCGGCGCGTCCTTGGCGGTAACGTCCTTCCCGGCACGATCAACCGCGGCTCGGCCCTCATCGGCGCCGGCGTCACGGCGAACTCGAAGGGCGCCCTCATCGGGCGCGAATCGACGGGCGTCGAGATCAACCGGCTCGAGGACGCCTTGGGGCTCCTCTAGCGGGTCGGACGGGCGGCGTGCCCCTACGCCTTCGTTTCTTCCGGCGCCTCGAACTTGGGATCCTCGATCGCCGTGACCGTCACGAAGACGGAAAGATCGCAGGGGCAGCCGTTCACGTACTTCCAGTCGCCTTCCTCGCCCTCGACGTTGATCATGAACTTCCAGTTCGACTTCGTCTGGTAAAAGGCGTCCGTCTCCCCGGGCTTCAGGTCGAACTCGTACGTGCGGCTGGCCGTCCCGCGTTCCGTCGCGGTCGGCTTCGAGTATTTCCCGGGGTCGGCGACCTTGAGGGGATGCACGTTCGCCGCCTTGTACGTGAGGCTCCAGGCGGCGTTGTTCACGGCCTGGGAATACTTCCATTCCACCGTGGCGCGAAGCTTCCCGGTCCCGGGCGGGATGAGGACGCCTTCCTCGAGGAGGATCCCGAAGTTCCCCGGGTTCACGCCGTTGCGGGAAACGGAGTACGCGCCGGCCGCGAACTTTTTCTCCACGCGCTTCACGACCGGGATCTCGGTCCCGTTCTCCCAGAAGTACGGGTGGGCACGCTCGGCGACGATCTCGTGGCCGCGGATGAGCTTCATGTTGACGTGGATGTTGCCAAGGTACGGCCGCGCGTTGTCGAGGGTGGCCCCGCCCGTGCAGACCCAGAAGTCCCAAAGCGTGTAGCTCTGGTGGCCGGAGTCCCACATCCGCGGCTCGACCGCGATCTCATACGGGACGCCCTTCTTGATCATGGGCGATTCTTCGTACCTGTTCGTGTCCGCCGAGCGCCACGCGAACGCGAGCTCGTCATGGATGTAGTCCTGCTGCGTCCAGGTGAGCGTGACGATGATCTTGGACGTCCCGGCCCAGACGAGCTGCGCCTCGTCGTCGAACCAGACCTGACGCTGGTTGAAGTACACCTCGTCCTTCTTGTCGGTCCACACGCAGGGATGGACGAGGATCAACGTGCTCGTGTCGTAGTACCGGCCGAACGTCTGGGAGTAGGGTCCGTTGTCATCGTAGGGCTCGTGCCACTCCCAGCTCTTGTCCATGACGACGGCCTCGGTCTTGTCCCCCCAGTAGTCATGGAGGTGGGGCCGGTAGCCGACGCCCACGTCCGCCTTCGGGAGTAGCGTGAGTTGCAGGGTCGTGATCTCGCCCGCCTTGACCTCGATGGATGCCTCGGAGGCACGATAGTCGGGGTGGTCGACGCGCATCACGTGCTTGCCGGCCGTGACGTTGAGGATCTGGAATTTCCCGGTGCGGTTCGAGTACGTGGAGAAGTCCGTCTTGAGGAGCGCCACGTGCACCGTCGGCACCGGTACGCCGATGTCGTCCCGAATCGTCCCCATGATGCCCCCCGTGCCGCTTGTGAGGACGACATCGCCGGCCCCCTCGTGGGACACGACCACGCCGACCGAGTCCTCCGCGGCCCCGCCGGCCCCTCCCGCCAAGCAACCCGGCAGCACGAATGCCACTAGCACCAACGCCGTACGAACGCCGTTCATCGAGACCCCGCCGCCTCGGACGACTCCTGGTGGGCCCATAAGGCTTGCGGACCACGGTTCGACGCCGCGGCAGCACCGGCATCGCGACCCCGCGGGCCGGCACAGCCCTCAAATACGGGTTCAGTGTCCCGGAACCGGAGCCCCCATGGCCAAGGTCTTCCGAGTCACCGGCACGTTCCACACCGGGCACCACGACCAGAACTTCAGCAAGGAGATCGTTGCGGACAAGGACGCCCGCGCCCGCGAGCTCATGATGTCGCTGATCGGAAGCAAGCACGCGGTCCCGCGCCGGCTCATCAAGATCACCGAAGTGAAGGAAGTCCCCGCGGACCAGATCGAGGACGCCGTCGTCCGCCACAAGGCCGGCCTCTAAGGCCCATGCCCGAGCCCAACTCCTCGCCGCAAGAAGCCTTCGTCCAGCTCGAAGCCTACCAGAGGCAACTCGAGGTCGCGGCGCGACAGGTCGAACTCATCCAGAACGCCCTCGACGAGGCCACGCGCGCGAAACGGTCCCTGGAGGCCCTCGACGAGGAGAAGAGCGGCGAGATCCTGCTTCCCCTGGGCGCCTCCACGTTCCTTCGCGGGTCGGTCGCGAACCGCGACACGGCCATCACGGGGATCGGCGCCGGCTACGCGACGGAGCGGCCGCGCGCGAAGGCTATCGAGAACCTCGCGGAGCGCGAGAAGTCGCTCAAGGAGGAGATGGACCACATGATGCAGGCTGCGTTCCAACTCCAGCAGGAGATCGCGCGGCTCCAGGAACTCGTCGACGAACGCGGCGACGCCGACGCGGCCTGACCCGCGCCGCCCGCAAGCGCTACCGCTCGTTTTCCAAGCGTTGCATCGGAAAAAGAGTTGGCTACCACCAGGTAGGCGGCCACCAAACCCCACACAAAACCCCCGGCTTTTCCCCAGGGGTTTTCCCTCCCCCTTTCCGATGCAAAACTTAGAAGTTGAATTCGCCCTCCTTTGAACGGTGAGGCGCGTCCGACA
This sequence comes from Methanobacteriota archaeon, assembly GCA_016180755.1. GTDB lineage: Archaea > Thermoplasmatota > E2 > JACPAO01 > JACPAO01 > JACPAO01. Next base: position 16,878 of record JACPAO010000077.1, read on the forward strand.
AGATGGCCGCGACCGCTGGCGGCAGCTCCACGCGCACGGACGGCCTAAGTCGGAGCCGATGCGCCCGCCTGGAGATCCGACGACGGGGCCACCGTTTTTCAAAACGGGGTTTGCGGCGAAGGAGCGCGGCCCGGCAGGCCCCACTGTTTCCGAAGCTTCGCGGACGAAATAGCTGCCAACTCGGCCCGCATGATTTTCAGGTCTTCCCGCATTTTCTGATTCTCCTCTCGTTGAGCGGGGGAGAGTTGGGGGTGAGCGAGCAGGCGGGCCGCCTCTGCTTCGGCCTCGATGATCCCCTTCATGATATCGGCTTCGAGTAACAATTTCAGCCCGGATTCGTACTTCGCGAAAATCCGACGATATGGGTGGTCAGGACCGAGGTCTTCGGGCTTGTAGTAGGGCCCCGTACGGAGTTTGAATTCGTCCCTCATGGCCTTGCTTTCCTTCGTCATACTCTCGCCGATTTCGGGCCCAGGCACGGTCATGGCCCCGAATTCCAGCCAGATTCCAAGATTGAAGAGCGTGAGCGCCGTGCGGTGGTTGGCGTCGGGGAAAATGTGCCGGCCCGCGAACACTGCCATGAAGTGAGACCATGCCGAACGGATTCCGTTCTGGTCGAACTCAGGGATGCAGTTCAGCATCCTTCGGATGAGGCTTTCGCTGAGGTTCCTAACCTTCTGCTCGGTGTCGCGAATCGGTTCTTCGCCGCCGAACTCAGTCAGGGATGTGTACTGGTTGCGGTTGCTAAGAGCAATCCTGAGATGTTCGGCTTTTACTCGCTCGGCGGAAAAGAGTTTGCTGAAGAGCAGGGCTCGTCAGCCCTTTAATCGAACTTCGCCATGGCGGCTATCGTATCGGGGAAAAGCTTGGCGTACACATCGTAGAATGAACTGGCTTCTTCGGCCTTCTTCTGGTTCTTTCTTGCCGTTTTCTTGGCCAATGGAATTTCCTCCCGACTACCGACTGAGTTAGGGCCCCTATTTAGGGACTCTGGTGGTCCCTTGCGGGGCTGGGCGGGCCGCTTGGGCACGCGCTAGACTCCCGTATACCGGCGTTGGTACATTCAAGCCCGTCGAATCGACCTATCCTGCCCCTGATCCCACCCGCTGGAACGTAATCTACCCGCGTGAGCCACGCCTAAACTCTGAAACTACGGGCGTAGGCTCGCGAAGCTTCGACCTTACCACCAGGTGTACTCGTACTCGGCGTCCGCGTTCGCGCCGCGGGGCCGAGGGTGGACCCGGGACGTGTGGGCGGAGTGACGGCGGTTCGACGGCATGGTTGTGGACTCCTTGGAGTCGGGGCCTCGCCGATTATTGGCCCGTTTATTAATACCTGTTGATTTGTTCACCATTTGCTGAACGCTCCTAGCAGGAGCAACCTTGCTCGGCCCCTCTCTTCAAGGTTTGGCTGAGGATATTTACAGGGGCTCCCGAGAGATGGGGGTCCGATGAAGCACCCCAACGTCGACAAGGAGCTGCGAGCGCTCGAACAGGCCTTGGACTCCCTCGAGCACGAGATCCGCCAACGCGTGGAGCTCCATGACTAGGCGTACCCGGACCACGCCCGGTGGTCCTGGTCGCGCTTGATCTTCATGAGGAGCTGCCGCACGCCGGTCTGCTGCCGGACGACGGCGTAGCGCTCGTCCTTGAGCAGCCGCAGCACGTAGAGCGGGTCGAGGTGGAAGCAACGGTCGAGGTACCGTAGGCCGTCGGTCTCCGCGCCCGTCTGGAGCATCATCACGGCGAGACTGAAGCAGGCCGCCGCGTCAAACGGCACCGTCTTGACGCGGTTCACGAGGTCGGGCATGGTGAGGGCGCGGGTCGACGCGTCGTCCTCCGGGGCTTCCGCCGCGGCCTCGGGCGCCGGCTTCCGGGGTTCAAGCCTCCGGACGAGCCGGGTGGCCGCCCCGATGCCGATGCCCACGCCGAAGACGGCCCCGAGGCCCCAGACCAGCCAGGGGGTGCCCGCGGAGGCGACCTTCGCGGCGCCATTGGGCTCGCTCGCGCGCGACGGGCCGGAGCTCTGATTGAGAAGCGACCCGACACGGCCCCAGACAGTTTCCCACTCGGGCTCAGGGGATCCTCCGCCCAGGGGAAGGCCGGGCGTCGACGGACCAGCCGCCTGCACGAGCGCGTCCGCCATCGGTTGGGCGGGCGGCGCGACGCGTGGCTCGGCGGCCTCGAGGACGGCGGCGCCCGGGGCAGCCTGCAACCCCTCCTCCGGCGAGGGCCCCGAAGACACGGCAGCCGCCTCGAACGGGACCGCGGCCATCGGCAGCCGGTCCGCGAGGGGCGCCGGGTCGGGATGGTCGGGTTTCAAGTCGCGGCGAGGTCCGACCTCGTCCAGCAAGGAACGCTCGTGCCCCTTGGCGATCGCGGGGCGGTCCGGCCCAACGGCGGCGGGGCCGCCCCCTAGCGCGGCGCGCTCGGCGACGCGGCCGTCCGGCGCGGGACCGTCCGCCGGTTGCAGCTGGGGCGCGGGCGCCTGGCCGTCGTGCCCGTCGGACGCCGAGCCGCGGTCCACGGGGTCGACGTGGTGCTCGCGATCGGCGCGCTTCGCGGGTCCGTGGGCGACGTCACGCACGTGCGCGGGGTGCGTAGATGCGACGCGCGTGTCGCTCTCGCGACGCTCGCGCGGCCCGTCGTCGTCGGCGTGCCCCCCTCCGGCGGCCGCCGCGGGCACGAGGAGAAACAATGGGCCTGTTTTCCCCCAACCGCGAAACGGGGGTCCTCCATCCGAAACCGACGGCCAAGCCCCGCGGAACGGCTCGGAAAAACGTTCTGGCCTGGGGGGTTCCGCGGGCTTCCACGCGAAGGCGGCGGGTCACCCTTACCCGTAAGGGTTCTCGTGGAAAACGCGTGAAGCGGGTCGTCGGCCCGCGGGTTCCAAAGGCCGCCCGAGCCTGGCGGGAGTTGCCCTACGTAGGAGAGGGGGCGGACGCCCGACCCATGGCGTCCGGCGGCACACGGTGACCGTGCGGAGTCATCCCGCGCCCCGACAGGAATGTGGGTCAGCCGCGGCGGCGCTATTCGACGCGTTCCAACGTTGAACCAGAACCCTTACCACCGAATTCGCCACAATGCGGGGCCGTCGTCGGCCCGGCATCGCGGAACCCGCCGGGACGGGTCGCCGCGTGCGCCGACGGCGACGTGTGCCGACGAAGAACGATGGGAGGGGAACAAGGATTGCGCGACCGGTTCCACGAACGATTGGAGCTCCTGCCAGAAGAACGCCGACGCATGGTGCTCGACGAGGCCGAGCGCCTGATCCACGATGGCGTCGACGAGGACCGCGCCCTCTTCGAGGCGCTACGCGAAGAGTTCGCCCGGCATCGGCCCCCTTCGCCGACCGGGCCCGCCCATGGCTCCGCACCCGGCCCGCCTCGCCGACCCGAGGACGCGCCCGACGTGCCCGGCCCACGGCCCCAGGCCGGGCGCGTAAGAGGGCGCATCACGTCCCCGGCCCAGCGTCCGCCCAAACGGGCCCGCGCGTCCTGGGAGCGGCGGCGTCGCGGCTAAATCCTGGGACCGGCTGCGGGCCCCCGTGGCTGCCGCCCCCCAGCTCTGTGACCGTTGCGGGGCCCTCGTCGCCGTGACCCACTGGGGGATCCACCTCGACTTCCACCGGCGCATCGAAGGGGCGCAGAGGCCCGCGCGCCGGGGGCACGGAGAGTAGGCGCCAGTCGTTCACTTTAAGGCCCAGCATGGGTAATGTTAGCCTTGTCCCATGGCCGGCGCCGACCCCCTCCATTCTGCCCGCGCGGCGGGACTCACGTACGCGAACGACTCGAAGCCGGGCTTTCGCCGCGAGCGTCGCGGCCAACGCTTCGCCTTCGTCGACGCCGCGGGAAAGGCCGTCCGGGACGCGAAGCATCTCGCCCGGATCGAGGCGCTCGTCATCCCGCCGGCGTGGGAGAACGTCTGGATCTCGCCGGACCCGCGCGGCCACATCCAAGTGACGGGCATCGACGCCCGCGGGCGGAAGCAGTACCGGTACCACCCCGACTGGCGCAAGGTCCGCGACGAGTCGAAGTACGGACGCATGGCGCAGTTCGGGCGGGCCCTTCCGAAGATCCGGCAGCACGTCGACAAGGACCTGCGCCGACCCGGGCTTCCGCGCCACAAGGTCCTCGCGGCCGTGGTCCGCATGCTCGAGACCACGTTCATCCGCATCGGGAACGAGGAGTACGCGCGGGAGAACAACTCGTTCGGCCTCACGACGTTGCGCGACCGCCATGCCGACATCCGCGGCGGCAAGGTCGAGCTCAAGTTTCGGGGAAAGAGCGGAAAGGAGCACACGATCCATTTCACCGACCGTCGGCTCGCCCAGATCGTGCGCCGCTGCCAGGCGCTTCCGGGCCAGGAGCTCTTCCAGTTCATCGGGCCGGACGGGTCCGTGCAGGACGTCGACAGCACCGACGTGAACGAGTACCTGCAGGCCGTGACGGGCCAGCCCTTCACGGCGAAGGACTTCCGGACGTGGGCGGGGACCGTGCTCGCCGCGCGGGCGCTCGCGGCCGCCGGCGTCGCCGCCTCGGCGACCAAGGCGAAGCGCGTCGTCTCCGGCGCGGTCAAGGAGGTCTCGACGCGGCTCGGCAACACCCCGGCCGTGTGCCGCAAGAGCTACATCCATCCGCTCGTGCTCGACCTGTATTTGAACCAGAAGCTCTCCGGGCAGGTCCGCGCCGTCCCGATGGACGCCCCGCGCCCGTTCCAAGGGCTCGACCCGTCCGAACGCGACGTCCTCAAACTACTCAGCCGACGCGGGCCGTAGGCTCGCTCCCCCCAGCCCGCAACTCTAAATCCAACGGACTTGTTCTAGGTCATGGGGCGGCTATCGAGTGGCGGGCTTTGACGGGGCGAAGGCGGTGCGTGTCGCGATGAGTTTCTACGGCGACGAGATCGACGAGATGCAGCTCAAGGGCCGCCGCGACGCGGCGCTGCGCGAGAAACAAGTCTGACGCTGCTTCCTCGGCGACGAAGGGACAACTAACCTGAAGCCGACCAGCCCGAGGTCGCGGTCGAAGCGTGCACCGTGAGGGTCGAGCCGCCGCCTCCACCCACGACGGGAAGCGGCGTGCCCGCCGCGACGGTCTCCTTCATCCAGGCGAGGAACGGACGGCCCTCCTTGGTGAGGCCCATCTCGAAGAGGTCCTTGAAGTTCCACTGCTCCGGGGGGCAACTGTCGCCGCTGCAGATGTCCCGGGTCCGGATCGGGTCGGCGACGACGCGGACGCCCCTCCAGCCGGAGCCGAGGTGGCCCGCGTTCGTCACCGCAACGTACGGGTACCAGGGGGCGTTCGCCGCCCCGTTTCCGATGTCGCGCTCGTAGAAGCTCACGGCGACGCGTCCCTCGAGGCCGGCGACGATCCACGGGAACGCGCCGTTCGAGCGGGCGCCCGTGAGGGCGACGGGCGCGGACCACGTCGAACCGTCGTCGCGGCTCGACCACACATGGATCTTGGGCACGTTGTTCGTCGAGATGGCCGCGACGAGGTAGGCCGTGCCGCCATCGTCGAAGGCCATCTGGGGCATGTAGAGCGCGTCGCCGGAGAAGGCCGGGCCCGGGAGGATGGTCCAGGTCCTCCCGCCATCGAGGCTCCGGGCGAGTTTGATCTCCTTGTGGAGGTTGAGGGGTTGGACGATGGTCTTCTCGTGAATCGCCGGGGCGCCGACCGTCCTCGACCGGGGGGCCAAGAGCTTGGCGGGCTCCGACCACGTCTTCCCGGCGTCGGTGCTGACCCGGACCAGGTTCTCGTCGGCCGTGAGGTCGTTCCAGGTGAGCACGAGGAGGCCGTCGTCGTACGAGAGGAACTGCCGGTCGACGTTGTTGGAGCCTACGCTGAGGTCCTTCGCCGGGCCCCACGATTCGCCCTTGTCGGTCGAGCGGAAGTAGGGAAGGCGCGGCTCGCCGACCTGGCCGGCGAGCGTCATGCCGACGAAGTGGAGCACCCCGTCGGCCGTGATCGCGAGGTCCGCGTCCCCGTTGCTCTTGAACGGTGTCGCTAGCTTCGTGAAGGTCTTCCCGCCGTCGGCGCTGCGGTAGAGGCGGGTCCAGACGAGGACGAACTGCGTCCCGTCCGGATGCACGGCGACGGCCGGCTCGGCCCCGCCTCCACCGGTCGTCTCGACCAAGACGGGAGCGGCGAACGTCGGCGCGATGGCCGGGCCGGCGCTCCCCGACGTCGTCGGGGTGGGCGTGGATTCTTTTTCCGCGAGGCAACCGCTTGCGAGGAGGATCGCGGCAAGCACGGCGAGGCGGGGCTTCATCGGCCGGTCCGACGAACCGCCCCTACTTGAGCTATGCGGAGGGAGCCTTGCCCTGTGCTTCGTTCGGGGCGGTCCGCGGGGTGCGGAGGATGTGCACTCCGGCAAGGATCCACGCCGCCGCGAAGACGAGGAGCTGCGCGGCGGGGACGTTGGGCACGAGCGGGATGAGGAGGAACCCGACCGGGGCGAGGACGAACGGGACCGACGCCCAGCGCGGCGCGAGCCCAGGTCGAAGCAGCTGGACCCCAAGCCACGTCGAGCCGACCGTGTACACGCCGAGCCCGAAGACCGTGAGCATGAGGAACGAGGCCCCCCACGCCCGCTTACCGAGGACTCCGGGTCCCAGCCAATAATCGGCGACAACGCCAAGGAGCACCATGAAGAGGCCCGTGAACACGGCCGAGAAGGCGTTGCGTCCGGGGCGGCCGAGGGTCGCCTCGACCCGCAGGTAGAGGGAGGCCGCGCCGAGGAGGAGCAGGAGGAGGACGGGGGCCCACAGGCGGCCGTACGCGGCGTACACGGTGGCGGGGTCCGCGAAGGTGAAAAGCGGCTCCACCAAGTCGGGCGGCGTGGCGACGGCCTCCCCGGCGGCATGCTGGTAGGATCGGGCGCTCGCGAACGCGGCAAGCGGCGCGTTCAGGACGCCGAGCGCGCCACCGACGAGCCCGCCCGCGGCAAAGAGTCGCTCGGTCCGCGTGAGGGCCTCCTCCACGGGCTCGGGACCGCCGCAGGCCTAATTAGACGAGGCGGGTCCGCGTCGTCCCCTTATCCGAACGTGGTGAGCTTCTCGTCGCCGGGCACGAGGCAGCTGTCGCCCACGACGTGCACGCCCGACGTAGGGGCGGAGTAGCTCGCCGCGTAGACGACGCCGTCCTTCACGACGACGTCGTAGAACTCCTTGAAGCCCAGGGCGTCCTGCGAGGTCGAGGCGCCGCCGTAGTGCGCGACGGGCTTGACCTCGCTCGCGATGGGCGTCGTGCCGAGCTTGTTGAGGTCGAACACGTAGACGCCGTTGCCGTAATGCGCGACGTAGAGGCGGCCCGCGACGATGTTGAGGTTGTGCTGCGGGTTCACGGCGGCCCTCTCGTGCTGCCACGTCCCGAGGAGGATGGGGGCCTTGATGTTCGTCGCGTCGTAGACCTCCATGACGTTCACGCCGACCTCTTGGATCGTGACGACGATCCGCCGGGCGCCGATCTTCGCGGCCTGGATGGTGTGGGTGTAACCGGTCTCGGGCCGGATGATGCCGCCAAGCGGCATCGGCTTCGCGGGGTCCTTCACGTCGAACGCGGTCCACCCGTGGAAGCCGTCGGCCGAGTAGAGGACCCATGTCTTGAGGTCGGCGTCCCATTGGACGACCATGTCGTGGGGCCCGAGCGGGCCCCCTTCGACGGGCAGGGTCTGCGTGACGTAGGTGAGCTTGCGGGCCTCGGGCGGGCCTTCGAGCTTGAGGATCCAGACGCCCGTGTTGCTGTTCGGGGCGAGGAAGACCCACTGCTGGCCGCTGATGTTGGCGGCGTAGATCATGTGGGCGTTCTGGAGCGCGCCGCCGCGCGGCGGCTGCGGAGCCTCGGCGAACTTCCACTCGCCGACCATGGAAAGGTTCGCGGGGTCGCGGATGTCGATGAGTTGGATGCCGGAGCCGCCACCGACCAGGGCGGTCAAGTTGTCGGGGCTGAACTTGACGTCGAGCTCTCCGCCCGCCTTGATGGCGCCCAGTTGCTGGGGCTTGAGGGGGTCGCTAAGGTCGAGGACGGCGATCCCGCCGTAGCCGTAGAGGGTCGTGAGGGCGAGGTCGCCGTGGACGTCCAGTTCGCGGCTGCCGTAGGTCTTGCCCTCGACGTCGACGACGAGGCTCGCGAGGTCCTTGAGGTTGGCCGTGGTCTTCGTCGCGTCGAAGGGCGCCTCGCACGCGACGCCCTCCATGAGGCCTTTCACGCGGGCGTAGATGGCGTCGCGATCCAGGGGCACCTTGCCGTTGGCGTCATCGATCACGTCCTTCGTCTCGTCCTGGAGGCAACCGGCGACGGACACGAGCAGCGTTGCTACCGCGGCGGCGAAACGGGCCATGGCGACGGCCTGCACGCGGGTGGTAGAAGAAGGTTTCGCGAAGAGGGGTTATCGAGGGGCCCCGCGGTGGTCACTTGTCGAGCTTCCGGCCAAGCCGGTCGAGGCCGGCCTTCAACGTGCCGGGCTCCGACATGAGCCCGAGGCGGATCCAACGCGGCATCTCGAGGAACGAACCGGGCGCCACGAGGACGCCCTCCTCACGCAGAAGCGATTTGGCGAACTCGAGGTCATCGCGGCCCTTCGGCAGACGGAACACGGTGGTCGTGCCGTGACCGTGCGGATGCCATTCGAGCCCGGTCCGCGCCTGCAGGAACCGGGACACGGTCCGGAAGTTCTCGTGGCGTCGCCGTCGCGCCTTCGCAAGAAGCGCCCGGCGCCGACGCAGGATCCGGGCGGCGAGGACGAGGCTCAGGGTCGGGTTGAGGGGCCGCGTGTGCATCTTCGCGAGGCGCATCGCGTCGATCGCCTCGGGGGCGCCGCTCACCCAGCCGAGGTGCAGGGGCCCAAAGCCGAGGCACTTGGTGACCGAATTGACGCTGAGGATGTTCTTGTGGAGCCGGCGCGCGGGGACGTCCCCCTCCGGGGTCACTTCGGCGAAGACCTCGTCGACGAGGACGTAGGCGCCGACGCGGGCGGCCGACTGGGCGATCTCGCGAAGGTGCTCGTCGGCCATGCGTTCTCCCGTCGGGTTGTTCGGCCGGGCGAGGCAGATGAGGCGCGTGCCGGGCGTGATGGCACGCTGCACCTCGTCGGGGTCGAGGGCGAAGTCGTTTCCGGGTTGACGGCGGATCCGCGTGACGCGGCAGTCGAGGCTGCGGGCGGGCTCGAGGAGCGCGTAGTAGGCCGGCTGCTCGACGATGACGTGCGCGCCGGGACCCGCGAGTCCGAGGACCGCGATGAAGTCGGCCTCGCTCGCACCCTCGGTGAGGAGGACCTCGTCGGGCCGGAAACCGTAGGCGCGCCGCAGTTCCGCCTTCACGCCGGCGATGGCGTCGTTGGCGGTCGTCCGCCAAACCCGGTTGAGGGCGGCGGCCCCTTTGGGCGCAAAGGGGGTGAGGTCGGAAAGCGGCACGCCGCTTCCGCCGATCGCGTACCGCGTCTCGCGCTCGTAGTCGTTCTGCCAGTCGTGCAGCAGGAACTCGGCCAGCGCGGTTCGCACGCCTCGGCGATGGGGCCGCCCGTGATAAGCCCACGGTTCACGGGGCCGCGCCGCCCGAGCGATAGCCGAGCGCGCGCAGGAGGAGGTACGGCCCGAGGCCGGCCGCGACGAGGCCGAGCCCAATGGCGGCCGTGCGCGGGTCCTCGAAGAGCAGGAACACCAGGAACCATGCGTAGACGCCCGCGACGAACCAGGCGGCGGCGTCCTCGATCCGGTGGATCGGTCGGCGCTCGACGCCGGACTTCCTGCGAAGGCGCGGGAGCACGACGGCACTGAGGATGATGAACGTGCCCGTGCCGATGACCGTATAGGCGGCGACGGTCTCGAACGTCCCCGTTAGGTAGTAGACGATCGTGAGACCGGCCTGCAGGAGGATGGCGGCGACCGGCGTGCCCCAGCGCTTCGAAACGCGCGCGACCTGGGGCGGCAGGAGCCCGTCGCGCGCGACCGCGAACGTCGCGCGGGGCCCGAGGAGGACGATCGCGTTGAGGGTCCCGAGCGCGCTGATCGACACGGCGAGCCCGACCCAGCGGCCCGCCCCGGCGAGGGCGGCCTCGGCCGCGTCAGGAGCGAGCGCCGTCGACGAGGCGACGCCGTCCGGCCCGAGCATGGCCAGGTACGCCACGACGACGAGGAGGTAGAGCGCGACGACGACCGCCGTGCCGGTCAGGAGGGCCCGCGGGATCGTGGTCCGCGGATTGCGGACCTCCTCGCTTGCGAGGACCGCGTACTCCCACCCGCCGACCGCGAACAGGATCCCGACGAAGGCAAGGCTGAGGCGCCCGGTCCCCGTCACGGCCGGAGCCGCCTCGCCGCCGTTGGCGGAGAAAAGGAGACCGATGAGGGCCGCGACGAGGACGACCTTGAGCCCGGTGAGAAGGCTCTGGACGCGTCCGCCGGTCTTCACGCCGATCGTGTTCGCGAACGTCGTCGCGGCGAGTCCCCACAGGGCGACGAGGACGAGGCCGGTGCGCGAGAGCGGGGAGATCTCGCCCAGGTGCCGCGCGAAGAGGTTCGCCATGACCGCCATGCTGCTGGGCGCGATGATGATGAAGCTCGTCCACGCGAAGAGGAACGCCGCCCAAGGGCCGTAGGCCTCGCGGACGTAGACGTACGGTCCGCCGGCAAACGGGTGGAGGGCAGCGAGGCGGCCAAAGACCCAGGCCCCGGCGAGCGCGACGAGCCCGCCCACGGCCCAGAGAAGGACGACGATGGCCGTCGAGGGGAACTCGCGCGCGGTGAGGCTCGGGCCGAAGAAGATGCCGGTGCCCAGCATCATGCTCGCGGCGACGGCGGCCATGCCGACGAAGCCCAGGTCCCGCCGCAGTTCGGGCACGCGGCGGCCCCATCGCTGTTCCCGTATAAGGGGGCGGTCCCCTCAGCAGACCGAGGTCGAGAACGACCAGTCCTGGAAGGTGGGCTGGGACAAACCGAGGGAGGCCAGGTGTTCCGTGATCCAGGCGCGCGACCCGGTCTCGTTCCGGGCGAGCCGCTGAGGAAGGCGGATTTGGACGCGGTCGTTCGCGCCGACGGTGGGCGCGAAGGTCCCCGGCCCGTCCGGGACGGAAAGGCTCAGCGTCGGCACGTCGAACCCGAACGACCAGTTTGGCATGTGGACGCCGCGGTGGGCGGGAGAGACGTCCTCGACGGTCCCGTTCGGGTGCGCGAGGGCGGCCTCGATCCGGTGCCCGAGCTTCTCGATGCCGGGCAACCGGACGTGGTAGGTGAAGCCGACGTGCTCCTTCCAGGCCCGGTCGAGGTGGGCGACCAGCTCCGTCTTGGACGCGACGAGCTCGTCCCACAAGGCGTCGGTTTCGGAGGGGCCCACGTCGGTCAGGTTGAGGAGGAGCTCGTCGAACTCTTGTCGCAGGGTTTCGAGGCTGTGGTTGAGGCCACGGCCGACGTAGACGTCCACGTCGGAATGGAACGACCACCCCGCGTCGGTGACGACGTGCTCCCCAAGGTACTGCCGCCCTTCCCCCGAAGGAAACCAAGAGACGCTTTTGAGCGCGAACGGGCGCCATGCCTCCGACGCGTTCCACGGGATCCCTTCGGCGGGCGGCGCGTTGAGGACCGCCTCGGGGCGCCTCTGCGCAAACTCGTAGAAGCCAGGATGGGACCATTCCGCGGAGCTCATCGGAGGACAGTGGTCGAAGATGCAACCCGCCATGCCGGTCCCAAGAAGCAGGCACGCCGCGGGCAGCAGGTGGAACGAGGCCACGACGAGCCATGGCGGCCGGGGTATTTACCCGTCGGCACGACGATGATGGATTCGGCCGCCGCCGAGGAGCGACATTCACCCCACCCCTCGATCGGCACTAGTCTTCGGCCTGCACTAGTCCGAAGCGACCCCACGTGGACCGCATCATCGCGCACGTCGACATGGACGCGTTCTTCGCGGCTTGCGAGGAGCGGCGGCGCCCCGAACTCCGAGGGAAACCTCTGGTCGTGGGGGCCTCGCCCCGCGAGGGCCGCGGCCGCGGGGTCGTTGTCGCGGCGAACTACGCGGCGCGCGCGTTCGGAATCAAGAGCGCGATGCCCATCGGCGAGGCGTGGCGGAGGAACCCCGACGCCAACTACGTCGCCCCGGACCACGCGTACTATTCCTCCATCAGCAGGTCGATCTTCGGGGACCTGCGGACGTCGTTCCCCCTCGAGCAGGTGAGCATCGACGAAGCGTACCTTGACGCGACCGCCTGCACGACGTGGGACGAGGCCGAGGCGTTCGCCGCCGCCATTCATCGCCGCGTCGAGGCCGTGACGGGCGGCCTCAGTTGCAGCGTCGGCCTCGCCCCGAACAAGCTCGTGGCCAAGGTCGCAAGCGACCACCGCAAGCCGGCCGGGACGACCGTCGTCCGCGCCGAGGGCGTCCAGGGCTTCCTCGACCCCTTGGCCGTCCGAAAAGTCCCGGGAATCGGCCCCAAGACCAACGCCCGGCTCCACGAGATGGGCATCGAGACGATCGGAACGCTACGCAGGACCGAACGCGACATCCTGGTCGGGGCGTTCGGCACCCACGGCGCGTACATGCTCGAGGCCGCGCACGGACGCGACCGGTCGTCGATCCATTCCGAATGGGAACCGCACAAGAGCATCAGCGAGGAGCACACGTTCGGCCACGACACGCGCGACCGAAGGATCCTGCTCCAAAGCCTCCGAAGGATGGTCGCGTCGCTCGAAGAGGATCTCGCGAGGCGCGAATACTGGTTCAAGACGGTTGCCCTCAAGCTCCGCTTCTCCAACGTCGACACGCACACCAGGCAGGCGAGCCTGGGCCGCCACGTCGCGGACACGGAGCCCGCGCGGCGCATCCTGCCGCGGCTCCTCGACGGGTTCCTCGAGGACCCACGGTCGGTGCGGCTCATCGGGGTGCGTTTCGGGGACCTCGCGTACGGTCTCGGGCAGAAGACGTTGACGGACTTCGCGCATCCCCACCAGGTGTCCGCCGCGGCGTAAGGCCTTGCGCGGCATCACCGGCGGTCCGCGACCTCTCGACGCCTGTCCGAAGATTCCTGCGTTCCGTGGAATCCGCGACCCACGGCGCTTGCGCCGAAACCCATAACTGCCTGTGGACGGCTTTTGAATCGCGGCAACTCGGAGGAGTTTGATGTCGAGTCCTTCCCCCTTCAGCCTTCATGCCGGACCCACGCGGCCGCTCGTGTGGGCCGTCGTCGCCCTCGTCGCGGCGACGGCGCTCGCCGGTTGCACCGGCG
>JACPAO010000153.1 GCA_016180755.1 Methanobacteriota archaeon
CAACGAGGGCGCGATCGCCGCCTTCGAGCTCGACGAGAAACGCCACCAGTCGCTTGTCTCGAACCTCCAGCGGTGCGGCGTCGTCAACTGCGCAACATGGGCGAAACCGGGCCAACACGCGGCGGCGCTCCCGGAGGCGTTCGACAAGGTGCTCCTCGACGCCCCCTGCACAGGGGAAGGCGTCATCGCCCGGGATCCCACGCGCCGCCAAGGCCAGCTCCAGGAGTACGAAGCCTGTAGTCGTGAACAGGCGGAGCTCATCGACACGGCCTGGCGGATCCTGCGCCCCGGAGGCATCCTCCTCTACGCGACATGCACGCTCGCGCCGGAGGAGAACGAGCTCCAGGTCGACGCCGCCGTGCGAAGCGGACGCTTCGCGATCGAGGCGATGCCTTCCGCCGTCCGCGACGTGCGGATCGAAGGCGCTCCCCTGTGGCCCGGCCTGGCGCGGGTCGGCGGGCGCGAACTCCACGGGGACCTCAAGCGGACCCTCCACGCCCTTCCCCACCTCCACGGCTGCCTCGGGTTCTACCTCGCGCGCCTGCGCAAGGAGGCGACCTGATGCGGGACCTCGTCGAGGCCGTGGTCCGCGAGCAGAACAACGAGGCGCTCCTTCGCGCGCTCGGCGAAGGCCGCGTCGAGCTTCACGAAGCGGACGACCGGTTCGCGCTGCGATCGAAGGGCCTCGGCAGGGCGCTCCCCGACTGGGCCGCCCTCGGCCCGCCCGCGTCCGCGGGCGAGGACTGGGGCGAGATCGTCAAGGGCACATGGCGGCTCAGCCTTCCCGCCGCGGTCCGGATCGGTGCGCCCGCGGAGGGTGTCGTCCTGCGCGACCAGGCCTCACAGCGGTTCCTCTACGGCCGCGGGGTACAGCCGAACGACATCCAGGCCATCCGGACGCGCCGTGGCGCGGGCGAGCGGGTCTTCGTCTGCGATCGCCACGGCGACGTGCTCGGGCTCGCGTTCCTCGAGGCGGGCCCGAACGGGCTCGGCTTGCGGCCCCTGCTCGACCTCGGCTGGTACCTGCGGGAAGGCGGCTGATGGGCGTCTACACGATCGTCGTCGCCTTGCGCCGGGGGCCGCCGGACGGAGCCGTGCCCGGCCACGAGTTCCTCATGGTGCAGAACCGCCGCCGCGGCGACCGATGGGAGCTTCCCGGCGGACGGGCAAACGGCGAAGAGACGCCCCTTGCGTGCGCGCGCCGCGAGTTCCACGAGGAGACCGGCCACGACCTCGAGGACGCGACGCTCATCGGGGAGCGCCGAGGCGAGCTCGGGGACGGTTTCGTGTTCCTGGGGCGCGCCGGGCCGCGCCGCGGGGCGCCGCTCGAAGACGAGATCGGGCAGATCCGCTACTTTGCGCGGCTGCCGGGGCGGGGCGATCTCAGCTTCCCGGACGACCCCTACGACGACCTGTTCGCGGCGGTCCGCGCCCGGCTGGGGTCGGCCCAAGGCCAAACCCGATCCGGTCCGGCCGGTCGGTGATGAGTCCCCGGACGCCGAGCCCGACGACCGCGCGGGCGTCGGCGGCGCGGTTCACGCCCCACGCCCAGACCTCGAGGCGTCGCTCGAGGGCCGAGGCGACGAGCTCCGGGAGGCAGGCGCGGCGCTCGAGGACGAGGAGCTTGGCGCCGGAGGCGGCGGCGACATCGACGGCCTCCGGAAGGGCCTCCTCCGTGAGGAACCCCGTGGGCACGTCGGGGAAGTGCTCCTGGACATGGAAGCATACGTCCGGATGGAAGCTCGTGATGACAGTCTGCTCGGCCACGTTCGCCGACCGGACCATCCGCGCGGCCTCCCCTTCCGTCCCCGGCTCCTTCACCCCGAGGTCGAGGAGGACCGGCCTGCGGGCCCGGGCCCATGCGAGGGTCGCCTTGAGGGTCGGGAGCCAGACCGGGAGGGCCTTGTGGTCCATGCCGCGGAGCTTCCCGCGTCGGCCGGTCGGCAGCGCTTCGTCATGGTGGACGACGAGTTCCCCGTCCCGCGTCTCGCGGACGTCGAACTCGATGCCGTGGGCGCCGGCAAGGAGCGCGGCGTCAAAGGCCGCGAGCGTGTTCTCGCGTTCGCGCACGTGGTACCCCCGATGCGCCAAGACGATCGGCGAGGACCGGTCGGGCCACACGTTCGTCATCCGCTTGTGATCTTCGGAAGCTTCGGAATCGGTTGCGGCACGGTCTCGTCGGCGAAGTCGCCGTTGCGCTGCGCGAGGACGCGGGCAGTCACGCCGAAGCCGAGCGCGACGACGGTGAGCCAGAACCCCGCCGAGGGCCGCGGGATGACCTCGGCCTGCCACATCTGGGTGTCGCCCGTCTGCGGGAGCGTGACGCGGGCGCCGCGTCGCTTGCGGTGGAGGTAGTAGAATCCCGAAACGGCGAGGATCGACAGGAGGACCGTGAACTGGACCATGAGGACACCGAGCATGACGGTCCCCATCCGGCCGGCGTGCTCGTCGTACGTAGGTTCGCCCCGTTCGCGGATCTTTTCCTCGATCGCGATGGGGTTCGCCTGCGTGGTGATCTTGAGCATGTGCATCTCGAGGTCGAGGCGTGCCGTGCCGAACTCCCTGCCCGCGTTGTCGGGCGCCGTCTCGTCGTAGGCCGCCCGGTGGAGGATTGCGTCGACCGAGAACCAGCCCACCGCGAAGCTCACAAGGATGAGGAGGACCGCGAGCCCGAGGAGGATGCCCGGAAGGCTGCGGCGGTTCACCATGCCGCCGAAGGATTCGTCGGAGGCAGCCATGCGCGTCCCGACGCACGCCCTTTTGGTAGATAAACCGATTCGTGGGAAGTTATTCATTTCGCCGACGGCCCACGGTCGCGAGCCACGCGACGAGGAGGAGGCTCACGATTGCCTCGCCGGGCAGGGTCGGGGCCCCGTTGCCGAACCCGCCGTCGCCGTTGTCGTCGCCCGGCTGCTTCGTGTCAAGGGGCGGGGACGGCGGAAGGATCCACGCGTAGACCTTCGCTTCGCACACCGACCGGACCGCGCCGGCCTCGCACATGATCTTGCGAGGGATGAGGTACGACCACAGGTCCCAGCCGTAGCTCTTGAGCCGGCCGTCGCTCTCGTACTGTTCGTTCTGGTCGCTGTAGCCCTTCGACTGGTCGCACTCCACGTGGACGCACGAGTCGATGCCGTCGTTGTTCGCGATCATGTACGCCATGTTGAAGGCGATGCCGTGGGGGTCCTGTTTGGGGGGCGCGATCCAGATGGCGCGCCAGTGGTACCCGTCGGCCTCCGCGGAGATGTTGCTTCCCTTCGCGGTCGTCGTGAGTTCCCCGGCCCACCGGCTCTCGTCGTCGTTCGTCTGCCCGTAGGGACGGCAGTTCTGCTGGGTCTGGTCGGTGCAGACCTTGGCGTCCCGGTTCTTGCTACCCGTATGGCTGAAGTTCCCGCCGGTGAGGCGCAGCGTGTCGTCGCCCGCGCGCAACTGGAACTTCCCGGCGCTCGTGTTGAGATTGAAGGTCGCTTTGTTGAACTTCCCCGGCTCGCGGTCCCAGCGTTCGTGGTTGTACTTCACGTAGATGTCGATGACGTACTGCTTGCCGGGCTCGTACTCCCACGTGTCGGCGCGTCCGTTGATCCGGATCTCACCGCTAAGGCGATCGATCGGAGGCGCCTCGGAGGCCTGCTGGTGCATCATGGCCTCGAAGTCCCCGTGGCAGCCGCCGCAGCCGCTCACCCGGACCTTGCAGTACTTGAAGCCGGAATGGGGCTTCCCTTTCGAGACGGTCGTCGGGCTCGACGTGTCGCGAAGGTCCGCGGTGCCCTCCGGCACCCGGGAGGCGAGGTTGTAGACGACGACCCACTCGGACAACGTCGTGCCGCCGAGGGCGGGGCTCGAGCTCAGCATCTGGAGCGTCCAGTCGCGGCTGGGGTTGCTCGTGCTGGGCGTCGCGGGGGTGGTCTCGATCCGTTCGATCTGCGCGGGTTCCATGATGAAGGTGACGGGCTTCGAAAGCCGCTCCCACGCGCCCTTCGAGACGCGTTGGCCGATGAACTGGAACGTGTACTGCGCGCCCGGTTCGAGGCCGCCGATCGTCGTGGAGAGGATCGTGGAGAGGGGGCCTTGGGGGACGGTCGTCGAGGCGCCTCCCAGGCTCCGAAGGTTCGCCACGGTCGTGTGGTCCCCGGGGACGTAGGCGACGACAAACTTCTCGAGCTCGTCCTGGTTGATGGTGCCGGTCGAATATCCGCCGTAGAGCGTCATGCTGCGGTCGCCGACGTGAGCCGCCATAAGGGAGACCACCTGGTCGTCCTTCGCGGCCGAAGCATCGCTGGTGGCCGGCGTGGTGAAGGTGAGGACCTGGCCCAGGTCCTCGCGGGGCTCGCCGGAGGCGAACTTCCCGATTGCCTGGAACGCGTACTTCGTGTTGGGTTGGAGGTTCGAGACGACGTGGCTGTTGAGCCCGGGGCTGCAGTCGCGCAGGTGGTCCGGGATGGCGCCGCTCGCGCCTGCGTTCCCGTCGGACCACGAGAGGGCCGTCCCGCCGGCTGCAAGGAGGTAGCCCAGGACGAGGAGCCCGCTGAGGACGAGCGCAAGGGTGAGGCGGCGCATGGCGTCGGGCGATGGGTTGGCGGCCGCTAAAGGCTTTCCGCTCAGGACGTTGAAGGAGCGGGATGCTTGAGCGTCCTGGACAAGATTGAATCGAGCCGCGCCCGCATCGCGTCGGGGTCGAGGCGCAGCCTCGCGAGCTCCTCGCCCTGCCAGATGACGACGGGGATGTGCTCCTTGAAGCGGCGCCTGAGCCGGCGGTCCTCCTCGATGTTCACGACCTGGATCGTGAACGGGGTCCCGTCGACGAGCTTACGGAGTACGCCGTGCGCCTCGTCGCAGAGGGAGCAGTCGGGCTTGCTGAGGAGGAAGAGGAGGTGCTGCGCCGCGGGGTCCGGCCGTATGGCAAACAGTTGGCTGGGAAGGAGCGCGAGGACGCCGAGGACCATGCCGGCGAGACCGAGGAGGAAATCCCGCTGGAGGAGCCGGTAGAGCCCGAACACGACGAGGGCGACGCTCGCAAGCAGCGTGAAACGGACGACGAGCCGGTACGCGCCGAGGTCGATGTCGCGGGGCACGTCCTCGTCGAAGGAGGGACCGGCTGAAAAGGGGGACTGTTACAAGCGGGCATCCAACATAGAAATATACCTTGGTCCCGAGTCCCGAGCCGTGCGCTGGGCTTTCGCGGTCGCGCTCCTCCTCTCTGCCGGGTGCCTCGATGCTTACACCATCTCGGTGCCGGCCACCGCGTCCCTGCGGGTCCTCGTCGTCGATGTCGAATCGCAGCCGGTCGCTGGGGCGGACGTCTTCATCGGGACGAGCAACGTGTGGGGCGTCACGGGCATCGACGGTTCGACGCTCATCGCGGGCCTCGAACCAGGCCCCCAGGCGCTCTCCGTCTCGAAGTCAGGGTTCGAGACCGCCACGACCACCGTCGAGCTCGAGGCGGGCCGCGCGGCGCACGCGGACATCACGCTCCTTGCCAAGCCCCTTCCTTCCTTGCGGACGTACCTTTGGACGGACGAGGGGTCGAGTTCGAGGCCGTCTTCGGGGACCGGTTGCCGCTTCGCGACGGGCGGGTCGCGATCAACCTCTCGGGCGAAAGCCCCCTCGTCGTGACGCTCGAGCCACACCTCATCTCGAAGGCCATGCGGCGGCCAGGCTCGGCGCCGACGGTGCGCGCGGTGAGGCCGATGGGGAACGCGCCGTCCGAGTATTCGCAGACCTTCCACGCCAAAGTGCAGGCGTTGTACCGCGACCCGTCGCCGATGGCGGCGTTCCCGCTGAACACCACGCTCTCCTCACAGAACTTCACGTTCCCGCGCTCGTCGGGGGACGCCCCCGTCGCCGGGTCGTTCCAGATCGAGGGCATCGACCACGTGATCGAGGTGCGGCCGAGGCTCAGGTACGACTGCCCCTACCAGTCGGGCGGGGCGAACCTCACCTTCACGGACGCGTTCGGCCGTTCCTTCGTGGAGACGTTCCGGGACTACGGCACCTCGCCCTCCACGTACCGCGTCTGCGTGCTCTCGGAGGCGCAGCAGTTCTCGTCAGAGCGTAGGCAGGTGCTTTGGGACGGGCCGGGTACGTGGGAATTCCGCTCGGGCGGGACGTGCGCGTGCCGCCTCTGGCTCGAGGTCGTGCGGGAAGACTGGGCCGGGCTCGAATAGGGTTCCTAGCGGATCCGGAAGTAGTTCCGGCTCAGCTTGTTCTCGTAACCCTCGATCCCTTTACGCCACGTGAGGGGGATGTAGGCGATGAAGAAGGCGACGACCGGAAGGAGCATGGTGAGCCAGGCGTCGATCTCGTAGTTGCCGATGAAGTCGGCGATCCAGGGCCAGTGCTCGCGGTACGTCTGGTTGACGCTGTAGGCGCTTAGCGTGAACGCGAGCATGAGCCCACCGCAGCCGAGGCCGGCCCACACGGGGTCCTCGACGGGCCTGCGGCTGTGCCCGAGGTGGATGAACGGGATGACGAGGAGGGGGGCGACGACGAGGCCGTTGAGGACGACGCCCCAGAGCTTTGCCGTGAAGAGGGTGTAGCCGAAGAGTTCGACGGGGTGGGCGATCTTGAGGAGCCCGTACGACCAGAGGAGGTACCAGTCGGGGAGGATGATGTGGGGTTGGCCGGCCGGGTCGGCGGGGGCCTCGAGGTAGTAGGGGATGAACCCGCCGAGGAAGAACATGATGGCTGTGAAGAAGCAGATGAAGATCGCGTCGCGGACGACCTCGTGGGGCCAGAAGGGGAACCCTTCGACGATGCGGAACTTCTTCTTGGCGCGGCGCTCGGCCTCGATCTTCTGGACCTCCGCCATGTACTCGCCGACGAGGCTCGGGGGGGCGACCGGTTTCTCGTTGCGTTTCTCGGCCATGGGTCTCAGTGGGGCTCCGCGATTCCTTGGATCCACACGATGAAGATGTGGAGTCCGATGAGCGTGTACGTGATGATGGGGAGGAGGAACACGTGGAGGAGGTACATGCGGGTGAGCGTGTCCTGGCCGAGGCTGCTTCCGCCGAACACGAGGCCCGCGACCCAGTCTCCCACGGCCGGCGGAGGCGTCGCGAGGGCCATCTTGAGCCCGATCGTCCCGGCCCAGTAGCTGAGCTGGCTCCAGGGAAGTAGGTAGCCAGTGTACCCGAGGCCAAGGGTGAACACGAGAAGCCCGACCCCGATGAGCCAGTTGAGCTCACGCGGCTTCTTGTACGCTTGCGTGAAGAAGACGCGCACCATGTGCAGGAACACAGCGGCGACCATGACCATCGCGCTCCAGAAATGGAGCTGGCGCATCATGAACCCGAAGGGCACGCTGTAGATTTTGCAGCCGATGCTCTTCCAGGCCTCGCTCGTCGTCTCGCCGTGGCACGTGATGCCGATTGTGTTCGTCGAGGGGACGTAGTAGAAGCCGAGGATGATCCCGGTGATCGTCGCGATGACGAACGAGAGGAGCGCGAGGCTCCCGAGCGTGTAGAGCGGGTACCAGTACCAGATGATGCGGAGCTTGTATCGCTCCGTGTGGCTCACGGGGAACTGCATGTTGATGCGGTAGAAGAAGTTCCGAAGGCCTTGCGCGTAGTGGCGGAGCTTGAACCGGCTCTCGAACCAGGCGAAGGCCTGGAGGTTGACCTTGTCCGTCATGGTCAACTTCCGCGACGGTTTCGTCGGCGAGGCGGGCCCGGAGGCGGGCGGCGGGGCGACGGGCTTCGCGGCGGGCTTCGGCGGCGCGGCGGGGCTCGGCACGACGGGTTTCGGCGTCGCTTCGGGCGCGGGAGCGTCAGCCATCAGGGGTCCTCATCAGAAGTCGGGCGGGAACGTGTATTCGCGGATGTCCATGGGGTCGTACCGGGAGTCGTGGCAGGAACAGTAGATGACGTGGTCGGCAACGCCGATCCCGCGCATCGCCTTCTTGCCGACGTCGGCGTTGGTCTTGACGCTCGAGTGCTCGCCCCAGCCCGGCACGCAGCAGAAGTGGGCGCAGAAGCTGCAGATCGCGATGAAGCCCGTACCGTCCTCGTTGTCGTGGATGAAGCCGCCGATGTGCTCGGGGGACTTCGATTTGATTTTGGACGGGTCGATCTTGATGACGATCCCCGTGACGATGTTCGAGCCGACCTGGTCCTCCGAGCGCCACCGGAAGGGCGCGCCGTCGCCGATCTTCTGGAACTGGTCGGCGCGCATCGGTTGGTCGAGGAAGTTCTGGTACCAGAGCTCGATCCCGGAGGCCCGCGCCTGCGTGAGCTTCTCGGGGTTCGTGTAGTACCGCATCACGTTGTCGTCCGTGAACTTGAGCTCGAGCCCGGGCGCGGCCTCATGGCTGCAGTACTTGTACCAGTCGAGGCCGAACCGGAGCTTGCTCTGGGGGTTCTCCGGCTTCCCCTCGAGTTCCCCGTTGTCGTTCACCGTGACGGGGATGAGCGGGATGCCTTGGGGCGCGGGACCGGGCGGGAGGATGCGGGCGCCGACGTAGGGGAACCGCGGGATCTTCCGGGGATTGTAGCTGAGGGGAACGACAAGAGGCGCTGCGCCGGCGACGACGGCGCCGCCCGCCGCGACCGTGAGGGCGGTCTTGACGAAATCCCTACGAGGCACGGGCTGCGCAAGCGGCGCGGGCTCCGGGAGCGCGGCTTCGGTCGGCTTCTCGTCCACCATCTGCATCCCTTTTGGTCGAATTCGGCTCCTTATGAACAGCCTCTATATAATCGGTAACGTGCCCCGACTCAGTCGACCTTCGGCACGCGGTTCGCGTCGATGAAATCCTCGTACTTCTTGTTGCGGACCTTCACGACCATGACGTCCGGCATGAAGTACCGCCGGTACAGCATCAGGATGAACCCGAGGATGAGGAAGACCATGAAGAGGAGCTGCATCTGGCGGATCTGGATCGCGACGTTCACGCCGCCCGCGACGGCCGTGTAGAGGAACAGGAATACGAACACGAGCTCGTAGAAGGTGAGGAGCAGGATCATGACGGCGGCGTGGCGCGGTCGCTCGGGTTCCTCGTACCGGACGATGTCGCCCGGCTGGTTCGGCGCCACGTCCTACGGCTCCTTGCGGTCCCGGTGGTCGGTCGCGTGCATCGTCTCGCCGAATTTGAGGACGAAGTAGTAGATGATGAGCGTCGCGAAGACCGCGACGAAGCTGATGATGCCGACCCAGTGGGCGAGCCAGTTCACGCCGGCTTCCTCCGGGCTGATGCCCCCTTCCCCGCCGCCGAGGCCCGTGATGGGGGCCTCCATGACGATGAGGCGGCCCCACATTTGGATTCCGCGCCCGGAGCTGTGGATCGTGCAGTAGTAGTCGTAGACGCCCGCCTTCTCCGCCTTGAAAACGTACGTGGCGCCCTTCGCCATGTTCCGCGGGCTGCTGAGGTTGTTGCCGATCCCGGTGACGTCGTGATTGACGGCTTCGCGGTTGGTCCACGTGACGGTGGCGTTCACCTGGACGACGACGGCATCG
>JACPAO010000096.1 GCA_016180755.1 Methanobacteriota archaeon
CCTCGATGGCGTCCATGACCTCCCCGTCGTTCTCGATGAAGGCCATCTCGAGGTCGAAGGCGGTGATCTCGTTGAGGTGCCGGACCGTGTTGTGCTTCTCGGCCCGGAAGTAGGTCGCGACCTCGTAGACGCGGTCGAAGCCGGTGGCCATCATGGCCTGCTTGTAGAGCTGCGGGGACTGCGAGAGGAACGCCTCCTTCTCGAAGTACTTCACGCGGAAGACGTCCGTCCCGCCCTCGGACGAGGCCCCGATGATGCGGGGGGAGTGGATCTCGAGGAAGCCGTGGCCGCGAAGGTACTCGTGCCCCGCGGCGAGCACGGTGTTGCGGATCTTGAAGATGGCCTGCGTCTCGGGCCGGCGCAGGTCCATGAAGCGGGCGTCGAGGCGGGTGTCGATCTCGATGTTGACCTTGTCGACGACGCCCAGCGGGAGCGGGGCCTGGGCCTCGCTCAGCACCCAGAACTTCTCGGGCTTCATCTCCCAGGTGAACGCGGTCGAGCCGCGCGTCGCCTGCGGGGGGCCCTCGAAGGCCACGACGCTCTCCCGGTTGAGTTTCGTGAGGGCGTCGAACATCTCGTCGGGGACCTTGCCTTTCGGGAGGACGATCTGGAAACGGCCTCCGCGGTCGCGAACGACGAGGAAGGCGATCTTGCCGAGGTTCCGGCTGTCCTCGACCCAGCCGGCGAGCCGAAGGTTCTTGCCGTAGTCGGCGGGCTGGACCTCGCCGGAATACTTGGTCCTCCACATGGCGGGGCGCGCCAAGCCGGGCGGCCTATTTCTAGGGCGCGGTGGGCCCAGTCAATCCGAGGGTCGTCCCCGGTGACTTTTGAAGGGCCTCGTTCTTGAATCACCTCCTCATAGTCTTGGACGGGTGTTCATGGGGGTTGGGATGCCTTTCTTTACGCGGTGGCCGTGACGGGTTCGGGTTGCGTGTCGAGCAGGAATTGGGGTAGGCTGAAGGTCGATCGTCCGCGTCTGCGTCGCGCGTGGCGCACGAGGCGCCACGCGACGTCCAAAAGGACGGCAATCAGGGTGAGGTAGAGTCGGTTGCTGTACCGGTGGCTGGTGGTTCGGCGTCGGAACAGTTCGAGGGTTCGGTATCCGGTTTCGATGCCCCAACGCGTCCGGTACCGGGTGGCCCATTCGTCGAATTCGTTGACGGTGGTTTCGCGGCGGCACGCGTACGCGAACCATCCTTCCCCCGTGGGTTCCTCCGGGTCGGGTTCCCATCGGATGACTTGGACGATTTCGGGACCTGTCCCGGCTTCGCCCATGCGGTAGCGTCGAGACGCGATGAAGCGGGCCGTGACGCCGACGCGTTGCCGGGTCCGGTACAGGTCCCGTTCCACATTGTGGAGGGCCTTGGTTTTCGGGATTGGGACGATGAAGTCCTTGCCCGTCTCCAGGAGGAGTTGGATGTCCTGGAGCGTGTAGAATCCCTTGTCCAACAGGAGGGATCGGAGGTTCGGGTTGCGGCCAAGCGTCTGTTTGAGAAGGTCGGCCAGGGCGCCGTGTTGGTCGCGCAGCGCGTTCAACAGTTGGAGGTCCAAGGTGAGTCGGGGTTCGCCCAGTCGTTGGCTGGTGAGGTAGGCGTGCGCCTTGTTGGTGCCGGCCTTCCGCTCCATCCCGACCATGTAGGATTGTTCGGCCCCGTAGTTGGGTTCGTTGTGGCGGTCGATGGCGACGTCGACGGCCTGGTCCAGCCAGTGCAGGACTCGGGCGAGGCTCAGGAGTTCGTCGAGGCGGGCTTGGAACGTGGTGAACACGTCCGTCGGGGTGGCCGCCTTGAGGTGGAGGTGGAACGTGTCCGAGTCGGGAATTCCGGGATGGATCTTGCTGGCGACGGCCAGGCTCTGGTCGCGCCCCGTGGCCAGCGCGACCAATTCCACGAAGTCCGACCGATCGTAGGTCCGGTTCGCCCGTTCCACCATGGGGAAGCTGTCCCGGAGGAGGGTTCGAATCGTTCTTCCGACCTGCTTGCGTTGCATCCTTGGGTTCGCTGGGCGTGTCATTGGTTTGACCAAAACGGTGCGCGCCCAGCGCACCCTCTTACGCCTTACGGTTTGAACGCGCCCCTACCCTCGGATTGACTGGGGCCTACCGCGGACCGGGCGAGAAGTCGCGTTGGAACGTCGTGAGCTGTTCGACGTTGTCGCCCCGCAGGCGCAGGAGGACGGAACCCTTGTTCTCGTGCACGTCCGTCTCGAGGACGGCGTCCTTCGCGTCGAGCACGATCTCGAGCTCGTACGTCCCGTCGGGGACGCTGGTGACGTCGACGTAGTTGCCGTTGCGCCAGAAAAGGTAAGGGTCGTGCCAGCCGCGGGGAAGGCCGTACGAACCGCCCCCCGGGGCGTCCGCGCATTCGCTCCGGGGCGGCGAGAAGGCGCGCCCGTCCGCGTACGTCTGCGGAAGGAGGTAGGGGAGGACGCCCTGGGCCGCGAAGCCCCAACCGAACTTCTGGCCCTTGGTCGCCGGTTCGCCTCGCGTGTTGGTGGTGAGGTCGTACTTGTAGAGCTGGTAGTCGACGACGTCGTGGTGATGGTGGTGCAAGTGCGCGTCGTGCCAGGACCCTGTCCCGGCGTCGCGCAGGCGTGAGCCGCCCTCGCCGTTCTTCAGGCACTGCTTCACCTTGACCGTCCCTTCCCCGTCCTCGAAGAAGAGCATGAGGGGCCCATCGCCCGCGTTCGCGATCGACGCGGAGAAGCGAAGGCACCGCAGGTGCCGATGTTCCTGGAACTCGTCGAGGCCGCAGCCCTTGGTCATCGGCGCGGGTGCCGTGGTCGGGTTGAGGTCGCCGGGAAGGCTCTTTGCGAGCTGAAGGTCGCCGATGAACATGAGGGCGAGGTCCGGCCGCAGGTCGGCGGACGGGTCGTCTGGGGCCGGGTCTCGGTCGGGCCTCGCGAACCCCTGGTAGGAGCTCGCGAATACGGCCCCACCGGCCTTGCGGATGGTGAGCTCGTAGTTGCCCGCGGCGGGGTCGGGGACGCGTACGAGGCTGCCGTAGGTGGAGCTCGTTCCGCTCACGATGGTACCCCCGGGCGTGGAAAGCCGCGTGACGAACTCGGGATGCATCGCGTCCAAGTCCCCCTTGCGTGTCGAGAACGGCCAGCTCGCGACGAGCCGCAGCACGAGGCCGGAATCCGCCCCTGTCTTGTTCTCGACGCGGAACCGGATCTTTTCGCAGTTCGCGGGGCCGCATTGGGTCCCGGTCGGGACGAAGGGAATCCCGGCGCCAGGCTCGGATTGGAGGAACCGGCCTTGCCACGCAATCATGCCCCCGAGCGCGGCGGTGTCCGCCCCCAACCGGAGCGATGGGTCGACGGCATCGGGGAGGTCCGCGGCCAATGGCGCCGTGGGCGGGGCGCCGAGGCAGCCTGCCGCGCCGATGAGGACGGCAAGGCCGATGGCCGGTGCGGCGCGCATCGCGACGAAAGGCCGGCTACGCTTTCATAAATCTTGGGTCGGGGTGCTGACCGCCTCGGCGTGGCGCGGCCCGGATTGGGGCACCGGCCGGACATCGACCGTGAGGGACAAGAGGAGAGCGACGTGGACCATCCCGCTCAACCACACGAACGCAACCAGTTCGGGCAGGGTCGCGCCGGCGCGGATGAACGTCAGGAGGGCGACGAAGGTCGCGATGGCCACGAGGCGGACGAGGAACGGTTTCTTGTTCTCCGCCAGGACCCTCCACCGGACGCGGTAGACGAACACGAGGAGCACGTAGATGTGGAGGGCGAGGAGGAAGACCGCGTACCAGACGGTGAGCCACGATTTGTACATGTAGATCGGGACGAAGAGCCCGAAGAAGACGACGAGCATGGCGAGCTTCCGCCAGAAGAGGGGCGGATCGAGGAGGCTCCACTCGTGTCGTCCGATCTGCACGGAACGTTGCATGAGAGGCGCCCCTTCATGAACTTGGGGGGCGCGGGGTTGAACGGTTCACGCCGCGAGGCGCCTCGCGATCGCCTGGCGCGCCCGGCGGAGGGCCGCCGTGTTGTCCCAGGAAGCCATGATTCGCCGAAGGTGGGAGGGGGATGGGCCGCGCCGGCGCAACAGCCGGGCCGCGTCCGAGAT
>JACPAO010000097.1 GCA_016180755.1 Methanobacteriota archaeon
ATCGGCCAGGGCGTCGAGTTCGACTACTCGTGCGTGCACGCGGTCCAGCAGCTTCGCGCGGCGGGCATCGAGGCCGTCATCATCAACAACAACCCGGAGACGGTGTCGACGGACTACGACACGAGCGACCGGCTTTACTTCGAACCACTCACCTGGGAGAACGTCCTCGACATCATCGAACGCGAAGAGCCCGACGGCCTCCTCGTGCAGTTTGGCGGACAGACCGCCATCAACCTCGCCCTTCCCCTCAAGGAGGCCCTCGAGAAGCGGCCACACCTCAAGACGAAGATCTGGGGCACGCCGCCCGAGGCGATCGACCTGGCCGAGAACCGCGACCGTTTCAACGAGCTGTGCAAGCAGATCAAGGTGCCCAAGCCCGAGGCGGGCATCGCGCACAACGCCGACGAGGCCCGGGCTGTCGCGAAGCGGATCGGCTACCCGGTCCTCTGCCGACCCAGCTACGTCCTTGGCGGACGCGCCATGCAGGTCGTGGGAAGCGACGCCGAGCTCGAGGAGTACGTCCACGAGGCCGTGAAGGTCTCGAAGGACCAGCCGCTTCTCATCGACGACTTCATCAGCAACGCGATCGAGGTCGACGTGGACGCGGTCTGCGACGGGGACGACGTCTACATGTACTGCTTCGAAGCGAACCCCCGAAGTAGCCGCACCGTCCCCTTCGTCGCGAAGGCGACCGGCGTGCCGCTCGCCAGGATCGCGACGCGCGTCGCCATCGGCGAGAAGCTGCGTTCCATGAACCTGCCGACGGCGCGCGGCAAGCACTACGCCGTGAAGGCGCCGGTGTTCCCCTTCCTCAAGCTGCAGGGCGTCGACGCAGTCCTGGGGCCCGAGATGAAATCGACCGGCGAGGTCATCGGCATCGACGACGACTACGGCCGCGCCTATTACAAGGCTATGGAGGCCGCCGGGAACCGGCTCCCCGCCTCGGGGAGCGTCTTCCTCAGCGTCCGCGACGAGGACAAACGGCGCATCCTACCGATCGCGAGCGAGCTCGTCGAACTTGGGTTCAAGCTCTACGGGACCCGCGGCACGACCCAGTACCTTCGCGAATTCCAGGTCCCCGCCGAGATGGTCTACAAGGTGGGCGAGAAGGGATCGCCGGACGCGATCGACCTCATGCGGCGCGGAGCCATCCAGCTCATCATCAACACGCCCGGCGACACCCTCGAGGCCCCGGCGCGGCGGGACGGCTACATGATGCGCCGCGTCGCGACGGACCTCCAGATCTCCTTCCTGGCGACGATCGAGGCGGCGCGCGCCGCCGTCGGCGCCATCACGGCCCTCAAGCAGGGCGCGGTCGTCATCAAGTCCCTCCAGGAGTACCACATGACGGACCACACGACCTCCGCCACGCTACCGCGGGGACGCTGATGCGGCAAGACCTCCTCGACCTCGTGTGCTGCCCCGACTGCCGCGGCGACCTCCGGCTCCGCGCCGACCAGACCGACCCTGCGACCCAGGAGATCCTCGAAGGCACCCTCACGTGCGCCGGCTGCGGCCACGTGTTCCCCGTCGAAGAGGGCATCCCGAACCTGTTGCCCGCGAGCCTCGAGGAGGATTAGGAACGCGCGTCCCCGCCCTCGAGATCCGACGCAAAGGCTGGCACATGCTCACCGGCCTCGTCGCGACGCCCATCGTCCTCTACACGACGCCCGAGTACGCGTCCGTCATCTGCGTCTCGACGGTCCTGTTCATCGTGTGCGTGGAGGTCCTCCACCGCTACTGGGGCCTCCAGGTCCCGTTCTGGTCCCAACAACTCCAAAGCACGCGACGCGAACACGAGACCTTTTCCTGGGCGAGCATCGGCTTCCTCCTCACGCTGCTCGTCCTCTTGTGGCTCACGCCCGTCCCCATCGCGCTCGCCGCATCCGCCATGCTCGCGTTCGGGGACGGCTTCAGCGCGCTCGTAGGACGAGCCGCCGGCCGCCACAAGATCTGGTACAACCGCGGGAAGTCCTGGGAGGGCAGCCTGGCCGGCCTCGTCGCGGGACTCGCCGGGGCCCTCGTCCTCATCCACTGGTACGCCGCCGAGACGAGCCACGTTTACCCCAGCCGCTGGATTGTGGTCGTCTGCCTTTTGGGCTCGCTCTTCGCGATGATCGGCGAATCCCTTCCCCGGGTCCAAGACAACATCATCGTGCCCATCTTCGCCGCGGTCCCCATGACGGCCGTGTGGATGCTGCTCGGCCTCGCGCCCAGGTGGGGCCTCCTGCCCCTCCAATGGCTCGCAGCCGCCCCGACGTTGGGTTAAAGCGTTGCTGGCCAACGCGTAAATACGGTCCCCGGCCGAGGATGGGACCGAAGCCGCGCCGAAGCCGGCACGCAAATGCGTGCGCTCAAGCGCCTTCCTGCCGACCCGCTCCCGACCGGCTATGGTTCCCCCGGTGCGCGTAGACGAGTCATCTCGTCGGATGGGAGCAACGGCGGCACGGAGACCGCGCCTCGACGCGGCTTGCCTTTCACTCTTGTCCTTCTCGAAAACGCCTTAAGTTGAGAGCCAGTATTGCGGCGGTGGTGGCGCGCAGGGCAGCGGCAAGGAAGAAGCCCCCGACGCGCGCCAAGGCGAAGCCCGCCAAACCTTCTCGAAAACCGGCGGTCCCGAAGGCGAAAGCGTCCACGGCGCCCGCCCAGCGTGCGAAACGGACCCCGAAGCCCGCGCCCCAAAAGAAAGCCCAGCGCCGCGTCCCCACGAACAAGGCACCGGCGCGCCGCGTCCCCGCCCGACCGAAGCGGCGGAAGGCGCCGGCCCCCAAGCGGCGACCCCCGGCGCCCGAACCCGCGACGGCGCCTCCGCTCCCGCGAGCCTTCATTCCGCCCCCCTTGCCTGAACCCGCGACGGCGCCGGTCGAGGCCACGGCCCCGCCGGCACCGGCTCCGCCGACACCCCCGCCTGAACCGGAGCCCGCCGTCGAGCCGCCGGCACCTACGCCGGCGCCGCCTCCCGAACCGGCCCCCGCTTTCGTTCCTGAACCCGCCCCAGCATCCGCTGGTGGTGCCACCATGAGCCCTGAGCCCGCCCCCACGCCGGCAGCGACGACCTCGACAGCCCAATGGGAGGCGGTCGCCGAACCCCAGCCGGCCCTCGACGTCCCAGCGGCAGCCAGCCCTCCGCCGGCGGACGATTGGGTCCTTCGATCCACCATCCGACGCGGAATCCCGGGCCTCATGGTTCTCGGTTGGACCGTGGCCTTCCTCGGCCTATTGGTCCTCGCGTTCGCCTACCAACGCAGCTTCGACCTCGGCTCGCTCTACAAGGTCGGTGGGATCCGTGCGGATTACCTCGGCGCCGCCATCTTCCTTCTCGGGGCCATCACGGCCGCGGTCTTCCATTTCCTTCCCGGCAGGCGGCCGGTCGGGATCCTTCCCACCGCCCCGCGGGACGAGGTCGAAGGGCAGGTCCGTTGGGCCAACGGACAGGTGCTCATGGGGCAGATCATGGTCGGAGGGGGCGTCGGACTCGGCATCCTCGGGATGCTCTGGATGGTGGGTTGGCTGTACCTGAGCTACACCGGTTCCGCGCTTCGCGTCTCGACGGTCTCCAAGTACGAGGTCCCGACCCACTACATCGGCGCCGTCCTTCTCCTCCTGGGCCTTCTGCTCGCGTTCCTGTTCCTGGGCCGCGTGGGGATGGCGCGGGCCGCACGGAACCTGGCCGTCGTCGCCCACCAGCGGGGCGCGCCGGGCGTGTCCGGGCCCGCCGCCCTGCCTGGCGGCGTTTCGGAGGCCGAGGTCCGCAACCTCGTGAAGCGGCTCGACGGGCTCATGGCCAAACTCCCCGACGACGCCGTCACCGAGTTCTCCCGCACGCCCGAGGCGGACACGTACCTGAAGCTTCTTGGCTCCTAGGCGTTCAGGCAAGAGGCTGCCGGCGCAGCCACTCGATGTCCGACACGTAGATGTCGCGGATGTCCTTCAGGCCAAAGCGGAGCATGGCGAGGCGCTCGAGGCCCAGGCCCCACGCGAGCACGGGCGTCTTCACGCCGAAGGGCTGCGTCACCTCCGGCCGGAAGATCCCGCAGCCGCCGAGCTCCATCCACTTGGTCCCCGTCCAGACCTCGACCTCCATGGAGGGCTCCGTGTACGGGAAGAAGGCGGGCCGCCACCGGAGCTTCTCGAACCCAAGGCGCTTGTAGAACTCCTTGAGGATCCCAAGGAGCATGCGGAAGTCCGCTCCGGGCTCCGTCGCGATGCCTTCGATCTGGTGGAACTCAGGAAGATGCGTCGCGTCCATCGTCTCCTTTCGGAAGACGCGGCCGACGGAGAACACGCGAAGCGGCCCCTCGGGGTGCTTTGCCAGGTGGCGGATCGTGCCGACGGTCGTGTGCGTCCGAAGCAGCGCGCGCGCCGACTCCGCCGGGTCGAACGTGCCGCCCCAACCGCGGCTTCCCGTCGAGCCTCCCTTTTCGTGGACCTTTCGGA
>JACPAO010000098.1 GCA_016180755.1 Methanobacteriota archaeon
GGCCGTCGAGCTTCGCGGTGACCCCTTCGGGGATCTTGATGTGGTCCTTGGTTTCGGGGAGGGACACCATGGTATCACCTAGTACACGTACGCGAGGAGCCGGCCTCCGGTCTTGAGCTCCTTCGCCTGGTATTGGCTGATGACGCCGTTCGTCGTCGAGAGGATGAGGGCGCCGAAGTCCTGCGCGGGCAGGTACCGGTTCTCCCACTTCTCGAACTCGAGCCGACCGATGGCGTAGCGGGGCTTGATGACGCCGCAGTCGTTGATGCGGCCCAAGAGCTTGACGCGGTACACGCCGCCGCGCTGGTCCTCGACGAACTCGAAGTCGCCGACGTACCCGCCGTCCTTCATCACGGTGAGGACGCGGCCGATGAGCTTCGAGGCGGGGCGGAGCACGACGTCCTTCTTGCCCACCTTCTCGGCGTTGCGGATCTGGGAGAGCGCGTCGTTGAGGGGATCCTGAAGCATGTTGTTTTC
The DNA here is from genome assembly GCA_016180755.1 of Methanobacteriota archaeon. Classification (GTDB taxonomy): domain Archaea; phylum Thermoplasmatota; class E2; order JACPAO01; family JACPAO01; genus JACPAO01. The sequence goes on from JACPAO010000098.1 coordinate 478, forward strand.
CTCCTACCAGTATTTCTTGAAGCCCATGTCCTTCGCGGCGTCGCGGAAGCATTGTCGGCACATGTGCAGGCCGTGCAGTCGGACCATGCTCCGCATCTGGCCGCAGCGTTCGCAGCCGAAGATGGCTCCGTAGAGTCGCTTCTTTTCCTTGAGCGGGACGTTGTTCGGGGTCGCCATCATGTTCACCTCAGACGATCTCCAGGCCCAGGAGCTTTCCGAGGAAGGCTTGCGACTCCTCCGACGTGACGCGGTGCCGCTTCGACACGCGCTTCTGCTCTCGGTGCCGGTGCTTGATTCGGAAGCCGGGACGCTCGACCGTGACGGACACGTCCATGCCGAAGATGCCGACCTCGGGGTTGTACTTCTGGCCTTCGAAGGCCGTGTGGTCGGGGATGCCGAACTGGAGGTTGCCCTCGCGGTCGAAGCTCCAATTGGCGACGCGGAAGTTGCGCGTCCAGAGGGCGCGCTTCGCGAAGTCGATGGCGGGGTCGCCGCGCAGCGTGACCTTCACACCGATCGGCATGCCCTCGCGGATGTTCCAGTCGCGAATCGCCTTGCGGGCGACGGTCCGCACAGGCTTCGCGCTCGTGAGTGACGCCAGCACGCGCTCGGCCTTCTCGAGCCGGTCGCCGGCCTGCCCGACGCCGATGTTGACCGTCACCTTGGCGACGCGCAGCTGGCGCATCGGGTTCGCGCCCGTGTCGGCCTTGGGGACTTTCGGCTTGGGGGCCGCCTTCGGGCCGGGGACCTGCTGGGTTGTCGCGGCCGGCTTCGGCATGGGCTTCGCGCCGCCGCGCGGCGTGACGACCTCGAACTCACTGGCCATCCGTCTTCGCCTCCGGGATCTTGACCTCGGCCGTCTTCTCTCCGACCGGGAACACGTAGTCCTTGATGGTGCGGAACTCGGTGCCCTCCTTGTTCGTGAGGACGACCATGTTCGGATAGGGGCCCTTCTTGACCTCCACGGCCTTGATGGGCGCGACCTCGCCGGCGTGGGCGCCGCCCGTGATGAGGCCGAGGCTTCCCGCGCCGAGCTTGTGGGTGCCGAGGACCTTCTGCGTGGGGACCTCGAGCTTGAGGACGTCGCCCGTCTTGTACTGGTCCTTCGGCACGAGGATGTTGCGCCCGTCGTGCAGGTTGATCTGGGTCTTGCCTCCCGTGACGGTCGTCTTGTTCTCGACGCGCGCGAGCTTCCAACGCGCCTCGTCGCCCTTCACTTCGACCGGGATGAGCCGGGCGTGGTGGTCGAGGAGGATGCGGAACGTCTGCTTCGTCTTCGGGACGGAGACCACGTCCATGAGGCCGACCGGGAACTTGTGGTCCTTCTGGGCCGCGCCGTCGACGGTGACGTCGCCCGCACCGATGATACGCCGGGCCTCGCGGCCCGTCTCGCACAGGTGCAGGTGGTCGCGCACGACGACCGCGAGGGGGATCGAGCGTTCCACCGGGTGGGGGCCGGCGCTGACCTTGTAGACCCACTTCTTCTCCTTGCGGGGAAGGATCAGGGCGCGGGGCGCCGCGATCCGCTTCATGTGTTTGCCGGGCATCTATTTCTTCTCCTCCTGGGCCTTGGCCTTCTCGGATTCCTTCCGGGCCTCTTCGCGCGCCTTCTCGAGCTCCTCGCCGCCGGCGTGCTCGTGCTTCTCCTCGGTGGCGGGCTTCATCATGGGCTTCTGCGTGACGGGATCGACGGCGGGCTGCGTCTCGCCTTCCTCGGCGCGCTCGGCCTTCTCCTTGGCCTCCCGCGCGGCGAGCTCCTCCTTGAACTTCTCGATCTCCTTCGCCTGCGCCTTCGCCTCTTTCTCGAGTTCCTCGGCGAGCTTCTTGCGCTGGTCCTCGTCGAGCTTCGCGGCGCGCGCGAGGCGCTCGCGGCGGAGCTTGTCGGTGAGGTTGAGCTTCGTGATAAGGAGGTTCGACGGGTCGATGGGCTTCGCCTTCTTCTTGCCGTCGGCCTTCGTGAGGGTGACACCCTCGACGGTGACCTTGCGGAGCTTGAGGTCCACCGAGGCGATCTTGTCCTCGTGGCCGCGGAAGGCCCCGCGCATGACCTTCACGACGTCGCCCTTCACGACGGGCAGCGCGCGGCGGTTGTACTTGAGGATGAGCGATTCGGCGAGGTGGCTCGCGATCTGCTTGCGTCGCGTGTGCAGGGGCGCGTTGAACCAGGCCTTGCGCTGCTTCCGGGGTTGGATCGAGTGGGAGACGTTTGGCATGTCGTTTTCACCTCAGAGGATTGTGCTCGCGGTCGCGGCGATACGGGCCCATCGCTCCGCGGCCTCGCGGGCGACGGGTCCCTTGATCATGCTGCCCTTCACTTCGCCTTCCGGCGTCACGATGACGCAGGCGTTGTCGTCGAAGGCGACGCGGAGCCCGTCGGCGCGGCGGAACGGCCGGCGCTGCCGGACGATGACGGCGGGGAAGAGTTGGCGACGCATCTCGGGCGTGCCCTTCTTGACCGTGATGATGACGAGGTCGCCCACGCCGGCCGCAGGGTAGCGGCGGTGGGTCGTGTGGGTCTTCGGGACCGTCACGATGGCGACCTTCTTGGCGCCCGTGTTGTCGATGCAGTCGAGCATGGCCCCCGTCGGGAGGCCGCGCGTGGAGCGTCCGGGGATGCCCTTCACGCGGCACCGCCTCCCTTGTTCTCGACGACCACGAAGCTCACGGTCTTCGAGATGGGCCGGCACTCCATGATGCGGACCTCGTCGCCGATCTTGGGCGCGATGCACGGCGGCGAGTGCACGGCGTACCGGCTCGTCCGCCGCTCGTACCGCTCGAATTTGGAAAGGTAGCGGGCGTGCTCCTTCTCGACGACGACCGTGCCGGTCATCTTGTTGGAGACCACCTTGCCGACGAACTGCTGGCCGCGGACCTTGAGGTGCCCGTGGAAGGGGCACAGCTGGTCCTGGCAGGCCTTGGAGGGGGCGGCGACGACGATTCCGATGTCGCGCGCCGCGGGGGATTGGGTCGTGTTTGTCTTTGCCATTTCGTTCACCTGACTTTCTTGATTCGGTCTTCCGGTCGGAACCTGATCCTGTCGCCCGGGACCGTGACGCGTCCGTGGTCCGCGTCGAGCGCGAAGAGCGTGTGCGCCTTCGCGACGCGGAGGACGCGTCCGTCCCCGGTCTTCAGGACCAGCGTGTTGAGGGATTCGTCCACGATCGTGCCCGTCCGGCCCACGAGGGTCGGGTCGGGCGCTTCGAGGACTTCTGCGCGACGTCCCAGGAACTCGCCGCGGAGTTCTCGCAGCGAGGCGGGGGTCGGCGTTCCCTCAGGGAGCGACTTCGGCGGGGAACCCCATTTCCTTGAGGACCTCGGCGACCCGTTTCCGGTGTTCGCCTTGGAGTTCGACTCTGCCTTCCTTGAGGGTACCGCCGCATGCGCACTTGGCCTTGAGCTCCTTGACGAGCTTGTCGAGGTCGATGTCCTGTGGGTTGATTCCTTCGACAATCGTCATCACCTTTCCATATCGTCGCTTGTCCG